>JBNJFV010000033.1:0-5043 GCA_051747145.1 Halobacteriota archaeon
GGGCACCCGGGGCGATGACGCCGCGATCGAAGGCGACGGATGGCGTGCGGACCTGTCCGCTCGCAAAGTCCCCGTGGGCCCGTCGTACCGTCTCACCGAGGTGACGATCCGGTGGATCGGCACCCCAGACGTCGTCGAATCGGTCGTGCTGCAGTTTCGACTCAAAGCGTTTCGCGCACCGGGGTGAGATCCTCGTCGCCGTGCGAACGCGGGACCGTCGATCGATCGGGTACTCTCTGCGGACCACAGAGCTGGCGCTCGATCGAGTACTCTCTGCGGACCACAGAGCTGGCGCTCGATCGTGTAAAACAAAGGGGAACTGGGGTGTGTCCGATCGACTCAGCCGAAGAGCGAACCGAGACCTTCGCCGCTGGCCTCCTCTTCCTCGTCGTCCTCTTCTTCGGCCTCGTCGGCGGCTTCGTCGGCCGCCGCTTCCTCGTCGTCGTCGGCTTCCGCTTCGGCACCACCGGCGGCCGCACCCGCGGCGGGCACGGCGGCGGCGGTGTCGATCGCTTCCTCGATGTCGACGTCCTCGAGTGCGGCGACGAGCGCCTTCACGCGAGATTCTTCGACGTCGACACCGGCGGCGTCGAGCACCGCGGTGATGTTGTCTTCGTTGAGCTCTTCTCCGGTCTCGTTCAGGATGAGTGCTGCGTAAACGTATTCCATTGTTGTATCCTCTTTGGTAGTTAGCCGAACATTGCGCCGAGGCCGTCGGCGGCGTCGTCTTCGTCGTCATCGTCGTCTGCGGCCTCGTCGGCTTCGGCTTCGGCTTCGGCTTCGTCGTCTTCGTCAGGCTGTTCGTCTTCGACGTCGGGTGCGGGCGCTGCGGGGGCTTGCACGCCCTGCAGTTCCTCCGGGAGCGCCTCTTCGTCGTCTATCTGTGCGGCGAGCGCACGCAGTTGCGCGTCCGCTTTGCCGATCAGATCGCCGACGACGTCGGGACTTTCGATCGAAGCGAACAGCGCGACCGCTTTCGCCTCCGTCGACGCCTTGGCGACGATATCGCCAGCAGTCCGCGTCGTCGGGTACACCGCGTTGACAGAGAGATTCCGTGCCGCGGCGGCGGCCGATTGGACGTCCGCGCGGTACTCGTCCACGTCGATCGCAAGCTCCTCGGGATCGAACAGCACGCCCTCGGAGAACACGCTTTTGAGGTCGAGGCCGACCTCTTTCGGTTCGATATCGAGTTCGCTCAATACCGACGCGAGGTCCTCGGAGACGACCTCGCCCTCGTCGAGGACGTGGCTGTCGGACATGACCTGGATCGATCCGTCCTGGATGCGTGCGTCCGCGCCGACCTGTTGCAGTTCGCCGACGAACGGCCCCGGATCGACGCCGGTGTCTCCCTCGGGGATGACGATGTCGTTCGGGGCGACCTCGCCGGCGTTGATCGGTGCGGGGGTCTTCGACGCCTCGAGCTGTTTGTACAGCCCGAACGGATTGTCGTTCGTCCCGACGAGCGCGATCTGTCCGGCGATGTGCTCTGTCAACTGTTCGAAGCCCTCGTCGACGGCCTCGAGCGCGCGAGTGACGAGCGTATTTCGGCTCATGCGGATCTCCGCGCTGCCGTGGAGATCGCGTCGCATCAACTGGAGCTGTCGGCTCGGAATCCCCGTGACGCCGACGATCCCGACCGAGGAGTACCCCTCGATGAACTCGACGAGCTCGTCGACTTCGTCCTGTTTCCACTGGGGGATCGTGTCCGTCTTTCGAACGGATTCTGTTTCGCTCATTAGGCGTTCACCTCGACTGCCGGCCCCATCGTCGTTTTGACGTAGATGGTGTCGATGTTGAGTGGGCCCTTCTCGAGGTTGGCCTCGAGACGCCGGATGATGACGTCGACGTTCCGTGCGATGTCGTCGGCCGACATGTCGTCGGCACCGACTCGCGTGTGGAACGTGCGCCGATCGCGGGACCGGACCTGGACGGTATTTTTCATGCGGTTGACCGTCTCGACGACGTCGTCGTCGGGTTGCAGCGGCGTCGGCATCTTCCCACGTGGACCGAGAACGGTCCCGAGGAAGCGTCCGATATCTTGCATCAGTCGGGCCTCCGCGACGAAGAAGTCGGTTTCGTCGGCGAGATCTTTTGCGGCATCGGCGTCGTCACCAAGGTCTTCGATGTCGTCTGCCGACAGCACCTCGTCGGCGACGTCCTCTGCACGAAGGGCCGTTTCGCCCTCCGCGAAGACGACGATCTTGGTTTCCTGGCCGGTACCCGACGGGAGCACGATGCTCTCGTCAATACGGTTCGACGGATCGTTAAGGTCGAGATCGCGCAGGTTAACAGCGAGGTCGACCGTTTCGCGGAAGTTCCGCTCTGGGGCGTCCTCGAGTGCGCGAGAGACTGCTTGTACTATGTCGTCTGCCATTATTCACCTCCGTAGTACGCGTAGGTAGCTCCTACGGGTCAGTGAAACAGGGCGTACCTGTCTCATCGGAAAGTGGCCCATGGGAGACTTAAACCCGTCGAAGCGGCTGTCCGCGGGGGTGTGGTTGACACACGGGTTCGAGTCCGATTCCTTTCAGGACGTGGCGGGGCCGATTCGGCTTCGATCTCCCCGGCAACGCTCGAGCGGACGGGACCGAGGTCGAGAGTTCGAAAAAGAAGCGAAGTGGAACTACGCGAGAACGTCGTCGTATTCGCCGTCGTCGACGCGCTGTTTGAACGTCCGGGCGTCTTCGCCGTCGATCGTCACGCCGAGCGTGACGCAGGTGCCGCCGACCTCCTTTGCGGCGTTTTTCACGTCGTACGACAGCAGGTCGGAGGACTTCTGCTCGGCGACCTTCTTGACCTGTTCGATCGTGATGTCGGCGACGAAGTCCGACTGCGGTTCGCCGCTGCCGGTGTCGAAGCCGGCCTCGTCCTTTATGAGTTCGGCAGTCGGCGGCACGCCGACCTCGATCGAAAACGAGCCGTCGTCCTCGTATTCGACCGTGACGGGGACTTCCATTCCGTCGAAGGCAGCGGTCTGGTCGTTTATCTCCTGTACGACGGCCTGTACGTCTACCGGCGTCGGGCCGAGTTCGGGACCCAGCGGCGGGCCGGGGTTGGCCTTCCCGCCGGGGACGAGTACTTCGATAGTTCCAGCCATACGGATAACGAATCCCCGACGAGTTTTAACGGTTTTTCTTTGGCTCCCGGTGCGTGCCTCCTTGTCACGGCTGCGGCGTGCGTCGGTTATCGCAATGTGACCTCAAATATCGATCGCGAACGAGTCGACGGTGCCCGCCGCCTCGGCGATCGCCCCAAGTAGCGCCGCAACGTCGTCTAGATCGTCGATATCGACGACCTCCACGGGGGTGTGCATGTACCGGTTCGGGATTCCGACGTTGAGAGCGGGGATGCCGCTGCGGCTCGTGTAGAAGGCGTCGGCGTCGGTTCCGGTTCTGATCCCCGCCGCCTGTAGTTGAACGTCTATCCCCGCCGCGTCCGCCGCGTCGCGAGCCAACGAGACGACGTTCGGGTGATTCGCGCTCCCACGACCGATGACCGGTCCGTCCCCAAGCGTCACCGGTCCCGTCTGCGTTCCGGGAACGTCGGGGTTGTCGGTCGCGTGCGTCACGTCGATCGCGATCGCCGCGTCCGGAGCCAGGTCGAACCCGACCATTTTCGCGCCCTGTACCCCGACCTCCTCTTGCACTGTACTGACGGCGTACACGGTCGCATCGACGTCGGCCTCCACGGCGTTTCGGAGTCCCTCCGCCGCGCTCCACGTCCCGACGCGGTTGTCCATCCCCCGTGCGGACAGCCGCGTGCCGAAAAGCTCGTAGAGCTCCGTCGAGAAGGTGACCGGATCGCCGACCTCGACGAGTTCCGACGCCGTCTCGTCGTCCTCGGCACCGATGTCGACGAACTGCGCTTCGATGTCCTCGTACTCCTCGTCGCCCGCCTCCCGGAGGTGGATCGCCGTCTGGCCGATTACGCCCTGTACGGGCCCGGCTGCCGCGTGGACGGTGACGTGTTGTCCCTTCGAGACCGTCCGATCGGACCCGCCGATCATCCCGATCCTGAGGAAGCCGTCATCGAGCACGTCACGGACGATGAAGCCGATCTCGTCGGCGTGCCCGGAGAAGGCGATCGACGGGGCGTCCGATCGCCCCTCGTGGACTGCGACTGCGTTCCCGTACGCGTCGGTGTACACGTCGTCGGCGAACTCGCTGACGTAGTCGGTCCAGACGCGCTGACCGTCCGCCTCGAACCCCGAGGGACTCGGTGTGGTCAAGAGCGTTTCGAGAAACTTACGTGCACGATCTTGCATGATCGGTCGTTCGGCTCTCGGCGTATCAACCCAGCGGTCCGGCGTGGGCTTCCAATTTGTCGTTAGGATTGTTTCGATTCCCATCGCGTCCGACCCCAGTTGGATCCCGATCCACCCAACTGGTACGTACTACTGGCAGATCCACCCAACTGGTACGTACTACTGGCAGATCCACCCAACTGGTACGTACTACTGGCAGATCCACCCAAACCGATAAACGCCTCCCAACAGAGTGTATACGTATGGGAGACAAACACTTCACCTTCCTCGAACTTCACCTCGACGGCGAACGTCTCCAGTTTGGTCCCGAACGCATTGGCGACACCCTTCTCCCGGGTGGCAGTGACGACACCGACGAGACGGCCCCCGGCGAGCACTCGGAGTCCGAGTCGGAAACTGGTGGCTGTTCGGGTCGATCGGCACTCGCAGTGCTGGCGGCAGTCGTCGTGATCGCGATCGGCATCGCCATTGGGATGAAACTGCTGGGAGAACGACCGGCAGACGAACTCCTCGAACTCGACGACGAGTGAGACGACACCGTATCGAACCTACCGCACCTATCGAACCTACCGCATCTATCAAACCTACCGCACCTATCGAACCTACCGCACCTATCGAACCTACCGCATCTATCAAACCTACCGCATCTATCAAACCTATCACACCGTGATGTTCTCACCTGAATGAGGACACTGCGACACAAGGGCTTTGCCTGCGGATCACGGATCGTAGGTATGGACCTCTACCGTAGTGTCCGCGCGGTCGCGGACGCGACCGGC
>JBNJFV010000033.1:5143-7581 GCA_051747145.1 Halobacteriota archaeon
TGAATGAGGACACTGCGACACAAGGGCTTTGCCTGCGGATCACGGATCGTAGGTATGGACCTCTACCGTAGTGTCCGCGCGGTCGCGGACGCGACCGGCGAGGGGGTGATCGACTGGACCGCGGTCGGCGTTTCTGCGAAAGCCGCGACCGATCCCGGCGACATCACTCTCACGCCGGACGAGGAGGCTGGCTACGCGAACGACGTCCGTGACGCCCGCGATCGGCTCCGATCGGTCGGCGACGTCGACTTCGATCTCCCCACGACGATCGAAGTCCAGAACCGTCACCACTGGATCGACGCGAACGTCGAGACGTTCCGCCGCGTTATGCAGCCGATCGAAGCGGAGGCCGAATCGCTTTTTCCGGACGTGACAAGGACGATCAACACCGGAACGATGGCGTTTACGCTCGGATATCTCGCCAGAAACGTCCTCGGTCAGTACGATCCGCTCCTGTTGGCGGATTCAGAGGACCACAGCTTGTATTTCGTCCGACCGAACATCCTCCGCGTCGCCGCCGAACTCGACGTTTCGTACATGCGATTCCGTCGGTGGATCGCCTTTCACGAGGTCGCCCACGCTGCGGAGTTCGGTGCCGCTCCGTGGCTCCCCTCGTATCTGGAAGCCCGAATGCACGAAGCCGTCAGCGCGCTCGGCTCGGGATCGATCGATCGGGAGTCGTTCCGCGAACTCAACGTCGCGATGACGGCCGTCGAGGGGTACGCGGAACTGCTCATGGATCGCGCCTTCGACGAGGAGTACACCGATCTCCGTCGAAAACTCGACGCACGCCGACGGGGCGGTGGCCCGATTGCCCGGCTGATGCGACGACTGCTCGGCCTCGGCCTCAAACGACAACAGTACGAACGCGGGGCGCGATTTTTCGAACACGTCGCCGACGAACGGACCATTGCGACCGCAAGCGTCGTCTGGGACGACCCAGATAATCTGCCTACGGACGACGAACTCGACCATCCCGATCGGTGGCTACGACGCGTCACCGGATAGTGCTTGGCCGTCGATCGATTCGTATGGTATTGGGGGTCGATCGATTCGTATGGTATTGGGGGTCGATCGGTCCGAGGGATGATCAACCGCGGCGGTAAAACGTCCGAATGTTTCGAAGCACGAACCAGAGCAACACCGCTCCCGCGATCGCACCGAAGAGGAACACACCCACAAGCTGTCGGATAGTTGGTCCGGTTTGCAGCGATACGAGCGTCATCGATACCGCAACGAGCAGGACGAATCCGATTTTGAGCCGTCTGTTCGCGGCGTCACGCTCCTCGTCGGTGATGCTCGGACCGACCATTAGTCGTCTCCGAGGTCACCGAACAGGTCGGACGACGCTGGCTTCGATTCGACGGGGACGGAGACGTGCAGACTGACAAACCGCCATCCGTTGTTTCGGTCGCGATACTCGAGCGTTCCGGTCCATCGCGTCTCGTATTGGTGGTCGGTGTGCGTCCGCTCGTCGACCCATCCGAGCGTCACTTCGTCGTGGAACCACGCGAACGAGTCGCGTTCTGTCACCGACGGCCCCGCGGTGTCGAGCGTCCATTCGCTCGTCCGATCGGTCTGGGTCGCGAGGGTGTCGGCCACGTTCGCATATCCGACCAGCGTTTCGCCGACGTCGATGTGCACCGTCGAGGGAGCCTCGAGGAAAAACGGCGTCAGCGGCTCGCCGCAACGGAGCGCGTCGTAGTAGGCTTCGATCGTGGACGTCGCCGTCATACTACAGCGTGGGTTCGATACGATTTGAACCCCGGGGTTTCGATCGAGCCCGCGACCGCGATGCGTTCGACGGATCGGATTCTGCTCGTCACTGGAACCCCCGATCGATCCCGTCTGCCTCGATCAACTCGTCTAACTCCGTTTCGAGCAGTTCCTCTGCTTCCTCGAACGTGTTCGTGAGGTCTTCGAGTCGATCGGGTCGATCGGCGAGTTCGAACTCCATGGGCCCGTATGCGGGGCTGTCGATCGCCTCCATGACGTCAGCAAACAGGTCGTCTGGCGTGGTGGGGGCGGCGGCGTGGACGTTCAGCGTTTCGCTGAGCCGTTTGGCCATCGATTCGGCCTCCGCGTCGTCGGCCGGCGGGCGGCGAACGCCGAATCGGCCACCGTCCTCGCGGTCGGGAAACAGCGGTTCGAGGTCGTCGTCGATCCGCCGGGCGACTCGCGCGCCGACGCCTTTCACGTCGTAGGGGTTCTTCGCGAACGTCTTCAGCTGGTAGACGCCAACGGCGGGATGGCCCAAAAAGAGGTCTTCGCCGACGCCGTCGGCGCGACGGCCGGCGATCGCACGCCACCCGTCCGGATCGGTCGACCCGTCGGTCACGTCGTCGAGGATGTCCTGCCAGTCTCGGACGCGCATGATACAGGTGTTATACGGGGTACCGATCGGATGAGCGTATCGGTTTGCATTGATTCGGCCGGAT
>JBNJFV010000033.1:7681-19566 GCA_051747145.1 Halobacteriota archaeon
CGGCTACGAATCGACCTCGTCGCCTTCGACCGGCTACGAATCGACCTCGTCGCCTTCGACCGGCTACGAATCGACCTCGTCGCCTTCGATCGATCGGGCTGTGAACTATCTCGAGTGTGAACACATCCGGACCTACGGACCGATCGGGCGGACCGAAAGATCGACAAGGCAGGCAGACCGATCGGGCGGACCGACAGAGTTTTTCCCCGGACAGCCCCTCACTGTGCACAGTGACTGCGACCCTTCGGGGCTCGATCGTCGATGTCGACGGGCCGAAAACTGTACAGACGAAACACGGCGATCGGCAACTGGCAGCGTTCACGCTGCGGGTCGACGATCGTCACCTCGGATCCACACCCGCGACCGACGAACCGATCGTCGAAGACGGGATCGCCCGGGTGACGACGTGGGGCAAGTGGGCCGAAACGGCGACCTACGCCGAAAGCGGGATGGAGCTTCTGGTGACAGACCCCACCGAAGGGACGTACCGGGGATCAACGACGTACTCGACGTCGTCTGCGTCGTACGTGATTCTCGAACCGGGGTTTCTCGTCGACGTGACCGACGTTCGAAACTGGGTGCAATGCCCCCGGGAGTATTACCTGAACAAGCTCTCGAGCGTCCCGCTGAAGTATCCGGTCGTAAAGGGAACGATCGTTCACGAGGTCTTCGGCGATCTCCTCCGCGGCCGGGCGTTGGAGAGATCGATCGACGATCGCGTCGACGAGGCCGGCCTCGAACTCGGACTGCTCGGACGCGACGTCGAGGAGGTGAAAGACGAGGTCCGCCGGAACGCCGCGGCGATCGACGGCTGGCTTTCGCAGGGAACGCTCACCGGCGAGGACGCGTGGCGATCGGAGTACACCCTCATCAGTCCGACGTTCGGTCTGAAAGGGCGCGCGGACGCGCTCCGTCGGGGGATGCCGGTCGAACTGAAGACGGGGAAAAACACCACTCGTGAACCGCGGTTCCCTGACAAGATACAGGCGGCGTCTTACGGGTTGCTGTTGGAGGAACGGGGGGTCCCGGTGAACACCGGCACCCTGTTGTACACGAAAAACACGGCGTTGGATCGCGGCGAGCAGTCGGGGGACCTCTCGCCCGCAAAGGAGTTTTCGATCGGACGGGGGCTGTTCGAATACGTGGTCCGGTGTCGGAACCACCTTGCGGCGATGGAAGTCGCCGGCGACGTCCCGACCGGATACGAGGCCGACGCGAAGTGTGAGTACTGTTTCTCACAGGACACCTGTCTCGTCGTTTCCGGTCGCCTCGAGCAGGACTCGAAGGCCGGGGCGATCGGATCGCCGCTGCCGGCAGCCGAACGAGCGTACTTCGAACGGTTCTACGAGGCGATCGAGGCCGAACGCCGAACCGTCCACGCGGAGTACCGAAAGCTCTGGGAACAAACCGCAGCCGAGCGGGCCGACGACGATCGCGCGTTGATCGACCTCGAATACGTCGGTCGCGAGGCGATCGACGGCAACCGGTGGCGGCTCACCGCACGGAACGCGACCGGGGCCGTCTCGAAGCTCCGTGAAGGTGATCTCGCGCTCGCAAGCGACGGCGATCCCGTGACCGGACACGCCGAACTCTGTCGGATCGAACGGCTCGAGGAGTCGGTCGTCGTCACCACGGACGAACCCGTCGAGCTTCGCAGACTCGACGTGTATCCCACGGAGTTGTCGGTCGATCGAATGTTGACCGCGCTGCACGACGCTATCTTGACCGGCGATCCGGACACGAAGGACGTGCTGTTCGAGCGTCGACAGCCGGCCTTCCGCGAGGAGTCGACGACGTACGTCGAGAACAACGCGGCGCAAAACGAGGCGGTAACGATCGGGGTGAACGCCGAAGATTTCGCGGTGATCCACGGCCCGCCCGGAACCGGCAAGACCTACACGATCGCCACTCTCGTCTGCGAACTCGTCGATCGCGGCGATCGCGTCCTCCTCACCGCGTTCACGAACCGTGCGGTCGACAACGCCCTCGAAGCGCTCCGCGAGCAAGGGTTCGAAGACGCAGTTCGCGTCGGCACGAAATCGGGGATTCGATCGGACATGCTCGACCTCAGACTCCCCCGGCGTGGCGATCCAGACGAACGGGCGGCCGCACTCAGGGGAGCACCGGTCGTCGCCGCGACCACGACCTCCTGTGGGTCGCGAGTGCTCTCGGAGGAGCAATTCGACGTCGCAGTCGTCGACGAGGCGTCACAGCTCACCGAGCCGGCCACCCTCGCGGCGATCACGCTTGCGGATCGGTTCGTTCTGGTGGGCGATCACGAACAGCTCCCGCCGGTGGTCCGATCCGACACCGACCTGCAGCGATCGCTCTTCGAACGGTTGATCGACGCGTATCCGGAGGCCGGTGTCATGCTCGATCGACAGTATCGGATGGCCCAGCGCATTCAGGCGTTCGCGTCGACGGAGTTTTACGACGGCGCGCTTCGTCCAGCCACCGCCGAGGTCGCAGCCCAGTCGCTTTCGGATCTCGGTGTCGAACTCCAGGAGCTTCCCGAGGACCTTCGAGAACGCGTTTCCTTCGTCGATCCGGGCGGGTCGCGTCGTGGCAACGCGAACCCGATCGAGGCCGATCGCGTGGCGGAGATCGTCGACGCGTACGTCGCCGCGGGCGTCGATCCGGACGATATCGGCGTGATCGCGCCGTTTCGGGCCCAGGTAGCCGAGATCGGCCGACGGACGGACGTCACAGTGGACACCGTGGATCGGTTCCAGGGTTCGAGCACGGAAGTCGTCGTCGTCTCGTTCGTCGCGACTGGATCTCTCGACGGGCCGATCTTCGAGGATTACCGCCGCGTGAACGTCGCGCTCACCCGAGCGAAAAAGGCCCTCGTACTCGTGGGGGACGCTGCGGCGCTCGCCTCAGACCCGTTCTACGATCGAATGCTCGATTGGGCGAGTCGCTGACCGAGGCACTCGGTGCGACGTTCGAGCAGCCGCCGATCTTGGGGATCAGGAGCATCGATCGGACCCCCCGCCGATCGACTCGCTCGTGTCGAGCCGATATTGTAGTGAACCGATCGACCGTGCGTGTCGCGTATCTGGTAGTATCATTACATAATGAATAATAGTTTAGTTGTATGTTAACACAATACACAGTATGTCTCGAGAACCCGAATCCGCCGTTACTACGCAGCTCGTCGACGAACCGACGAGTATCGAGCTACGGGACGTCCTGACCGCTGGCGTAGCGGGGGTGATTGCCGTCTTCGCAATGGCACCGATCCTCGCGGCGAGTGTCTTCGTCGGCGTTCTCGACACGGGGGCATTCGCCGGATTGGCGACGATCGTCGGTCTCGGTGCGAGCGTACCGATCGGCGTATTCATCTTCGCCGCCGGTGGCGTGACCGTCCTTCCATTGTTGTTTCTGACGCTCGGTAACTACCTGCCGCCGATGCGGAGCGTTCCCCTACGCGGGGTCACGTTCGGAACGATCGTGTGGAGCGGGTTCGTCGTCGCGTTCTACACCGCTCAAACGGGCCTCTTGCTGGGTGGGTATCTGGCGGGGACGCTTCTCGCCCATTGGGTGTACGGGGCCGTGTTCGGTGCGCTCTGTAGCCGTTACAGCGACGTCGCACTGTGCGACATTTGAGTGGCGTCGATCGGTCGCCCCCACGACAACTGATTTCGGATTCCGTGGGTCGGCTGTGTCTCATACTCGCCGCTGGTTACTCCCGTTCGGTCTCAGATCGGTCGCCTTCGACGGTAATCTCGTAGGGATGGTCCGGGTGCGTGTAGACGCCCGCTGGCACGTCGGGGGCGTCGATCGTCACGGCGATCGGGTCGATCCCGGAGGGTCGATCCGTCGGGTACCACGATCGTCCGGCTGGAACGACGACAAATCGCGCGTCGAGGTCGCCCACCCAGGCGAACGACTCGCTCGGCGACCCCATCGTCGGGAGGCCGATCGACTCGGTCACCCACGTCCGGAGTACGACCGGGGTCGGGGAGGGCAGTCCGACCTCGGTGACCGCGAGGAACGCGCCCCTGCCGGGGCGCTGTCTTCGGTCGCGGTCCCGATCGTAGTGCAAGCACTCGAGGACGTTTCCCTCCGGGTCACCGAAGTACACCGCGTCCGCATCGAGGAAGTCGAACCGGATCGTCGGCTCGCCCTCGACGTCGAAACACTGCGTTCGCCCCACCAGCCACCGCCGGATCGCGGGGACGGGCGCACGCGATCGGAACGCCACGTGATACGCCGCCGGATCGCCATCTGCGTGGACGAATTCGATCGTCGTTCGTCCGAGCGTTACGGTCGGTCGGTCCGCGTCTGCGTCGCGATCGATCGGGACCGCCAGAACGTCCTCGTACCAGGTCGCGAGCGATTCCGGATCGACCGCCGGAAGCGTTACCCGTGTGAACTGCATCGACCGGTGATGGGCTCGAACAGACAAAGCTGTCGGGGTCGTCACTTCGGCGGCGCGTTCGACTCCCCCGAGCCGATCTCCTCCAGCACGTGCTCGTGAAACGCTTTGAGCGCAGCCGACTCGTCCTCTGCGAGGACGACGTCGCTGGCCATCAGCGTCGCAAGCCCGAACGCCCGCGGACTCGGCGAGTCGACGTCGTAGGCGACCACCTCGAGGTCGCCGTCTTCGATCGATTCGACGACGTCACAGACGGCCTCCAGGTGGAGTTTGTCCTCGAGGATTTCGCGGTAGGTCTCTTCTATCACGGCGAAGGCGTCCAATTCCTGTGCGAACGACAGCAGCATCTCGCTTGAGACTTGCTGTTGGGCGGCGGATTTCTCGTACCCCTTGTAGCGTTTGAGAATCATGAGCGAGCGGGTCGCGTTGATGCGAAAGTACCGCTGTAACAGGTCTGTGCCGTCGATCGCCGCCCGTAAATCGGCGGTGATCGTATCCGCATCGAGGGTACGAAGCAGTTCCACAACGTCCACTTTGCGGTTCAGCGGCATCTCGATCGAAAACCCGTTGTCTGCGACCGCGACCTGGACGTTGGTGTTTGCGGTGCGCGAACAGTGATACGCGAGTAATCTGGAGAGCCCGTCGTTGCATCGACGCCCGTAGTTCGAGTGGACGTAGAACCGTCGCCGGTAGGCGTCGTGGTCGAGTTCCGATTCGATCACGAGCCGCTCGTCCGTGCTAACGCTCGACGCACCGAGATACGCCCGTTGCTCGTCGAACGTCCGGGCAATCGCCCGAACGCTGTTTTCGTCCAGCGGGTACTCCCGGAGCCAGGATCGAACGCCGGGGAGCCCGCCGCGGTCGAACCGATCGAGAAGTTCGCCCTGAAACGCGAGGATCTCACGCCCCAGGTCGTACGACAGCGGGAGGCGCTCGGAGAACCACGAGGGGACGGTGGGCCGGGCGGTCGTTCGGTCCGCATAGACCTTCGAGCCGCGACGGTACCTGAACGCGAATCGATCGCCCCCGAGGACGAACACGTCTCCGGGCTCCAGCGTGTCGAGGTAGCTCTCGTCGAGCGTGCCCACCCAGTCGTCGCCCTCGCGGGTGTACACCTCGCAGGTGAACGAATCCGGAATCGTTCCGATGTTCGTCATGTAGATGACTCTCGCCAAGCGCCCTCGCTTGCCGAGGAGGGGCTCGCCGACGTCGAAGGAGTCGTAGTGGTGCTCTCCGTCGGGCCGATCGTTCGTGTCCCGCCAGATTTTCGCGTAGACGTGTTTCGACTCCAGCCCGTTGTAGTCAGCGGTGAGATACCGCATGAGGCACTCCCAGTCCGCGTCGGTAAACTCCCGGTAGGGATACGCTCGTCTGAGCGTCGCTTTCACCGACGCCTCCCGTTTCACGCCGTTGATCGCCATCCCGTAGACGTGCTGGGCCGCCACGTCGTATGCGTTTTCGGGGACGAACACCCGATCGACGAATCCCGATTCGGCCCGTTGTAACATCACCGCACATTCGACGAGTTCGTCCCGGTCGAGCGCGATCACCCGCCCTTCGACGGTTTCTCCGAGCTGATGGCCCGCCCGCCCGATCCGTTGTATCAGCGCCGCGACGGACTTCGGAGAGCCGACCTGCACGACGAGGTCGACGTGGGGCATGTCGATCCCAAGCTCCAGACTCGTCGACGTCGTCACCACGTCCAACGCGCCGGCTTTCAGCCCCGATTCGATCGCCTGTCGCCGATCGTTCGAGAGGCTCCCGTGGTGACACCCCGAGTTCGTCTCGTCGTATCGATCGGGAAACCGCTCTCGGAGCGTGTACAACACGCGTTCGGCTCCCGAGCGCGTGTTGGTAAACACCAGCGTGTTCGTGTGGGACCTGACGAGTTCGTCGAGCCGATCGTAAAATCGTCCCTGTACGACCTCCCGGGGCGTGTTGATGAGGTCGTCGGTCGGACACTCCAGTTTGACGTCGAAATCCCGGACGAACCGCGTGTCGACCAGTTCGTATTCTCGGGGCGCTCCACCCGGTTCGGCGCGGCCGACGAGGAACTCCCCGATCGTCGACAGCGGTTCGACGGTCGCCGAACAACCAATGCGGGTCGGCGACGCGTCGGCGATCGATTCGAGCCGTTCGAGGCTCACAGACAGGTGCGTCCCGCGTTTGTTCGACGCCAGGCTGTGGATCTCGTCGACGACGACGTACTCGACAGTCTCGAGCTTCGCGTTGAACTTCGGCGAATTCAACAAGATCGCGAGCGTCTCGGGCGTCGTGTTGAGGATGTGTGGCGTCTCCGAAAGCATTCGCTGTCGCGTGGCGCTGTCGGTGTCGCCGTGTCGGATCGCGTGACGGAGCTGCGTTTCGACGCCGCGATCGGCAAGCCGGGCTTCGATGCCGTCTAGGGGAACAGTGAGATTCCGATGGATGTCGTTTGCGAGGGATTTCAACGGCGAGACGTACAGACAGTACACGGAGTTTTCGAGGCCGCCTGCCGTCTCCCGCTCGCGACCGAACAGTTCGTTGATGATGGCTGTGAACGACGCGAGCGTCTTTCCGCTCCCGGTCGGTGCGCACACGAGTGCGTTCGTCCCCTCGTCGATGAGCGGGATGGCCTCGCGCTGGGGCGGGGTGAAAAAGCCGCCGTTCTCGGGAACGAACTCGCCGAATTCGTCGATCCACCACGACTGAACGGCCGGATCGAGCCGATCGAAGACGTCCTCGTCTGCGATCGGAACCTCGTCGGGATCGAACTGGAGGGACCGATCGCGCTTGGACAGGAGTTTTCGGCCTCGCATGACAGAGCTGTCTCGTCAATGGGCGCACGGGGGTAAGTGGGTTGTGCCCGGACGACGATGTGGACGTGGCCGTCCCGTCGGTCGCGTCTCCGATCGCACCCGAACGGATTTGCGGCGGGCGATCGAACAAGTGGTATGCGCGTTACCTTCCTCGGAACGGGTGCAGCGATGCCGTCGCCACAGCGCGTGCAGACGGGGTTGCTTTTGGAAGCCGACGATCGGCGGCTGCTCGTCGACTGCGGCAGCGGGGTCCTCCATCGACTCTCCCAGACGGCGGTCGGATACGAAGCCGTCTCGACCGTCCTGCTGACACACCACCACCTCGATCACGTCTCGGACGTTCTCCCCCTGTTGAAAGCTCGATGGCTCGCCGGCGAGACGCACCTGGAGGTCGTCGGGCCGCCGGGCACCAAAGCGCTCCTCGATGGACTCCGTTCGGTCCACGAGTACCTGAACGGTCGCGTCGATCTGTCGGTGCGCGAGATCGGTACTGACGGTCGCCTCACAGTCGGTGGGTTCGGGGTCGATGCGATGGCCGTCGATCATTCGATGGCCTGTCACGCGTATCGGTTCGCGCCCGAGTCGACGGCGGAGCCGGTATTTGCGTTCAGCGGCGATACGGAGGCCTCCTCTGCGATCGCCCGATTCGTCGACGACTGTTCGGTCGTCGCCCACGACTGTTCGTTCCCCGACGAAGTCGACGTGTCGAACCACCCGACGCCAACGCAGCTTGGAGTCGCCTTCGCCGACAGCGACGTCGATCGACTCTATCTCACGCATCTATACCCGCACACGGCGGGCAAACACGACGAGATGCGAGCCAGCGTCGCCGCCCACTTCGACGGCGACGTTCGATTCGCCCGCGACGGTCTCCGAATCTCGATCTGATCGGCGAGGGCTGCACGCCGATCGACGCAGGCCACAGGTCGTTCGATCGAACCCTCGATCGACGATTCTAACCGTTGAGTAATACCTCCCCCCATCGTCAGCACCCGATTGTAACTGTATGCGGTTACGCACACCGCCGCGCTACCCGCATGCTTAAGCCTCGCGGCGGACAGAGAACGCAATATGAGCGTGCCATTCGGGGAGTCGAAGGAAGCTCAACCGGGTGACGGCACCCCGCTGTCGGACGAATTCGGCAGAGCGGTTACGGGCGTCCGCGTCTCGCTAACCGATCGGTGTAACTTCGATTGCGTGTACTGCCACAACGAAGGGCTCGGGGACACTCGCGGCCCGATGGAGCCTGCGGAAACGGAGATGGGAACCGACGACGTGGTTCGGTTTCTGGACGTCGTCTCGGAGTTCGGCGTCGAGAAGGTGAAGTTCACCGGCGGTGAGCCGATGCTCCGGGGGGATCTCGAGGAGATTATCGCCCGAACGCCCGAGTCGATGGAGCCGTCGCTGACGACGAACGGCACGTTCCTCCCGGGTCGCGCCGAGGCGCTCGTCGACGCCGGACTCGAGCGCGTAAACGTCTCACAGGACGCGCTCGATCCCGACGCGTTCGCCGAGATCACCCAATCGGGCGCGTACGATCGGGTTATCGAGGGCGTCGAAGCCGCGCTGGAGGCCGGTCTCGATCCGGTGAAGCTGAACATGGTCGTGTTCGAGCACACGGCGGGGTACGTCGAAGGCATGGTCGAACACGTGGCGGAAACCGAGGGACTCCAGTTGCAACTGATCGAGTACATGCCGGAACTCACCGGTCGGCCCGACTGGAACATCGACATCCAGCGGGTTCACGACTGGCTGGCCGGGATTGCAGACGAAATCGAACACCGGGAGATGCACAACCGAAAGCGCTACTGGATCGGCGACGGCATGGTCGAAATCGTCGACCCGGTCGAGAACCCGACGTTTTGTGCGAACTGCCACCGCGTCCGCGTCACGCACGAGGGGTACCTCAAGGGATGTCTCAATCGAAACGACGACCTCAAACCGATGGGAGACATGTCGAAAGACGAGATCCGTGCGGCCTTCAGGGAGACGGTCGCCGATCGCGTCCCTTACTACGGCGAGTACATGGTCCGGGATGAATCCGGCGGCTGGGAGTTCAACGACGCGTACGTCGACGGGGACTGGTGAGACGCAATCGACTCCCGTCGGCTGTGGTCTCGCGTTCGGTCAGTAGGTTTTACCTCCAGGACGCGAACAGACGGGTATGTTGCACGCGAAAGGTCCGTTACTGACGATCGACGTCACGGACCGAACGACACGCGAAACGGCTATCGATGGACTGTTGGAAACGCACGTCGGCGGTCGCGCCGTGGCGACGGCGCTCGCTCACGATCGGATCCCGTTCGACGCCGACCCGTTCGGCCCGGAAAACCGGGCGTATCTGTCGACCGGTCCGCTGCAGTTCTCGCGGATGTCGTTTACCGGGCGGATGAACATGACCGGCCTCTCCCCGCTCACCGACGGCCTCGCGTCGACGAATGCCGGCGGCTACCTCTCCAGAAATTTCGTCGAGACGGGCTACAGCGTCGTCGAATTCGTCGGCCAAAGCGACGACCTCCTCGCGATCCACGTAACCGACGACGGCGTGTCGTTCGAACCGGTCCCCGAGCTGGCAGGGGCAACCGTCTCGGAGACGTCCGCGTACGTTGCCGACACCCGCGGGTTGGGCCCGGAAAACTGCATCGCGATCGGACCGGCCGGTGAGAATCTGGTTCGGTTCGCGTCCGTGATGACCTTCGACAGCCGGGCGTTCGGGCGCGGCGGGCTCGGCGCGGTGCTCGGATCGAAACGAATCAAGTGCGTGACGTTCGAGGGCGACTCGCGACCGACGGTGGAGATCCCAGATCCCCCGGCCTCGGTGGTCCACCGCGAAGCGGCCACCGCCGACGATCGGATGAAACGACAGGGGACGACCGGCGGGACGGAGTTCATAAACGAGAACTTCGCGTTGCCGACGCGGTACTTCGATGAGTACCACTTCGAATCGGCCGCCGCGATCGGCGGCGACGCCGTCGAGTCGAAAAAGTACAAGACTGGCGCGTGTTCGGCCTGCGCGTACGCCTGTAAGCTCCCGACGCGTGACGAGGAGACGGGGACCGAAACGGAAGGTCCCGAATTCGAGACCGTCTACGCGTTCGGCTCCTGTCAGGGCGTCGGTGACATCGTCGACGTCATGCAGGCCAACGAACGCTGTGACGAACTCGGGCTGGACACCATCTCTGCGGGCGTCACGGTCGCGGCGTATCTCAAACACGAGGACGCGTTCGGCGACGCCGAACTCGCACGGGACGTCACCGAACAGATCGCGTTCAGAGAGGGCGTTGGAGACCTCCTCGCGGAGGGTGTCGATCGATGCCACGCGGAACTCGGTGTGGACAACTACACGGTCAAAGGATTAGAGTTTGCCGCACACGACGGACGGGTCCTGCACGGGCAGGGGCTTTCCTACGCCGTCGCGAACCGCGGCGCAGATCACATGTACGCCGGCATGCTCTCGTTGGAGTACAGCGGCGAACTCGATCCGGAGGGAACGCTCGGCAAAGCCGAGACGCTCGTCGAACGCGAAAACTTCGCGGCGTTTCGCGATTCAGGTATCGTCTGTGCGTTCGCCGGTGAGTACGTCGAACGAGAACGGTTGACCGACCTGTTCGGGGCGAACTACGAGGATCTGCTGGCGGTCGGTGCCAGGACGGTCGAACGGGAGCGACATTTCAACAACAAACGCGGGAGCGACCGCGACGACGACCGCGTGCCCTACGAGCTTCCGAACCTCGAGGCTGCGATCGACGAGTATTACGAGGCCAGAGGGCTCACGTCGGAGGGGATCGTCCCGGACGATCGGATCGAACCGGCGTTATCAGCTGGCGATTAATCGGATCGAACCGTCGTTGAAAACCGGCGATTAATCGGATCGAGCCTCATTCGCGTTCAACCGCCGTACACCGATGGAATCATACGAACGACGTCACCTGATTCCACCCGCGTTTCGAGACCGTCGAGATGGCGGATGTTCCGCCCGTTTTTCGTGACGACCACTTCCCCAACCAGCTCCCCCTCGAAGACGAGTTTGCCGTCGAGCTCCGGATACCGGTTTGCGATCGTCTCGAGCAGTTCGCCGTACGTCGTAGCATCCGTCCGGAGTTCGATCCGTTTTTCGTCGGTGTCTTCTCGAAACGGCCCGAAGAATCGACAGTCGACGCGCACATCCCGATTCGGTCGCGTGTCGTCTTGTAGCCTGCGGTCGAGCGGTCCCCCGCGTTCGGTCGAGCGGCCCCCCGCGTTCGGTCGAACACGGTTCGATTCGACGACCGACCGCTTGAAGGCGGACGGCTCCGTTGGTGGCGTATGGCTCTCTCCGACGACGATACGGATCGATCGATCGCGGCGACAGTCGGTGACCGACTACGCGACCGATCGGAAACCCTCGCCGTCGCCGAGTCGCTCACGGGCGGGGCGATCGGCTCGCTGATTACGGACGTCCCGGGATCGAGCGACTACTTCCAGCGTGGCTTCGTCACCTACGCGTACGACGCCAAACGACGCGCGCTCGCCGTTTCTCGCGAGCTACTGGACGAGCACGGTGCCGTCTCCGCACCGGTCGCAGAGCGGATGGCACAGGGAGCACGCGACGTTGCAGACACGACGTGGGCGGTTTCTGCGACCGGCGTCGCCGGTCCCGACGGGGGGCGAGCGGACAAACCCGTCGGACTCGTCTACGTCGGCGTCGCCTACGCCGCGGCGTGGGG
>JBNJFV010000034.1:0-19221 GCA_051747145.1 Halobacteriota archaeon
AGTCGGTCAACGACAACACCGTCCGAGTCGTGAATGTAGTTGAGAACACCGAGGTCAATGCCCACACAGTCATCTGTTGTGAGTGATTCGACTGGTGGTTTCTCGGGTTGTTCTACATCGATGCAGAACGAGGCGTACCACGCGCCCGTGGGTTCTTTCTTCACCGTCACCTCTTTGATTTCGGCGTCTTCGAGGATGTCGCGATGGAGGCGGATTGGAATCCAGCCGATTTTCGAGAGATACAGAAATCCACGTCCATTCGGGCCACTCTTTTGGTCGAGTTTGAAGCCAGATTGGTTGTACGTGAAACTGCGGAACTCTCGTGGTTTCTTCCAGTTCAACGAGCCGACGTTGTAGCCTTTCGTTTTGAGTTTCCCGAGGTTAATGATGTTTCGAGCGATTCGCTCGATATGGGTTTGCAAGACTTTTGAGTACACATCTTGCAGGTCGGTCCACCACGTTTTGAGTTCGGGTAACTCATCGCGGATTTGTCGAACTCGTTGTTTCACGGTTCCTTCGGATTCGGGGAGTTGTTTGAATCGGTAGAGACCGTGGTTGTATACCTGTCGTACGGTATTTCGAGTCCAGTCCAGTGTTTCGCGTTGCTCTGTGGTGGGCACCAAACGGAATCGTGGACTGTATTCCATACGACTTATTACCAGTACGAAACAGGCTGTATTAATGGTATGGATGTGGGTGTTTGCAAATCGTGCGGGCGCTGTATCCCCTCCCTACTCGCTCACTCCACTTCGGTTCGCTCGCTCGTTGAGGAAGGGGGCTTAGCGCCCTCATTTCCAGCTAAAGTGTACCGCTCAAAACGTCGCGACCGTCGCAGTGGAGAGGTACGCGGTCAGATCCGTCGTCGTAATGATACCGATGACCCCTTCGGATTCGTTCACGACCGGGATGTGGTGGACGCCGTGTTCGATCATCGTCTCGGCTACGTCGTCGATCGATTCTTGCGCTCCCGTCGTTATCACGTCGGTCGTCATGTACGCCGACACGGGCGTCTGATCTTTCGGCTTTTGTTCGGCGACGATCTCTACGAAGTCCGTACTCGTCAAAATCCCCTCGAGCTGGTTGTGCTCGTCGACGACGATGACGGAACTGATGTCGTGTTCGAGCAGGACGCGCGCTGCGTCCTCGACAAGCGTATCTGGCGTGACTGTCTGCAGCGAGGTGGACATGAGCCGTGCGACGAATATATCCATAAATGATGATACTGCATAGCACATACAAAACTGTTGTCGTCTCAGCGATCGAGGGTGGTATCATCCTGAAGAAACGCCATTCACATCTGTGGATGACGAAACCGGATCCTAACGCGACCTTTTTAGCGGTAAGCGTCGAATACCCGAACGGAATAGGGCCGTCATGTTCATCGAACGCAAGCGAACCGTCGAAGATCGGGCGACGATCGATATCATAAACTTCTGGTCGATCGTCGCCGTTCTGACAGCGACGGTCGCGGTGGCATCTGTCGTCGGTGCGGCTGTTTTTGTCGGTGAATTCGACGAACCAGAGGAGGACGAAGACCCGATCGAAACCGTCGACGAGGGCGTTTCGATTTCCGACCCCGAAGGCGGGGAAGTTACGGTTCGGTGGACCGACGCGGGCGACGCGACGCACATGGTCATTCGTAACGAAGACGACCTCGTTCTCGGACGCTTGGACTACTTCGGAGACGAGACGACAGTCGTCAATAGACGCTTTGCCGTCGTTGCGGTCTACGAGGACGGATCTGAGGAAGTCGTTGGCAGGCACGAACCCTGATTCGATCTGACCTGACCCGATTTGACCTGACCCGATTTGACCTGACCTGACCTGACCTGTCCCGATTTGACCTGACCTGACCTGTCCCGGGCATTCTGCGGGACGGTCCGGGCCGACAACGGAGAGACGACCTCCGATAGCGAGCACGGACGACGTTCGGTAGTGAGTACGGATCCGGTCCGATTGGACTGCGTAGCTACTCGATCGAAGCGAGTTCTCCGAGTATCGATCGGGAAATTTCCCGTGATCTGTGGTCTTCGAATGTAGGCGTGTCCACCGTCAAGCAAAGCATAACAAAGCGCGTTTCGTGACCAGTGAGGACAACCCTAGACGTTGCGGATAACGGGAATACGTGACCACCCATGAACACTGATCTTCGCTCACAGGATACGATACGGTTCGCACTCGCGATCGGATTTTTCGCACTCGGCATCGGCGTACTACTCGCGTATCGAACCCCCGCAACGGGATACGAACTGTCCATCTACCGATCGACGCCGCTCGGGTTTTGGCTCGGCGTCGCGCTCGCAATTGTCGTCGCGCTGTTCGTAGCGGGATCGGATCGAGCTACGAAATCCCTCAGAGGTGCGGCGCTCGGATTGGCTGTCGGAGGAGTCGTTTCGATCATTTCGATTCCGCTCATACGCGGGTACTTCTTCTACGGGAGCGGCGATTCGATGACGCACCTGGGTTGGTCACGGGAACTCGCAAGCGGCGTACTCAGCCCCTTTGGGATCGTCTATCCGGGCGTTCACCTCACTGCAAACTACATGAGCGAGGTTGCAGGCGTCGGACTCACGCAAACGCTGCAGTTCATCCCGTTAGTGATCTACCCGCTTTTGGGCGCTTTGGCGATCGCGCTGTGTGTGAATTATCTCACCGAATCGCGGTGGGGTCTGGCCGTCGGGGCCTTCGTGGGTTTATTATTTGTCCCTGTCAACAGGGTATCGGTTCATTTCCAGACGCACCCGTCGAGTCAGGCGATACTGTTTTTCGCCTTCGTTTTGTATCTGCTGTTTCGATTTGTGACGCAATCGACCGACGGTAACGCGCTCGTATCGCCAATCAGCATCGCCCTGGGTATCGCCTGCGTCGCGATGGTCTTCATTCACCCCCAGGAGACCATGATGCTCATCACCGCACTGTTGACGATTGCCGCGGTACAACTCGGGGCTCGCCGGATGCGAATGGAATCTCGAATCACGGACCAGCCGCTCGTTGTCGGCCACGCAGTCCTCACCGCAGCAACGTTTTCGATTTGGATCCCACAGCACGCCAGAGCGATGAATCGGATCTCCTACGTCGTATCGAGTTTCCTCGAACAGGGGTCGACCACCGGGACGGAGGTGACCTCTCGGGCTTCGTCGCTCGCCGCAGTAGGGGGGACGCTCGAGGAGCTGTTCGTGAAATTTTTCCTCGTCACGTTAGTAATCGTCGCGTTCGCAGCGATCTTGTCGCTCCGTACGATAACGGGACGTCTCTCGGACACTCCCAATCAACGAAATTCGATTATCACGTATCTCACCGTGATCTCGATACCTCTCGGAATGGCCGTCGTGGCGGTATTCTTCGCAGATCAGGGCGACCATTACTTCCGATTTTTCGGCCTGTTTATGGTTCCAATCACTATTTTAGGGGGCGTCGCGATCGCCGAATTACTCGGGTCGATTGAACGTCGATCCTCGAGTTCCTCCGCCGTAACCGTATTCGCCGTCGTGTTCGTGCTCATGCTTTCGATGCAAGCGATCACGATACACAATTCGCCGTACGTCTATCAGTCGAACAAACAGGTGACAGAGGCCTCGATGGACGGGTACAGTTTTGCGTTCGAACACCGAAACGAGGAGACTCCGTTCCTCGCGTTTCGAACCGGGCCGCGCCGATTCGTCGATGCGTATTACGGTCGGTACACCGCTCGTGCCGGCTTAAACTTCCCCGGGTACCGCGCCGGCGTCCCCGGCGAGGTGTTCAATTCGAACATGTCGACACACTACGATCAGGATCGATACTTCGTACTGCGGGACGCGAACTACCAGACCGAGGTGGAGCTGTACGACGGACTGCGGTATTCAAACGAGGGTATCGCACGGCTGGACAGCCAGCGGACAATCCATCGCGTACAAGACAACGGCGGGTTCAAACTCTATCTCGTACGGAACGCCGAATGAACGGACAGAACGCACTTTCGAGGTAGCATGTCGATTGCAGACCGAATCGCAAGCGGCGTCAAAGCATCGTTGGCCGCTCGCGTTATCGACATCACCACGAACGCGGCGCTCACCGTAATACTGGCTCGCTACTTGCTTTCCCCGAACCAGTTTGGGACGTTGTTTATCGCAATCTCGGTACTCGGCGTCGCCTCTATGTTCGGCACGCTCGGACTTCCGTCGTCGGCTGCGAAATACATCGCCGAGTACGCCGAGATCGATCGGGCACAGGTCCCACAGATACTCGCTCACGCCACGCTATACATGCTCCTGCTCGGCGTGACCGTCGCGGTGGCCATGGCGCTTGGGAGTTCGTGGATTGCCTCCCTGTTGAACGAGGAGGCGATCGCCCCGTTGCTCGTTGTTGGCTCCGTGTATCTGGTGTTCGAGGCGCTGAGTAAGTACCTCGCGAGCGTGTTTCAGGGGCTCAATCAGGTCCCGCTGAGTGCGCTGGTCAACTCGATATCGGCGGTCGGTCGATTGGTATTTGCCGTGGCGCTCACCGCGATCGGATTCGGGGCCGCTGGCGCGTTGACGGGGTACACCATCGGATTTGCACTCTCCGTCTGTGTCGGGGGGTGGATCCTGTACAGTCGGTTCTACAGTACGTTCCCGTCAGCGCCGTCGATCGAAGACGGACTCGTTCGGCGAATGTTGGAATACAGCGTTCCGCTGACCGCG
Organism: Halobacteriota archaeon; assembly: GCA_051747145.1. GTDB lineage: Archaea > Halobacteriota > Halobacteria > Halobacteriales > Haloferacaceae > JBNJFV01. The sequence goes on from JBNJFV010000034.1 coordinate 4,662, forward strand.
ACTCGGGGAGCGTCAGTCATCGACAAAAAGGTCGATACGATCCTCGTCGGTGCGTTGTTGAACCCGGTTGCAGCGGGGTGGTATACGATCGGAAAACAGGTCTCCGACGCCGCTGTTGCACCGGCCAGTTCCCTCGGATTTACGATATCGCCGGCGCTCGGGGAAAAGAAGGCTGGCGATCGACTCGAGGTGGCTGCGCGACTGTACGAACAGGCGCTCGAACACGTCCTCATTCTGTACATTCCGGCGACGGTCGGGCTGATACTCGTCGCCGAACCGATGGTTTCACACGTCTTTGGAACCGATTACGCCGGTGCGATTCCCGTTGTGCAGGTTCTCAGTTTGTTCGTGCTGGCGAATTCGGTGATCAAAATCACGAGCGACGGGCTCGATTATCTGGGGCGGGCTCGTTCGAGGGCGATTTTCAAAGGCGGGATGGCGGTGTCGAATTTCGTTTTGAACCTACTTTTGATCCCGACGATAGGGGTGGTCGGCGCGGCCGTCGCGACCGTGGTCACCTTTTCGGCCTACACCGTGCTGTGTGTGTACATCATCACAGACGAGCTGCCGGTGACGTTCACCGCCATCGGTCGATCGGTCGCGCGAGTGTCGATCATCGCCGCGGTGATGGGCGCGATCGTTTTCTCGTTGTTACCGTACGTCACCGGGCTCGTTTCGCTGTTCGGCGTGATCGGCGCGGGGATGGTCGTCTGGGCGATCGGGTCGATCGCGTGGGGACTCGTCGATTTCCGTCGCGTCTGGTCAGTCATCGGACCCTCGAGGGGTTGACATCCTCCCCGCGCTGAAGCGCGAGGCTTTCTCCTCGAATTTCCGTACCCAGCGCTTCGCCTGCCAGCGACCACGGGATCTTCTGCATGGCGACGCGGTGCGTCACGTCGACGATGAGCGCGGGTAACTCGATCGGGTTGGGATGTATTTCGAGCAATCGACGATCTCATTTGGGGGCCGATCGACGGCTGACACTACTCGCGTCCGAACCGCACTCGTACGCGAGCGCGTGCGAATGGTTCGACGAGCAGGCGAGGAGCGTGAACGTCACGCCCATCGAAGCGAGGAACCGTCGACGAGCCGTACGCGAATCTGGGGACGATTGCGGTGGTCCCGTACGTCGTCACAAGCAGCGAGATCGTCAACGCGGCCGATGACGTCGAATACAGGGTGAACGTCGACCAACCGGGAGTCGTCTCTGTGCGGGTCGGACTCGATCCGTACCAGACGGTATCGACATCGGTGTACGGTGCCGTCTTTGTCGAGACCCACAGTAGCTGGATCGATCGCCAAACGCTCGGCGATTGGCCGAATCGAACACCCCGGTAGCGTCCGTCCGACACCGGTCGGTATGATGCGCTTACGCGGTTCGGGGGGCGATCGCACAGCCGTAGGAAGAAGCTACCGCGTGGGAGACTCCGTCCTACCGCGTGGGAGACTCCGTCCCGTCGCATCGACATCGTTCCGAGGTATTCTACGTGTGAACATTCTCAACAAATATGTATTCGAAAGAAACGTACACGCAACTATCTGTATTCGTTTGTATCGATTGGCTAGTGGTAAGTACAGTTATACGTTTAATTTCGTCCTACTCACCTATGGCACATGGCCATTCCGACGAAGAAACGGGTAGTACGACGTTAAACCGTCGTCGGTATCTCGCGTTCACTGGCGCCGCAGCACTCGGCGCGTTCGGTGCTTCCAGTGCGGGCAGTGCAGCCGCGGCGCCCGGTGGGTATGATGGTCCTAACACCGAACCGTGGCCCGAAGCGTTGTGGACGTATCCGGAACCAAACGTCGATTCGACGATCAATCTCAACGACGAGGGGCTCGCCCCGGGGGACACGATCGACGACTACCTCAACGATGCGATGGACGACAACACCCGAATCGAAATCGAACCGGGCACGTATCGACACGAAGGATCCACGTTCCGGGGCTCCTACGAGGACCTCGCGATCGTCGGGTTGGGCGAACCGGGCGACGTCGTTTTCGAATACCCCGAGCCCGGATGGGACTCCAGGCCGGCTTCGATCCGATCGACGGGTGGTGGGACGCTTCTCATCAAGAACATCACGCTCAAGGGGACGATCAGCAACGACGACCACAAGTTCCGTATCGAGGCGTCGTCGTCGTCCGAAATCGTTCTGGAACACGTGTGGATGCCGGACGGGCAGGTCGACTACCCGCAAAACACGCGCAGCTCCGCCTCCGGGGGGATTTACGCCCCATCGAGCGATCACGCCGGCACGCTTCGGCTCCTTTGGTGTCACGTCGAAGGGTTCGGCGACAACGGCGCATACATCGACGGCTGGGCAGGAAGCGGTAACGGGCAGGCGATCGTCGTCGGTGGCCTGTACCGAAACAACAACATCGCAAACGTCCGAATCGGGAACGACAATTCGATCATCTACCGCGCGACGTGCGTTCACGACGAATCGCCGAATCTGGCGTCGAATCGCCTCCGGAACCAGCGGAACATCCGCGTCAGACAGCCCGGAGATGGCCTCATCATCGACGACTGTGACGTGTATCACGCAGTATCGTCGTGGAAGCCCGTCGCGCTTCACAGCGGTGCGGATGGCGGTTCGGGGTCGATCTCTAACACGCGAATCTATACCGAATCCTCCTCAGAGGCGATCTCAGGGTACGGTGGCGTCGATTCTGATTGGACCGCCGAAAACGTCCACGTTACGGGATCAGGGGATCTGGATACGGACATCTCGATCGAGGGTACTTCGTGTACCGGTTCTGACTGCGACGTTGCCGACGTCGAACCGTGGTGGGGAGTGGAGGATCGAGATTCCGAACCGTCGACATCGCCCGAAGCGCCTCCAGATCGCGCAGCCGACGAAATCGACTTCTTCGAGGTCAGCAACGTCCTCGAACCGTACTCGGTCGCACACGGTACCCCGTTCGCCTGGCGGAACGATCAAGAGCGTACCGCCCCGGATTCGGAGCAATCTCTCAGATGTGACGGTCAGGGACGCTCCTGTGGGATTGAGTCGTTCCCGGGTGACGGGTTGGAGACGTATCCACAACGCGGAGAGGAGTTCGAATTTTGGTTCCGTCAGGACGCTCGCGACGAATCGGTCCAGAGTCGATTCCGGTTCTTCCTCGAATCCGTCGACGACGACCTTTTCGGGTACTCGATTCGACTGACCAACGGACGGATCGAACTCCGCGAATTCGTCGACTCGGAACCCGGGTCCGTACTCTCGGACGACGATATCGCGTATCCGACCGAGGCGTTCAATCGGGTCCACGTCCAATCCGACGAGACGAGCATTCAGGTGACCGTTTCCGACGACGACGGGTCCGAACTCGGAACGGTGACCGTCGATGACGATCGGTTTTCAGGGCAGGGGATTCGATACTGGATCCCGTCTGCGATGGATTCGGAGCATTCGACGTGGTTGGACAACGTCCGCGCGCTTTCGACCGAATCGGCCGACTCCGATTCGAATGGGTCAGACAGCACACGCGACGACGAAGATCCGTCTACGGACGGCGATCGATCCGACGAACCTGGCGACTCTGACGGTGACAGCTCGGGTTCCGACGAGTCTTCTGACGGTGGCAACTCGGGTTCCGATGAGTCTTCTGACGGTGGCAGCTCGGGTTCCGACGAGTCTTCTGACGGTGGCAACTCGGTTCCCGACGAGTCCGTACCCGGCTTCGGTGTCCTTGCGACACTCGGCGGTGCGATCGGATTCGGCGGGTACCTGTTGAAACGGGCGACCGACTCGGAGACTTCTGAGGACGCGTAGTCGCGATCGACCTCAGTCGGAGACGGCTTCCGACGTCGGCCCGTCCGACTTCGCGTCGATCCGCGCTCGATCCACGCTGTCCCTGATGGCTTCCTGAAGTGTCACCGTCCATCGGGCCTCCTCGACGGAGACCGTCGGTTCCAATCCAGTCAACAACGCGTCAGCTTCGCGATCGAACTGGTAGTAGCTCGCGTTCCGTTCTTTTGCCGTTTCCCACCCACTGGACCGACGGTCGCGGACGACTACCCCCAGGTTTTCGACCGTGCCGGCCAGCCTGTCGAACGCCTGATCCACGTTGTTTCGGGCACGGGCTGTCGGGGACGCTTTGTAGTCGCGATCGAGCCGAAGTAACGTTTGCGAGACGAGATCCGCAGCGAGCGTCGACGCCGATCCGTGTACGTACAGAATACGGACGGGCTTCGTCCCCGACAGCATTTTAATCGAACAGAGTGCGCCGGCTTCGCTCACGTACTGTACCTGGGCACAATCGTACCCGAAATCCAGCTCGTACTCGCCGAGGAGACTCGTCTGTGCGGACACGTCGGCGTCACTCCGTGGCAGTCCTCCCGCCGTCAACCCGAGGTACAGCGGATGCGGGAGCCCCTCTTCGAACTCTCCGCCGACCAGGTCGAAGTTCCACGATCCGCGGTTTGCGACGTCGGGTGCCGTCGATCCGGTATACATGAGATCGACGCCGCGGACCGATCCGAGGTCCCCGGTGTCTATCGCTTCGGTAACCTTTCGCATGACGAGATCGAACTTGTGATTGTGAACGACCGAAAACGGCGTGTCGTTCGCTTGCGACGCCGAGACGATCGATTCGAACTGTTCTAGCGTTTCGGTCACCGGCTTTTCGATCAACACTGGAATCCCCCGTTGGAGGATCGACCGAGCGACGTCGAGGTGCGTCTGCGGGGGTGTACACACGTGGACCCAATCGAGCTGTTGCTCGTCTAAAAGCTCCTCCAGATCGAAGTATGCGGGTATGTCGTACGATCGAGCCTTTTCTCTCGCGCGTTCACGGTCGACGTCGCAGATTGCGACGAGGTCGGTCTTTGGACACTGTCGTAGTCCACTGAGGTGTGTCTCCGATACGGTTCCTGCCCCGACAACCGCGGATTTCAACGACATCGTCACCCCATCGAGCCGCCGTGTACTTTGTTACTATTCGGGTGATGTGATCCGAATCAGCGCCCAACTTCGAAATGCTGGGGTACGAAAAGTAATTCGCCGTTGCTCGTCGCGAGAAATCGGCCGGCGTACACCGAAAGCACCGAAAAACCGAGGATGCAAAGCGGGTGGAGGGTTCGAATGGTCAGCGGCGACCGATCAGCGCATCTCGTAGACGTCGTACACCGCGTCGTCTTTCGCGATGATGAACGCCTCTCGGTGTATCTGCGTGCCGTCGCCGGGGAGGAACACGAGGTGTTTCAACCCCCGTTGCTCTGTGGTTACGACGTCCCACTCTTCGAGTTCGTACCCGAGATCGCGTTCCGGATCGGGGTCCGCAGAGAGGCGTTCCCAATCGGACTCTGTGGACCACTCCATCGGCTCAGATACCGCTTTCTTCGACGGTAACGTCCGCATCCCCCTCGAGTGAGAAATCTACGATTTCTCCGGAGAAGCGAAAGCCGCTCAGACCGGTTCCGACGAGTCCGCGCACCGTGTTCCGGTCGATTTCGAGGAACGAACCGATCCGTTCGGACGAAATCGCCATCGACGAACTGAGAGCGGAGTCCGATCGGACGTCCCCGCTCACGGTAAACTGATAGGCGCTCTCCCCGTCCTCACCAGTGCCGTCGATGAGCAGTCTGTTCGGTAACGAGGCGGATTCGCCTGCCGAACGCTCGACGAGGTCTTCGAGTGGAACTTCACTCCCGTTTCGGCGGACGGTAATGCCGTCGAGTTCCCCTGTTATGTGAACGTCGACTATCCGGCCGCGGTAGCGGAACGTATCTCCGCTCGGACCGCCAGCGGAGGTCGAACCGATGGCAGTCCAGGTACCGTCGACGTTGCGCTGGACGTAATCGGTCGGTGCGGGCCGATCGGCACTGTGTTCGGCTCGTTCGTACTCGGGTCGTATTTGGCCGGTCGTCGTCACGTCGTAATTGCTGCCAGTGGCATTCTCCGTGACGATCACCAGTTCGTTCCACGTCTCGGATTCGACGGTGCCGTCGATGACATCCGCACTGTCGGAAAAACTGTCCGGTTCGGTGTCAGAGTCGGTGGGGTCGTTGGCGGACGCCGATCCCGTCCATCGACGGCGCGAGTGGGTGCCGTCGGGTTCGACCCGAGCGGACGACGCCTCCGAAACGTCCGACAGTACGTCGGTAGCGGTGGTGGACGCGGATACGTCGTGACAATCGGATCCGGTACAGATTCCCTCTAGGTTCGAGTGATATCCGAGATCACCGTCACCGCTTATCGACACGTTCCTCGCCGACCACGCCTCGGCAGTGCTGTCACTCCCGCCGATCGCGTCGTTGCCCGTGTTGTTGAGGATCTTGGTATCGACGATCGTACCGGAACCGCCTTCGGCTCCATCGTGTAACTGAATCGGCGCTCCTGCTCCGCTGTAGGAGTGTATAATCTCACAGTTCTCGATGAGTATGTCGTTCCCGGCTTCCCGGACCCGAATCCCCCGCATGTTACGCTGTCCCTTGTGATTCTCGGGGGCCGCATCGTCGTTGAGAACGACACAGTTTCGGACGACCGTCTCGCTCGACCCGATACGGATCCCCGCAATGTTGTTGTTGTGGGCGACACAGTTTTCGATGATGAGCTGACCGTCGGACCCTTTCCCGGGCGAACTGGCGTAAATACCGTTGTTCGAGAAGTTGTGGAAATAGCAGTTTCGGATTTCCACGACGCCAGCGTGGTCGCTGGGCGAGTAGAACGGTCGGGAGTCTGCCCCCGGTTCGGACCCGTCCGGAAAGTCTACGTTATCGATCAAGACGTGCCCGGAACTGCTTGCCTGGAGTCTAAACCGTGACTTTTCGGACGGTTTTCCTCGAATTGTGAGGTTACGGAGTGCCACTACGCCGTCGTCGGCATCGATATCGTTTCGAAAGCGGCTGTTTTCGAGGTGCAAGACCACTTCACCCATCCCGACGACCGCCGCATCCCGGGAGGCGGCGTTGTGGAAACCGCCGCCGTTCCAGTCGTACTCCCCTTCTGGGATCCGTACTTCGACGCCGTTTTCGAAGTGATCGTCGAGGTACGGATCGATTTCGTCTCCCGGGGTGAGTCCTTCGGCACCGAGATCGACGACTCGATCGGTCTCGACAGAGACCGTCGCACCCGAGGGTTCACCTGCGCCCCCGGTAGCCGTCGCATTACCGACCCCGGCCGCGGATGCGATCGCCGCTGCCGTGAGCGTGAGGTACCCACGTCGACCGATAGGCCCGTCCTTCCGAGATTCGTCGTCGGTATGGTGTTCCACCATGGATTGGAAGGTGGACGTTATACAAATAAGATTTCTTACCATCTTTTACTGAAATGTAGTCTAATCGGATTACTTCCTGGCGGTTTGACCGTGTTTACTTACCAGATAATAGGTTAGTACTGATTAATGCAGTACACAGCTGGATAATTTTAGAAACTGGGTGCTACTGCGACGATCGCCGTGGTTACTCGTTGTCGCTCGCGAACAACTTGGAGGCGAACTCGCCGCTGTCGAACGCAGCCAAACCGATCGATCGTCAGTAGTCGTGGCGACCCCCGCGATCGAATTACGCCGATCCTACCGCCACTCGACTCCGATCGATCGCACGTCCTAGTTTAATCAAATATTGTATATATTAGTAGTACTATAACATTTCTGATTTATTCTGGGAACTCGGCCACGTGATCAATTTACGTATTTAATTCTATTAGTCTCTACATCGACACAGTAATTAACATTTTTAATCCAATATCGGTAATATACTACTCCATCTATTTCTCTACTTCAGCAGCATTTATTTATACTCATAGTTAAATAATATCTGTTCACTTATCATGTTTGATGGTCTATGAGAATAGAGTATTACAAACATACACATGTAATTGTTAGGATCCTCGTACTCTACTTTTTGCACAGTAATTGCCTCCTTCCATTGTGCGATCGACGCGCTCGCTGACGTAGGAACGAACTAATTGAGCGGGCTGTTCGACACGCTGGGGTCCGTCGCGCTCGAAACGGGTATCACATACTTACCATCTCACTGATTGTCACACTGAGACGGGAACACTTTTCAATACCTACTACGGAGTGCAATTTGTGGCGCGGCAGAATCACTACTACACATGAAAAGCAAACAGGCACCGGGCATGCAGTATGGCAATGCAGTCCCAACAGATCCCAGCGTATATTGTTTCGAATATACACCCGAAAGCGACCAGAGCATTGCGGTCTCGATCGTTCGTGCGATATCGCACGTGAAAGATACCGATCCGGAATCGTTGCACCCTCGTCTCTACGACGTCGTCGATCCCGACGCGTTAGAACAGCTTCTCACGCATCATGGGTGTCCGGAGACGCCGCTTGAAGTGACGTTCGAAATCGCTGATTTGACCATCACGATCGACAGAAGCCGACACTTTTCGATAACAGTCCACACCTAACAGCACGCGTTTTTCAGATCCCACCCGTAGGCTCGGCGTCATACCTGGACAGTGCTGTAACCGGCGGGGCGTCGAGGCAAGTCCAAAATATCGGTTAATTAACAATACCCAGCAGATATTTATACTGTTCTGTAGAATACATTCTCGTATGTCAGACTGGTTAACGGATGACGAAATAGATCGCATCTCTCAATTCGCGCGGACACCTGCGTATAAACGGAATCCGGAAATGCTACTTCCGGAAGACGACTCCACCGAATAGTCCCGACGGGCGGGACTCAGTCGATGAGGTTCTTCGCTCGTATCTCTCCCCAGAGCTGTTCACCGTGATCGGTGATGCCGTAGACTCGTCCTTTCTTTCGATCCTCGGGAACGAGCAGTTCGACGAGCGACCGATCGCGTAGTCGCCCGAGCGCTCGCGAGACGTGCGTGATTCCGATGCCGGAATCCTCCGCGATCCTCGATGGAGTTGCCGGGCTGTCAGAGAGGCGTTTGAGCACCGCGATCCGATACTGCGAACTGATCACGAATCCGATTTCGTCCCAATCGTCATTCATAGTTGATTGCACCTGTCGTCGGGCTCGTCTGGTGTGTCATTGTTCTAGTTGTAGGACCGGGCACCCAGAGGTCCGTGTACCGCCTGCGTACCGAATGGATGGATCATTGTACACAGCCGCTGTAATTATAATCCCCGTACGGATATATGAGGCTGACGGTGCTCACGTTCGCGCGACTGTCTAGAATACCAGATACGGGTGTAAAATGACGTTTTTGCCTCGATTGTACAATCGACGAGACTGATATGAGTTGTATAACAAAGCATGCTTGCTGTCAGGCCACACCATGGACGTGCTCGAACCGGAATCAACAACGCGGGAGAGACTGGAAACGAGACGGCAGTGTCAAAACTGCGGGAGCTACGTTACTCGACAGTTCGTGCGGGTGTTCGGCGCGAACGACGGGTCGTTGTACGGCTGTCTGCACTGTCTGACGCTCAGAGACCTTCGAGAAGGTGGCGGTAAAAACCAGTGACGATCGATTCGGTCAGGTTCGGTCAGCTCGGGCCTGGCTAGTTCAGTTGTTTTCGAACAGATCCATCGGAAATTCCCCTCCCGATCGACGTACGTGTAGGAAATGCGCGCCAGCGAGCCCGGCGAACGACGCGAGGATTCCCAATCCGACGACGAACTGCAGGACGTCGCTCGTGGTAAACGTGTTGACGATGACGAAAAGGGACACGCCGATCACGACGAGCGCGAGATAATACTGTTGCCACGGTATCGTCGATTCCTGACGAAAGTAACCGCTGATCTCGTCCGCACCGTCCGCGAGGATGACGAGTCCGGACTCAGAATCGTATTCGATCGCCCCCGCGTCCTCGAGCTTCGGGATGTGTGTTTGATAAAGCGACACGTACGTTCGTTTGCGTTGCTGACTCGTGAGGTCTTCGACGGGGATGTCGTTCTCGACGGACGCGATCTGGGCGGCTAGATCGCTCAGGCTCACCGGCCCGTCCTCGCGCTTGAGGTAATGAAGAACGAACCGTCGGCGGGAGTTACTCAGAAGGTCGAAGACTGTGTCCCGAGACAGCGCACTGTATTCTTGGTCGGACATTCGATCTAGTCTTTGGTTTTCACCGCGTGTTCACGAGGACCACACGGAGTTCATCACTCCATTTCTGCGGATATCACTTTGTTACATCTGGATTAGATGTAATAACGTCGCGTTGTCTTCCTCCGGCATCGGACGAATCCGCTGGTACCCGACGAATTCTCTGGCTCGACGTGATCGTTCTCCAGCAGGGGGCTCCTGCTCGATCGGTGGCACAGCCCTACCGCGTCCTGCGACGCATATGGTCGTACCTTCCGGGAATACGGCGCGGCGTGGGCGTTCGCAGGACGCTTCGTCTCGCCGATGGGAGCTAACGCCTGTCGATCGAACGGCAACCAGTCGATCGACGAGCATTTTGATTACCACCATCCCCATCGATCGATCGACGGGGATCCACGGACTGCCCGCGGATTCGGCCTTGCGTCGTACGTGCGTCTGCCCCCGGGTTGCGTCTGGGTCGTACGAGCGTCTGCCCCCGGGTTGCGTCATGGACGCGATATCAGGGGCCGCACTTCGAGTGGAGGCTCGACTTCCCGGACGTCGATCCACGTCGCATCCTCGTATGGAAGGTATAACAAAGCACGTTTGGGTCTCGATACCGGATAATGTCACGCGAAGATTCGTCCGCGAGTCGGTCTGCCGAAACTGGTGGTGGCGGGGTCGTCCCGATAGACATTATCGTTTCGTTTGGATATCTGTTTACGGCCTTGTTACTGATGGGTATCCTCACGTCCGACGTGGTACGTACGGTGCTTATGTGGCCGTTGATGTTCTTCATACCGGGGTACTTGCTCGTCGCGGCGTTATTCCCGCACGCACCGACTGCCGACCCCGGTCGCTCCGGGGTCCGATTGGGGGTGTTTGAACGGAGTGTCCTCTCGTTCGGCTTGAGCGTTGGGCTCGTCCCGTTATTTGGGCTCGTTTTGGAGCTCGTCCCCGTGAATGCGTTCGGCGGGTCGTATCTCATCGCACTGTCGGTTTTTATCATCGGTGTCGGGTTACTCGCGACGGTTCGCCGCGCGGTGCTCCCGGCGCGTGATCGCTTCACGCCCCCAACTGTCGGCGTGTCGACCGTCCGAAGCCGCTTTGCTGGCGATTTCTCTACTGCCGGACGCGTTGGGACCATCCTGCTCGTCGTGAGCATCGTTTTCGCGGTGGGTGCGATCGGGTACGCCATCTCGGCACCCCAACACGGCGAAGCGTTCTCACAAATTCACCTGACGACGACAACCGAGGACGGGCAACAACTCCTGGACGGGTATCCACAGACGGTCGAACAGGGTGAAACCGTTCCACTGACCGTCGGTGTCGAGAACCGCGAGCGACACCGAGAGTCGTACACTGTCGTCGTCGTCGCCGAACAGGTCGTCGAGGACGGCGACACCGTCCAGGTGCTCGACGCCGAGGAGATCGATCGGTTCGAACTGACGATCGATCACGGAAGCCAATGGTCTGCACAACACGAACTGCAACCGGATCGTGTCGGTCTCGTGCGATACAATTACTACCTGTTCCGGGGCGAGCCACCGACAAACGTGGACGATGCCGACCCGTACCGGCACGTCTTCGTGACGATCGACGTCACCGAATCGTAACCCGGATTCGAAGCGACGAATAAAGCCCCCGCTACTCGCGGTCAACCCGCTGTATAACAAAACGATAAACCGGCGTACTCGGCGTTGAACCGCCACGACATTCCCGAATAGTATCTATGGTAGACTCCGCACCGAACCACCGACACGGCACACGCACAGGAAGACGGGTACCGACACAGTCGATCGATCACCGACGTCGTCGCCAATCGATCGATCACCGACGTCGTCGCCAGTCGATCGATCACCGACATAGAATACAGCCGTTCGACCGCCCTCGTCGAATCGGTGTGGTCGCTGACCGATGGGGGGATCGATGAACGTCCCGATCGCAGATCCCACGTTGGGCGATTGTGAACGAAATCGCGTCGACGACGTCCTGAAAAGCGGCGATCTCGCAGACGGGGAGGTGGTCCGATCGTTCGAAGAATCGTTCGCAGCGTACTGCGACACCTCCTACGGCGTCGCGACGTCGAACGGGACCACCGCGCTCGAGGCGGCGTTACGGGGGCTCGGCATCAGTGAGGGGGATCGGGTCCTTACGACGCCGTTTTCCTTTATCGCGAGCGCGAACGCGATCCGGCTGTGTGGTGCAGTCCCCGTCTTTGCGGACGTCGATCCTCGAACGTACAACCTCGATCCGGACGCTGTGCGACGAACGATCGAAGCGTACGATGGCGACGTAGACGCGATCGTCGCCGTCCATTTGTACGGGCTCCCGGCACCAATGACCGAACTGTGTGCGATCGCCGACGAATACGACCTCCACGTCGTCGAGGACGCCGCACAGGCACACGGAGCCTCGATCGACGGCCAACGCGTGGGCACGTTCGGCGACGTGGGCTGTTTCTCGTTCTACCCGACGAAGAACATGACGACGGGCGAAGGTGGAATGGTGGTCACGGACGACGAGGCCGTCGCGACGGCGGTGCGCAGGTACGTGAACCACGGCCGCGTGGCGTCGTACACCCACGAAACCGTCGGGCACAACTTTCGCATGACGAACGTCGCGGCGGCGATCGGGCTGTGCCAACTCGACAAGCTCGACGCGTACAACGACGCACGGCGGATGAACGCGACGAGCCTCACCGCAACCGTCAGACACTGCGATTTCGGACGGTCGCCGGGCGTCCCGGACGGATACGACCACGTCTATCACCAATACACCGTGTGGGTCGATGATCGTGCATCGCTCGCGCGGTACCTCGACACTGCGGGGATTTCGACCGGCGTGTACTACCCGACGACGATCCCCGATCAACCAGCCTACGAGGAGTACTCCGGGCAGTATCCGAACGCCGAGCGGGCGGCCGAACACGTCCTCTCGCTGCCCGTCCATCCGAACCTTTCGGACGACCAGCTCGCACACATTTGCACCGCACTGACCGCGTACGATCGGATTCCGACGGACGAACCGGCGATCGAAACGCCAGACACCACCGGCCTGGGCGTCACACGGGAGCAAAACAGTGGTCGCTGAGACGTTGTCCGTGGGCGTGATCGGTGTCGGATCGATGGGGAAACACCACGCTCGTGTCTATCACGAAATCCCCGACGTCGTCCTTTCGGGCGTCTCCGACGTGGACGAGGCGGCCGCCGCAGCCGTCGCCGAGACGTATCGAACGCGATCGAAGTCGATCGACTCGCTGATACGCGACGCCGATCTCGTCTCGATAGCCGTGCCGACACCGCATCATTACAGCACCGCGATGCGGGCTATCGACGCCGGCGTCCACGTGCTCGTCGAGAAGCCGATCGCCGAGACTGCAGCGCAGGCACAGGAGTTGATTTCGGCCGCAGCCGACGAATCGGTCACGCTTCAGGTCGGACACATCGAGCGGTTCAACCCCGCGGTTCGAACCGTCATGGACGTGGCGGCAGACCTCGACGTGATAGCCGTCGACGCACAACGGCTCGGCCCCCCCGTCGGCAGACAGATCCGCGACAGCGCGGCGGTCGATTTGATGATACACGACCTCGACGTGATCACGTCGCTTTTAGAACGCGACGTCACCCAGGTGAGCGCCGCCGAAACCGCGTCGGGGCAGTACGTCACTGCGACGTTGACGTTCGATTCGGGTGTCGTGGGGACAGTGACGGCGAGCCGCGTGACCCAGGAGAAGGTTCGACAGCTGTCTATCACCGCCAGTGAGTGTCGCGTCAACGTCGATTACCTTTCCCAATCGGTGACGATCAACCGACAATCGGTCCCCGAGTACGTCGACGCAGATGGTGACGTGCGATACCGGCATTCGAACGTGGTCGAACGACCGACCGTGGAGAACGGCGAACCGCTCAGACGGGAGTTGGAGTCGTTCGTCGACGCGGTGCGGACCAGTTCGGATCCCGTGGTTACCGGCAGTGACGGACTCGAGGCGTTACGGCTTGCACACCGAATCGAATCGCGCGCCGACTCGGGGGGGCAGTGACGATGTCGGGCGGGAAACTCTACCCTCTCGGTTCGGTCCCCGAAATTCGGCGTCGAATCGCACCGGACCAGACGCGAATCGGCGTGTACGGGCTCGGCCCGACCGGCCTCGCAGTCGGCGTGATCGCCGCGAGCAAAACGAAAAACGTGATCGGCGTCGAGCCTGACACGGTTACTGCCAAACAGCTCGCAACGGGTGAGTGTTGGGATCGACGGGATGAAAAGCTGGCCGACGTCGTCGAGAAGGCGGTCGACGCGGGCGCATTTCGGATCAGTACGAACGCGGTCAGAGTCGCCGCCCACGCGGACGTACACGTGGTTACCGCTCCAACGGGCGTGCGATCGGACGGCGCACCCGACCTCTCGCAGTTACGGACCATCCTTCGAGACGTCGGGTCGGGACTGTCCCGAGGCGATCTCGTCGTCCTCGGAAGTATGCAACCTCCGAAAACCACCCGTGACGTCGTCCTCCCGGTCCTCCGAGACGAAAGTCGACTGGACGCCGACGAGTTCGGCGTCGGCATCTGCGGGTTCGGTCCCGATCG
>JBNJFV010000035.1:0-13102 GCA_051747145.1 Halobacteriota archaeon
CTCGAATCACTGCTCGAACAACCGGCTCAAGCCGGATTTCAACAATCTCGTCGTACCTCAGCGAACACGCTGCAATTTGAATCGGCAACTACTGTTTAGCGCGGGGAGGATGTCAAACGCGCGATTATTGATATACCGAATCGCGAGTCCATCAGCTCTGCTGGAACTTGGACAGTGATTTCGCCACGTGTGGGCCGAGCCTCGGTACCGAATCACCCGGAGAGAGCACCGGGACGAACCCAGTTCGCTCCCGGGTCACTCTGCGGGTGGACGAAGCCAAAGCTCACCGAAGGAAACGAACGGATCGTTCGGGACGATAGCGTCGCCGAACTCGATTGGTCTGTCGGGCGGACACACTGTACCACAATCCTCGCCGTTGATCCGAGCCGATCCACCGGTGACCATCCGGATCGAATCCGATTCGACTCGATAGGGCTCACCCGTATCGGTCACTCCCACTACCTTCAACCCATTCGTCTCCATCAGGAGACTGAACGTGAGATTGCTAATCTTCCCCCCGACAGGCGTTCGTAGGATTCGATTCGGGCTCAGTGTTGTGATTCCGTTAAGGAGACGGGCTTTCACGGTGGAGCCCAGATCGAGGTGGAGTTTCAGCGAGGTCCCGTCTTCGCCCTCCAGAGCGCATTCCATGTGACTGTCGTCTAAGTTGTTCCACCGAATATCCGCTTCACTCGTCTGATCAAACTCATGATATTTCTGCACGAACGTTACCGCTTTGGACGAATCGCCATACAGCCGACGATCGCCTTCTGGCGTGATGATCCAAAGGCTCTCGTACGCATCAAGAGATGTTGGAGTGTCCCACCACTTGTACAGACAAACGCAATGACCAGTTGGAAAGCAAATTCCCGGGCTGAGAACGCCATCGAACGGGCGAAGC
The DNA here is from genome assembly GCA_051747145.1 of Halobacteriota archaeon. Classification (GTDB taxonomy): domain Archaea; phylum Halobacteriota; class Halobacteria; order Halobacteriales; family Haloferacaceae; genus JBNJFV01. The sequence goes on from JBNJFV010000035.1 coordinate 902, forward strand.
TGTCCCTCGCGTCGCTGCCGATCCCGTTCAGTGTTGCTCGAGGGAGCACTCATTGTCATTCGACACCGAGTCCCCTACGCAGAGCGATCTTGTCGATTTTCATCGTGGGGGTCTTTGGGATCTCGTCGGCGAACTCGATCGCCCTCGGTACTTTGTATCCAGGTAACCGATCCCGACAGCGCGACTCGATCGATTCGGCAGTGACCGAATCCTCTGCGACGACGATTGCGGTGACTTGCTCGCCGAGTCGATCGTCGGGCATGCCAACGACGCCGACCTCGACCACGCCGTCAACCTCGTAGACGACGTCCTCGACCTCGCGAGGGTAGACGTTCTCCCCACCAGTGATTATCATGTCGTCGGCACGGTCTTCGACGAAAAGGTGACCGTCGGCGTCACGCCGAGCGATGTCGCCGGATCGAAGCCACCGCTTGTCATCGCGCTCGACGAACGCCGCCTCATTCTCTTCTGGCAGGTTCCAGTAGCCAGGCGTAACGGTGTCACCGTGCCAAAGGAGCTCGCCCTTCTCGTCGGTGCCAACGGGTTCTCCGGTATCCGGGTCCTCAATGCGGACATCCACGACCTCGTGCATCGGGAGCCCGATACTGCCGGCTTTCCGCACGTTCTGGTCCGGTCGATTGACCGCGGCAGCGGGCGTCGTCTCGGTCATACCGTACCCTTCCAGGAGCGTGACGCCGAAGGCGTCCTCGACCGTCTCGATTCGCTCTTTGGGCATCGGTGACCCCCCGACACCGACGTACTGCAGCGCAGAAAGGTCGTACCCATCGGTTCCGTGCTCCAGCATGTCCACGACCATTGTCGGGATGAACATGCCGAACGTCACCTCGCGGGCGGCCATCGTCTCGAGCGCCGTCTCGGGATCCCACGTCGGGAGGAAGTGGTTCTCCGCGCCGACGAGCACGAGCGGCGTGGCCGTGACGTTGAGCCCGGCCACATGAAAACACGGCACGACCGTCAGACCGACCGTCTCCAGCGTGTACATGGTGAAATACCGGACGTACGCCCACCCGTTCGCCGTAAGGTTACCGTGGGTGTGTTTTACGCCCTTTGGCTGTCCGGTCGTCCCGCTCGTGTACAGTAGTTCTGCCAGATCGTCACTCCGCCGCTCGATAACGTCGTACTCCTTGGCTGCATCGGCAACCATCGCTCCGTAATCGATACCGGTCTCGCCGTGGGCGACGACCAGTTCGACGCTCGAGTCGGAATCGGCGAACGTATCCTCGAAATGGCCGCTCGTGATCACGACTGACGAGTCGGTGTCCTCGAGAACGTACCCAATGGTCTGCGGGTCGAACCGGAGGTTAATCGGGACCGGGACCGCCCCCCGCTTCAGCGCGCCGAAGTACGACGTCATGAACGTCACGCTGTTCGGCAAGAACAGCGCGACCCGGTCACCCGGTTCGACTCCGAGGTCTTCTAGTCCGTTAGCAACGGCATCGGTCTCCCGTGCGAGGTCGGCATAGCTCATCTCACGCGTCGGGTCGGACATCGCAAGCGCGTCTCCCCACTGTCGAGCAGCGACATCGACGTAGTTTGCAAAGTTCATGCGCGATCCCCGGTTATTCTCCGATCCCGTCGACGACGTCCCGGAACTCCGCTTCCGGGAACGCCCGCATCGTCTCCGTGCTGATGGCCCCTTCGCTGCCAATACGGAGCGCAAACCGAGCTGCCGTTTCGTCGTCAGGCGCTTTGAAAACCGCGACGGCATCGTAGCGGCCGAAGGTTAGGTCGAACGATCGGAGGTCGGCCCCCATCGACTCGGCCAGCTGCCTCGCTGCATCGAGGCGGTCCGGACTGGTCTTGACGTTCTCGATTCCCTGTTGCGTATACTCGATCAAACTGATGTACTTTTGCATCGTATTGCCTCGTTTTTGTTCGGTGTGCTGCCGGGATCAGACACGATCGCCGACCCCAGACCGACACCACTGGGACCTGCAGTCCCACGAATGACAACAGGTAGGGGGCACTTATTTATTATCAGTGAAACTATGATTCACCATGATTGACGTTCAGTTCGCCTCTTTATTTCGTCTCGATACGCGTTTCAGCCCGTGAAAATACTTCAAACCGTGTTGATCCGTCCGTCATGCCCTGAGGCTTCGAGCGGTGAGACGAGTCGCAGCCTCGCGGTACTCCTCGAACACGTTATTCACCCACCCGACGATCGGCTCGGACCTAGTTTCGATTCCCAAGCAGATCGATCCCGCGTCGTCGTGGACAGCGATGGCGACGAGATCGTCGAACGTGCCGGCATGCAACGGGATCCGATCAGTATCGTCCGCCCGGTAAATCTCGGCCCCGGCCTGGATCGCTTCTACGGTCCTCGAACGGATCGTCGGCGTATCGGCCAGGCGATCGACGAGTTCTGCCTCGAAAACGACTTCGAGCTTGAGATCGTTTTGGATGACCTCCTCGTAGATAACCTCCCCGAGGAAATTCGGAAGTCGATGGGTGAATGCCTGGACACGATCGGCCTCACGAAACAACTGCATCTGTCGATCCATGGCTCGAAGCGGATCGAAGGTCTCTGGATCGGAGATCGCCGCGTCCGTCAAGCACCGCACGTCGAAATCCATCTCGTCGAATGAGACGTGTTCGATCACCGGTCCCAGGCGGCAGGCGAGGTCCGTCGAATCGAACAGTCGTCGGTAGTCCGCAACGATGAGATCACCCACTACCGTCGTTTCGAAGGCGTCACCATCCACGAGTATCCACCCTCGATCGAGAAAGCCCGCGATTATGCGGCCGACAGTAACCCCCGAGATGCCGGTTTCTTCGACCACCTCGCGCCTGGTCTTCGCGCTCCCCAGTAGTGCCTCAAGCACCCTCACCCTGTTTTCCGATCGGACGAGATAGCTGATCTCCTCGTGAGGTTCAATCATACAGAACCTAATTATTATCATAGGTTTTATCAATTTTGGCGAATCTCCGGCGGAGACGATTGAATATCGGTGATATTGCCCAAATCACTCCTCCGGACAGGACAACGTGGGATGAATCAGTAGGCCAGGTACCTCTCAACTCCATCGTCATCGGGCGATGAAAACCCACACGCACTGAGTGACCGTTAGCCGATGATGCTTTGTGAGGTACTGAATCGGGTAAAACCCAGTGTTACACCGCTCGTGGACGAGGACTCGGTTCACGGTACCGGATGTGACGATGCCGATCGCTGCCGCGGTACCGATCGGCGACGCTGTCGCCCGTGAACTACTCACGCCGACCGCGTGTGTTCGTGCTTTCGCCGTGCCGGAGTCCCTCTGGCAGACGGCTGTCAGGAGTGAAGACGGACCAGTGTCTCTTCGCATTCTCGCCCAGCGTACCGTCGGTTGCGATCGTCGGGCTCCTCGAGAACGCCCTTCGATCGCGGCCCTCGGGGCGATTCGGCGATCGTAGTGAGGTGGATGGGTGGGTGACGTGACGGCCGGGTCACGGTATCCATCGTTCGCGCCGTCATCGTTCGGGCAGACGCCTCGAAAACCACGACGACCCCGAGACGACGAGACGAGCCGTTCGGGAACGCTGGGGGTCCACTCACCCGGCACCGAATCTTAACCTGCTCGGGACCGAACGGTCGCGTATGATACGACACCTCCTCGGCGCGCTCGGCGTATTTACGGCGCTGGTTCCGAACCGGATCGTGAACATTTTCGAGGCGATCGCGGTCAAAACTCCCGGCGAGAACGCCGTCCGGTCGTGGTTCGTACCTGCCATCCGGGCGGAAGGCGCGGTGATCGCACTCGCCGCGATTCGTGACGGCCGCCTCTACGCGTGGCTGATGAACCTTACCGGGATCTTCGGCGCGATATTGCTTTTCGTTCCGACCCTCTACGATCCGATCGCGGGACCGCCCGTGTACGAGGACCCCGAATCGGTGGAGTGGAACGACCAGCTCACCGACGGGGTCCGCGTGATCGGCGTGCTGTACGTGCTGATTGCGCTTTTGGACCGTCGGCGTCGGAGCGAGTCGTGACCAACGACCTCGCCGACCGCACGATCGTTCTCACGGGCGGAACGAGCGGCTTCGGAAGCGTGGCAGCCGTCGACCTCGCAGCTCGCGGCGCGACCGTCGCGATTGTGGGTCGCGACGAGTCGAAGGGCGCGACCCTCGTGGAGCGGTCCGACGGCCTCGCCGGCGAGATCGCGTTCCACCGGGTCGACCTCGCCTCCCAATCCGCCGTCCGATCATTCGCAGCGACCGTGAAACGCGAGTACGATCAGGTCGACGTACTCGCCCACAACGCCGGACTCTCCGCCAACGCGCGGCGGGAAAGCCCGGACGGAATCGAAATCACACTCGCGGTGAACCACCTTGCGCCCTACCTTCTGACATACGAGCTACTCGACGGGCTCCGTGATTCGCCCGATCCGCGTGTCGTCGTCACCGCCTCGGACATTCATCAGCGGGCAACGCTCGATCTGGACGATCTGCAACTGACGGACGGGTACAACGCGATCGACGCGTACGCACGCTCGAAATTAGCGAACATCGCCTTCACGATCGAGCTGGACGATCGGCTCCCGGACGACTCGGCGATCACAGCCAACTGCGTTCACCCGGGGTTCGTTCCGTCCACGGACCTGTTCCGCGAGGCGTCGTTCAGAACGCGACTGCTTGTCCGGATCGCTGGAGCGATTCCGGGCGTCGCCACCTCCGAGCAGACGGCCGCCGATCGCCTGCAAACACTCCTCGTAGATCCCATATACGGGTCCGTGAGTGGCACGTACGTCGGCGAGGACGGGCCCACTGAACCCGCACCCGCGGCAACGAATCGAGCGGTTCGACGGCGGCTCTGGCGGGAGAGCGCCGAGTTGGTTGGCATCTCACCGGACTGGCCGACGTCGCACTCCTGCTGCGTTTGATTCACTGGTTTTCGAGGGCTTCGTGGATACACGCGGCGGCGATCACTGCCTCTCTGATGTGTACTCGAAGGTCCTCCAAACTATCGTAGAACGTCTGATCGACAACCTCGAGACTCTTTCTAAGCTCAAGGAGAACGGCTACGGCGTCGGTCAACTCAAGTGGATGCCGCCACGGAGGTTTCACAGTTTCACGTATAATCAGTCTGGCTTCAAGCTCGACAAGAAGGGCGTTCTTCAGCGAGACGGCAACGCTGGGACATGATTTCACGTCTTCCTATACGGGAGACTCTGAAATCATGCCAGCAAGCCGTTCCGCTGGTGAGCGAAGCTCGGCTTCGCGATCCTCGTCAGAGCGTGGCTCTGGCGCTGGCATGCGCCTCGCGTTCGGTGAAGCGCCTGTAGCGTATCTCGGACAGTCGAGTGAGGTGACTGCTGGTGGCGGGTCGATGTTCATCACGCCCACTATCACCCCGACAGAGACGATAAATGATAGCAGTAAACCTGTTTCAGGAGCCGATGTTGAATACAGCGCGCGAATGTCGCATGAGATTTGGCTTGATTTGCGAAGCTAGTGATCGGTCAGTACAGATGGTGGAGTTATCAGGATGTGCTAAAACTACGTATACACTGTCAAGAATGTCGCGCTGAACACAGGGTGAAGGTTGCTGAAGTGGATTTCCATCTCTCTAGAAGATCTCAGAAGTCAGATGGTGAATCCATGATAGTTCGTGCTACATGTGGGTTAGAGGGCCCATTGATCAATCCCCGTTGTAGTCGTCATCTGGGGTGCAGAGATCGTCTTCCAGCCGTTCAGAGAGGGAATTACACCTTTCGAACCACAGTCGAATTCCGTTGTTCGGAGTCAAATCAGCAACAGCAGCGTAACAGTCAATCTCTTGCTCCGCTTCTTGCTCTTGGTCGGAAGACCGAATCGCATCGTCGTCACCAACCAACGCAGAAGCCGTACTCTTGTGGTCTCTTAATTGTACTTCAATGTGATACTGGCCCGGCTTAGATGGCCAGCCACAATCGGTAGTCGTACCGGGGACGACTCCTCCCCCCACTTTATATGCATCTAATTCTTCAGTTGTCGAGAAGACCGACTCCTCGTTGTCATACACCTCAATGTGAGCAACTTGGGATTGTTGAGTCTGATTCGTCACCGCGATACGACCCAGATACACGTCCTGTTCGTCAAAAAAGGATAGACATCCAGCAGTCCCTCCGGCGAGAGCCGAAGAAACAACAGCAAGCATTACGCGCCGTCTCATAGTTGTCACATTGACTGCCCTATGGAAAGATAGGCTTTGTGACTCGTCTACCTATGTGGATGATGGGTTCTACTGCCTTCTACGTTGCTGTCGCCGTATTAGATGCGCTTGTATTCAGTCCACCCTATGAATAGTACATCTCTGAGGATTCGTGTGCAACGGAATAGTATTCGCTCTCACCACTATATGGCTGTGTGAGCGCACCTGGGTAGATGATAGCACCTATAAGGAGAAGAGCAGCAAGAAGTGATACACCTAGAAGAGTCCGGGATTTCATTTACTGACAACTATTGGATTGACGATAAGTGCTTTCTGGGATCTAAGTGTTCAGTATGCACGTGTAGTGAGCGGATGGTTCGTCGTTTTCAATGTGAAACAAACGAAGACGCCGTGCTGAACTCATCCTCTATATCTCGCACGCCGATTTCAGTAGTCCAGGGAGCTGTGACGTTGGAAAGTATGAAGACTTCTGCTAATACCTCTGATTTGTCTAACGGGGCAGCGGTGAGGCGGTTGAGATCGAGGATCTGAGACTCGACTCATTTGATAGAATTCAACTATATTCGTGACGGCGTGCTGGATACACAGCGCATATGCAGCACCATCGGTGTGTTCCAACTCGAAGTCAGTGAATCGCTCTCTACCGCGTGAGTATGCAGCACTACTCTCAGGCACTCTACCGAACGAACACGATAAATTTATTGATGTTTTGAACTGAACAGGAAAATTAATAATAACTGGCTGTATAGCGGTTGTTAATGTCTGACATGATTGAGGAGAGTGTGTCAGGCAAGAAATCGGAGGGCCAAATGACAGAATCAACACGACCTGACACAGAACAGTTGTTGCGTGATTACGCCGATTTCTGGAACGGTGACTTCTCGAAGGTGAGTGTCATCGCGGAAGGAGGAGCGATATACGACAGTATCCTTCCGGAAGGGAAAGTCGTCGGCCGCGATGCTATCGAAGAGTACATGCGGGGATTACATACGAGAGAGCCCGACGCTCACATCACGGTGGGTGAAACGGTGATAGACGACGGCGTCGCTATGTACGAGTGGACGATGACCGGAACGGACCGTGGAGAACTCAACGGAATGTCGAAGACGCTGATCGAAGACGGGAAAATCGTCGAAGATCAAATCTACCACGAATAGCGATACGGCCGGTAGTCGGTTCGACACCGTTCAGGTATCTGCTGAATGTGCACGGGAGGGCTTGTTTAGACGCGTGAGATCATGGGTGTGAGGTGCTGACGGCCTGTTCGATGTTTTTGACAGCGGCCTTTAGGCCGAGCTCTCTGAACTACCGAACCACGTACTGGCGCGTAACGTCTCATCGAACCGACGCTTCAGTGCGAAGAAGACCGCTTCGCTGACCGATCGTTGGTGATAGACGTCGTCATCGTGGCGAACGTTGTGCGCCATATCGAGAGGGTAAATAGGGCCAATCGTTTTTAGGCTCGTATACGTACATTACTTATGTATCATGATAGCACACCTCACAAAGATATGGAGTCACCAATCGGTGACATCGCGTATCTCGCGCGGTCCGAACATCGCGTCCCGACACTCGTCGCGTTGACAGAGCGCCCTCGGAGTCGTTCTGAACTCTGTGAGTTGGCCGGTGTTTCCTCCTCTACGATACGGCGGACGGTGGACGAGTTCGAAAACCGGGTCTGGATCCGCAAAGACGGCTACCAGTATTCAGCGACTCGGCTCGGTGAGGTGATTGCCTCTGGAATGGAGGAGTTGATCGAGCAGGTCGAAACACAGCGAAAATTGCGTGATGTCTGGCACTGGCTTCCTGATGAGGTCAGCAAATTACCCATCGAGACGTGGGAAGCGATGACCATTACTGTTGCCGAACCCGATTCACCGTACCGCCCAATCGACCGATTCGAGTCGCTTCTCAAAGAGACGAAGAAACTTCGATTAATTCGCCCTGAGATTGCCTTGATGGAGCCGTGCTTTGAGGTCCTCGTTCAACTGATCGATGAGGGAGTTGACGTAGTTTTGGTGGCTCGACCAGAGAGCCATACGTACTTTCTTTCGACGTACCCCGAGCGCAGCGCAGAAATGATGCAACATGACAATTTCACCGTTCTGGAGCACGATGCCCTCCCCCCACGTGGAACCGGTCTTCTCGATGAGCGAGTCGCCATCAGCTGTTACGAACAGGATAGTGGCGCGGTCCACGTATTGATCGACACCGACGTAGCGGCTGTCCGCGAGTGGGCGCAGTCAGTCTTCGAAACGCACACGGCAGAAGCAAAGCCAGTCGAAATCCCGTAGAATGGAGACTTCTGATTTCATTGCGGGATCCGATCGATGCGTATGTTGTTGTAATCTCGGCTCGTTCCACGGGGTTCGTACCGGAGTCTGGCGGGATGACGTTCGGTCCCGACTGTCCTCAGGTTGCAGGGGGCGATACTGTTGCAGTGACTTTCAGGTCCGCAGTTCCTGGCGAACTATCACGAATTACCAAGCGGATTTCAACTGAACCCACGCGGGAAGACCAGTCAGGCCATCACGGTACAATCTGTCAGTCTCATACAACATGGCCCGTCAGTTCCATACGAACAGACCCGTCATTCGGTGTCCGGAGACTGGGCGTCCAACGCGTCGAGCGTCGGTGGGGAGGGATGGCGGACGATGTAGACGTCGTAGGCTTCGTCTGCTGCGACGTGCACGCCCACGCTCGTCAGCGGCGTCACGACCCGCCCGACGTTGTCGCTGCCCAGAAACATCACCGACGCGCCCGCTTGCAGGGCGATCCGTTCGATCCGATCGGCGATCCGATCGCCGGGAGGGAACTCCCTGATTCGCTCGCAGGTGAATTCTGCCCGCGGTGCGACGGCTTCGACCTGCCGTTCGAGGGCCTCGACGACGGCCTCCACGTCGAACGGTTCGTCTGCTTCGATCCACCCTTTCTCGCGGGCGTACCGCGTTCGCTCCGGAACGATCGTGATCGCGAGGACGTCCTCATCGAGCGCCGAACCGAACTCGGTCGCTCTCCGAAGCGCAGCTTTCGCAAGGGGCGTCCCGTCGAATGGAACCACGAAGGTCATACGGTACGTCTCGTCGCAACGGTATTAATTTCGAGCCATCAACTATTCGATCGTGTGGGAGCGTCCTCCCTGGATCACGGCGATCGTATACGGATGGTTCGATCGACGCGTGTCACCCGACGGCGTCTGCGACGATCGCCCCGACGAACTGCTGCATCACGTAGTAGGTGATGATCGTCACGACGACCAGCACCGACGAAAACGTAAATGCGATCAGGAGGCCGATTCCCAGATTCTTCATCGTGCTCGTGAAAAACAGCGGGAGGATGGCCGCGCGATCGATCCCGAGGAGGCGTCCGAAACCCACAGCACAGCCGAGCCCGAGTCCCAACAGGAGAGTAGAGACGCCGACGACAGGGAGCAAATCGACCGCCTGGAGGCCGTTGGCATCTATCCCCGCGATGCTCGAATAGATCAGTATCAAGATCGCGACGCTCGTTCCACGATCGACGGTTCGGTCTGCGATCGCACGATCCGGGACGATCCACAGGAGTACGACTCCACCGACGATGATGGTCCCCAGATCGACGAGCATCGAGTCGATCGGGACGGCAGTTCCCGAGCCGAGCAACAGGGTGAGAACGGCCGGCGTCGCGATCGGCGCAACCAAAAGCGAGGCGATCGAGATGCCAGTCGACAGCTGTTCGTCACCGCCAGCTAACCGCGTCCAGACGATCGCACTCCCCGCCGTCGTGGGGACCGCAAGCACGATCGCCGCGCCGACGATCGCGTCACCGGAGAGCACTCGATTCGCAATTTGCATCCCGCCAAGCGGCAACAGGACGTAGGATATCCCGAGCGAGGCGGCCATGATCTGCGCGTAGGATTTGAGCGTGTCGAACCGGACGTCGAGGCCTCGGAGCGAACTGTAGACGAGAAACACAACGAGAGGTGTGACCAGCGCCGTCGAAGCGCTCCCGAACTGTGGGACTACTCGGCCCGCGACGACCGCGACGGCGACGAGCAGGACGTTTTGAAAGCGCGATACTGTGGCTCTGACGTTCGCGATCATCGGGGACGTGTTCGAGTTACTCCTCTCCTCCAGCGTCGAAACAGTTTCGGAACCCGTGGTAGATGTCGGCTTTCGAAACGCGACGTCGATTACAAACCCGGGGGGTGTACTCAGACGTGTCGTCGGACGAACGCAACCAGATCCGAGAGTTCGTCCTCGCCGACGCCGTGTGGCGCGTCGTAGACGGTGAAACTGACGTCGGCTCCGATCGCCTCGAGGCGATCGGCGGCGGCGGCCGCGCGGGTGTGAGGGATGATGCGATCGGCGTTCCCCGCCCCGAGAAAGATCGGTTTCCCCTCGATACCAGCCGGTTCGAGCGTTTCGTGTGCGTCCGCGAGGTAGCCGTGGAGGGCGACGACCCACGCGAACCGATCTGGATCCTCTACCAGGAGCGAGAGACTCGTAATCGCGCCCTGGCTGAATCCCAAAAGCCCCAGTCGATCGGGATCGAGGTCGTACGCCTCGACAGCCGCGGCCACGCTCTCTGCGACCAGATCGAGACTTCTGCGGAAGTCGGCCGCGTGCGGTTGACTCTGGTGGAGTCCGCCGCCGGAAAGATCCAGTTCGTACCAGGTGTAGCCCGCCTGGAGTCGATCGGGCGCTTTGAAACTGATCACGTGCAGTTCGTCGGGGAGGTGCTGGGCGATCGCGAGCAAGTCAGTCTCGTCCGCCCCGCGGCCGTGGAGGACGAACACGGCGGGAGGGGCTGCCTCCGCGTCTGGCTGTGCGTCCGGATCGACGGAAACGTGTTCCAACGGAAGCTCCGGCATTGACCGACCTACGAACCACGCGGCCTTCAACGGTGGAGTAACACCGACGTCACCACGACGGGCACTGACGGGGATCGATCGCGAGTCGAATACGGGATTCGATGTGGATGGTTCGATCGCGTGGCGAATACGGGATGCGATGTGGATGGTTCGATCGCGAGTCGAATATGGGGTGCGATGGGGATGGTCCGATCGCGTGGCGAATGCAGGTCGATCACACGGCGTCCCACGAAGCATCGCGTTTAACCGTCCTGGCCGGCAAGCACCGTCAATGAGTGACGAGGGGACCGTCGAACCGACGACGGAGGGCGACCTCCGAAACACGGGGATGTCGCTGAAACACGACCGGGAGTGGGATTACGAACTCGATCGGATCGTCGAGGCGATCGAAGAACGCGACGCGACGAAGGTCGGCCTGCAGTTCCCCGAGGGGTTGAAACGACGGGGGCCGGCCGTCGCCGACGACCTCCGTGAACTGGCACCCGACGTGACGTTCATGCTCTCCGGTCAGCCCTGCTACGGGGCGTGCGATCTGGACACCTACCTGATGCGCCGAACGGACGTTTTCGTCCACTTCGGACACTCGCCGATGAAAGACTCCGACAGCATCATCTACGTCCCGCTGTTTTCGAACGTGGACCCGTTTCCGATCTTGGCGGAGTCGCTCGCTGAGTTATCCGATCCGGCGGACGATCCCGACGTGGGTCTCGTCACGACCGCCCAGCACATGAACCGATTCGAGGAGATGGTCGAGTGGCTGGAGGATCGAGGATACACCGTCCACACACGACGCGGCGACGATAGGCTCACCTACGAGGGGCAAGTACTGGGCTGTAACTACGCCTCCGCAGACATCGACGCCGAGCAGGTGCTGTACGTGGGCGGCGGAAAGTTCCACCCCCTCGGGCTCGCCATGGAACACCCCGAGAAGACCGTCGTCATCGCCGATCCCGTCAACAACGTCGTCACGACGGCCGATCCCGAACAGTTCATGAAACAACGGTACGCCTCCGTGCACAAGGCGATGGACGCAGAAAAGTGGGGCGTCATCTTCTGTACGAAGATCGGTCAGGGCCGCTGGGAGGTCGCCCAGGAGATCGTCGAGCAGAACGACGACGCGTACCTGATCACGATGGACGAAGTGACGCCCGATCGACTCCGCAACTTCGCGATGGACGCGTTCGTCAACACCGG
>JBNJFV010000035.1:13202-18988 GCA_051747145.1 Halobacteriota archaeon
GATCGTCGAGCAGAACGACGACGCGTACCTGATCACGATGGACGAAGTGACGCCCGATCGACTCCGCAACTTCGCGATGGACGCGTTCGTCAACACCGGCTGTCCGCGGATCACGACCGACGACGGCCCGCGCTTCCACAAGCCGATGTTGACACCCGGGGAGTACGAGATCGCCGTCGGGAACGAACCGCTGGAGGCGCTGCAGTTCGATACGTTCCACGGCACGTGGTGAGCGGTCGCGCTTTGCGCACCCTACGCACGATCGGTAGCCAAGCCAGTCGACGTCGTAATCGATCGCAGATTTACTGATCGATCGCAGATTCGACGTACGTTACCGCCGCCTCGGGCGTGTCGACCGATTCGACACCGGGTACGTCGTGCGTTCGGATCCCGGCGATCGGGACCTCGAAGACGGTCGCCAGTCCGATCTCCGAGAGCGTCCCGCCCGCCCCGTCGATCGCGATCACCGCGTCGCCGTTCATCACGACGAGCGCGTTCCGCGCGTGACCCACTCCTGTCGCGATCGCGGTCGTCACGTACCGATTGGCGTCCGAACGGTCAGCCGTCGGGAGTATGCCGATCGTCTCCCCGCCCGATCGGGACGCGCCGCGGCAGGCGGCTTCCATCACGCCACCGAGCCCGCCGCAGACGATCGTATGCCCTCGATCTGCCAGCAGCTCGCCTACCCGTTGCGCACTCGCGGCGGTTTCCTCGTCGACGGAACTGCCGCCGATGACGCTCACTCGCATGGGTCGACTATACGGATGGCGTCTCCATGACCGTTGGGACACCGGCGGCGGTGATCGTCTCCCCGACGACGTAAGAGGAGGCGGGACTGGCGAGGAACTGTGCGACGTCGGCGATTTCGTCTGCGGTTCCGAGCCGTCGATTCACCGTCGTTCGATCGACGTCGTCGCCCGTCACCCCCATCTGCGATTCGACCCCCGGCGTCGCGACGAACCCGGGCGCAATGCAGTTCACCCGCACCCCGTCGTCGGCCCACTCGAACGCCAGCGTCGTGGTGAGATTGATCACGCCCGCTTTCGCCGCGCCGTAGTGGCTCATGTACGGCGATCCCTGTTGCCCGGCGACAGACGAGAGGTTGACGATCGTCCCGCCGCCGTTGGCCCGCATCACCTCGCCGACCGACTGCGAGCAGTGATACGTCCCGGTGAGGTTGATGTCGACGATCGTCGACCAGCCGTTCTCTGAGATGGCGTCGAACGACGCCACGAAGGACGCGCCGGCGTTGTTTATTAGACAGTCGATCGTCCCGAACTCCTCGACGGTCGCGTCGACGAGCGCGTCGACGGCGTTCCGATCGGTCACGTCACACTCGATCGCGATCGCTCGACCGCGTTCGTCGTCCTCGGACGCGACGGCGTTGATCCCCTCGGCGACCGGGTCCACGTTTCCCTGCGTTCGCGAACAGATCACGACGTTCGCCCCGTTCGCGGCGAACTGTTCGGCGATCGCTTCTCCGATCCCGCTCGATGCACCCGTCACGATCGCCGTTTGTCCGGCGACGCTGAACTGGTCTGTCGACATGTGCCGACCTATGCGAAAAGGTAGCATAAAACCGTGTTGCAGGCAGTCTCATGTTTGCCTACCGATACGTGCTCACTCGATCGTCGGCAGTGTGTAGTCGGAACGCGACCGTCTGCTCTGTGTCATCAGAGAACTCGGTCGGCGATCGCCGGTAGCACCTCGGTCACGTCGGCGCGGAGGTCGTAGTCCGCATTCTCGCTGAACGGCGTCCGATCGAAGTTGACGATCGCCAGCGTCGCCCCCGATCGTTCCCGGGGCAACCGCGCCGCCGGATGTACTGTCAACGACGATCCGGCGACGAGGACCACGTCCGACGCCCCGACGTGCGCTTTCGCCCCTCGGAGGGCCGATCGGGGCAACAGTTCACCGAATAGGACGACGTCTGGTTTGTACACGCCCTCGCAGTGGTCGCATCGTGGTGGGGTCTTCCCGTTTCGAACGCGATCGCGAACCGCTGTGGCGTCCGTTTTCCGACCGCAGCCGTGACAAACGGCGCGACGGCTGTTTCCGTGCAGTTCGATCACGTCCGCTGTGCCCGCCGCGGCGTGTAATCCGTCCGTGTTCTGGGTGATGACCGCATCGATGACGTTCGCGTTCGAAAGTCGCGCGAGCGCGCGGTGGGCGTCGTTCGGTTCGAGCCCCTCGGGTCGCATTCGATCGTGGAGGGCGAGCCGATCGATCCAAAACCCCGCGGGATCGCGCTCGAACCTGGCGATCTCGAAGGACGCGGGATCGAACGCCCCGCCCCAGATGCCCTCGTCGCCGCGGAACGGCGGGATCCCCGAGGCGGTACTGACGCCCGCTCCGGTAATGGCGACGGCCCGTTCGGCGCTTCCGAATTCGTCGGCGAGGGCGTCCAGATCGTCGTCGATCGTCACGGCCGAGCGTTGGATCGCCAGAGTATAAACGCTTACACGATCGGCGCGCGGACAACGAATATGACAGTGAGCGACTGGGGCGAGTGGCTCCCGACGACGATCGAGGCCGCAGATCCCGAAACCGTCGCGGTGTGGTATCTCGGCTGTAACGGTTTCGCGATGAAGGGTCGGGCGGGAACGACGCTGTGGATCGATCCGTACGTCGGGCTGGGCGATCCGCCGCGGACGATTCGTATGATCCCGGTACCGTTCGATCCGGCGGACGTGACCGTCGCGGACGCGGTCTTTGCCACCCACGAGCACACCGATCACACCCACGGCCCGAGTCAGGGGCCGATCCTCGAACGAACCGGGGCGACGTTCTACGGCCCCGACGCCAGCCTCGACGTCGCACTCGCGGACGAATCGTGGCCCTCCCAGTACGACGTTGCAGACGCGCAGTTCGCCGAGGTCGACGCGGGCGACACAATCGAGGTCGGCGAGTTCTCGATCGACGTCGTCGAAACGAACGACCCAGACTCGACGCACCCGGTCGGCTATCTGATCGAACACGACGCCGGCACCATCTTCCACGGCGGGGACACGAAACCCGCCGATTCGTTCGCGTCGATCGGCGAGCAGTACGACATCGACATCGGTATACTGGCGTTCGGTGCCGTCGGGAACATTCCGGACAAAGTGACCCGCGAGCCGGCCCGGACGAAGTGGTACAGCACCGAAAACGAGATCGTGCGGTCGGCCAGCGACCTCCAGATCGATCGGCTGGTGCCGACCCACTGGGACATGTGGAAGGGACTCACCGCGGACCCGACGGCGTTACATCACCACGCACGGAGTTTCGAGCATCCGAAACGGTTGGATCTCGTCGAGATCGGCGATCGCATCGACCTGTGAGCAGGTCGCACTCGCCAGGTGGCTATCAAATACGGAAACTGGCCCGAGCAATTTAAGTCACTGCTGTGAAACTCATTCCCATGAGCCAGGGGTCAGATATCGACGAGTCCGTAACGGTCTCCAACGACGGGGTATCCGTCGAGAAGGCCGTCACGGCGGATGAGTTCCCCGTTCCAGCGGTCGTTTTCACGCTTCGGTCGAACGCGCCCGAACCGGTCCACGTCCGGTTGACAGATCGGATTCCCGAATCCTTCCCGATGGAGCGCGTCGGATTTCACCCGGAGTACGAAAGCGATCGATGGACGGCGTACAAAGATCACCGGGTCGAGTTCGAACGGGACCTCCAGCCGGGCGAGGACGTTCGCACCGTCTACGGTATCCGGGCGGACGACCAAAGCGAACTATCGGCGTTCGTCACCGAACCGGAGATAAAGGAGGTCGCAGTCAGCGAAAAACAGGAGGCAGCCGACATCGAGGGCGTACTGGGACCGGACAACAGCCAACTGATCCGGGACGTCCTCTCGGGTGAGCGATCGTCGCTACCGGGTATCGACGACGACGGTGCGGATCCGCTCGATCCCGACGGATCGACACCAGATCCGCTATCGGATCTCGGTGACGAACCAGAAGCGGCGGCGACGTCGACACCCGAACCAGGCGCACAATCGCCCCCCGAACCGAACGACACAGATCCGTTCGCAGAGGACCCCGAAGGGGAGTTCGCCTCGGCGGACGCCGATCCCGATACGGACGCGATCGACGAGTCTCTCTCGGCTGAAACTGGTGGCGAGGGTCGATCGGAACTGGACGCCGATCTGGAGGCCGAACCCGAATCGGCTTCGATACCTGATCCGCAGCCGGAACCACAAATCGATACCGGCCTCGGAACCGATCTCGACGACGAATCGGATATCGATCTCGACGACGAACCTGACTCCGAACTCGACGACCAACCTGAAACGGAACAAGACGTCGACTCGGCAACGACTATCGATCAGGAATCGTCCACGGAGATCGACGACGAACCAGACACGGATTTGACGATGGAGCCGGAGGCAAATTTGGCGACGGATCCGGAGACGGATTTGACGACGGAGGATGCAGCAGAAAGATCTACAGATTCGGCAGCCGTCGAATCGGATTCGTCGACAGCCGAGCCCACATCGACGGGTGGGATGCCCGTCGAGACGCAGCCCCCAGACGAGGGGTCGTCACTCGTTGCCGTCCAGGGCGGTATCTCGGCCGTGTTGGCCTCCGAAATTCGAAACGACAACGTCTCCGAGGAGGATCTGTCGCTCCTCCGCAAGGAACTTGGGACAGACGTTCCACGGAGCGTCGAAGTCCGTCTCACACGGCTCCAATCGAAAGTCGAGGATCTGGAGACGTACACGGACGCGCTGGAAGCGTTCATCGACGAGAACGGGACCGCCGACGAACTCCTCGTCGACATGCAGGACGACCTGGAGTCGGTCACCGAGGCGGTCGACGATCTCACGGTCGACGTCGCGAACGCGACGACCGAGCGTGAATCGCTGTGTGCTGACCTGACAGCCGTCGAATCCGAGGTCGATTCGACTGAAGCGGAGGTTGCGGCGGTCTCCGATACGGTATCGACGATCGAATCCGACGTGGAGACCGTGCGTGGAGACGTCGACTCGATCGCCGACAACGTCGACGACGTCACTGACGCGGTCGACGACGTCGGCGAAGACGTGGACGACGTCGCCGAAGACGTAGATGACGTTACCGAACGCATCGACGAAGTGGAATCGGCCGTCGAATCGACCGACGAAACCGTCTCGGAGTTCACGACCGATCTGCAGGAAACTGCGACCACGGCCGGGGAGGCTGCAGCCACGGCGGATTCGGCGATGAGTTCGGTCTCGGAGATCGAATCGACTGTCGAATCGATCGCCGCCGACGCCGATCGACTGACTGGCGCATTCGACTCTGTCGAGGCGACTGTCGAACGCGTCGATGCGGATCTGGACGAACTGGAATCCTCGCTCAACTCGCAGCTACGCGAGCTCGAATCCGCGGTCGACGAGATTGAGGACAAGGCCGATCGGTCGACGGTGCAGTCGCTCGAATCGCGGATCGAAGCGGTCGAATCGGAAGTCGAAGCAGTCGAAGAGTTCCGCGAACGGCTCAGCGGCGTGTTCATGGGCGGCGGTCCCGGCTCGGCCGAAGACGACACCTAATCACGCTCTATTCTCTCGTCTGGCGGACCCGATCGTCCGCAGTGAATCCAGCTTGGGTGAATTCGAATCGGAAACTGAGCCGGAGTCGGACCCGGAAATGGAATCCGAATCAAACTGGATCTAGTCCCGGAATCAGAGTTACTGCAGGAACTAGAACTGGAATCTGCGATAACCCAGGAACTGGAAACGGAATCGGTTTACATTCTCACCGTCACTACCACACAATGAGCCGAACGGTTCCGGTGGCTGTGCCCCGGAAGGGACG
>JBNJFV010000036.1:0-7487 GCA_051747145.1 Halobacteriota archaeon
TCCGAAACCGGGCGGGGAAAACTCGCCGATCGCGGGTAGATGGACAATGCTAACAATAGGCAAAAAGAATAAGTCACCCTCCCTCCCATGTCTGATGAAGAATCAGTCTATCGATCATGATAAACAGCGTTTCACTACTGCAGCTTCCAAACGGACCGGGAGACGACTGGATGGCCCAGGCGGAAGTGTTCGAGCAACTGTTTTTCGTCTTCCTGGCGCTTGGAACAGCCGTGGGGGTTGTCGTCGTCAGTTACACGCTGTACAATGCGTACAAATACCGCGATCGTGAGGGACGCGAACCCGACGAGAATCCGCCGGTGTTGGGAGAACTTCCAACGGGTGCGGACAAGGGCGGAAAGAAACTCTTCTTGTCGTTTGGTATCAGCGCGATCATCGTCGTCAGTCTCGTATTCTACGCGTACACGCTGTTGATATACGTCGAGGAAGGTCCGGCGACCGACGTGGAAACGGAGATGGACGTCGAAGTCGAAGGATACCAGTTCGGCTGGGAGTTCGAGTATCCCAACGGCGAGACGACCGATAACGAACTTCGGGTTCCGGAAGGGACGGTGGTCGGGTTATCGGTGACCTCGCGGGACGTCTGGCACACCTTCGGGGTAACTGAGTTACGAGTAAAAGCAGATTCCATCCCGGGACAGACCGACAACACGTGGTTCATCGCGGATGAACCGGGGACCTATCAGGTCGAATGTTTCGAACTCTGTGGACCGGGACACTCGATCATGGAAGGGGAAATCATCGTAATGGAGGAGGAGGCTTTCGAGGAGTGGTACGAAAACATGGACGCTGAAGACGACTCGACCGATGAGACGGACGGCGACGACGAGGACGGTGATTCCGAATGAGCGAACTTCCGCCTACCTCGTCGATCCGCCGATGGCTGGTCACGACCAATCACAAGGACGTCGGTATTCTGTACATGGTCGCGGCGCTTTTCTTTCTCCTTCTCGGCGGGGCGCTCGCGCTGTTAATCCGGGCTCAGCTGTGGACACCCGGACCGGCTCTCCTGGGTGGAACGCAGTACAACGAGGCCGTGACGGCACACGGGCTCGTTATGGTATTTTGGTTCCTCTCTCCGTTCGCGTTCGGTTTCGCGAACTACCTGGTTCCGTTGCAGATCGGCGCTGACGATCTTGCGTTCCCACGGCTCAACGCGTTGAGCTTCTGGCTGTACCTCTTTTCGGGGGTGGTCGTCGCCGCCTCGTTCTTCCAGGGCGGAACGATGGACGCGGGGTGGACGATCTACGCGCCGTTGAACCTCCCATCGTACACGCCAAGTATCGGCAGTACGGGCGCGGTACTCGGGTTGACCATGTTCGTCATCGCCGTGACTGCCTCGACGATGAACTTCCTCGTCACGATCCATCACTCCCGCGCGGAGGGGATGGGGCTTTGGGACATGCCGATGTTCACGTGGACGATTTTGCTTACGGTGTGGATGATGTTGTTCGCGTTCGCCGCGCTGCTTGCGACGTTGCTCATCCTCGGTTCCGATCGCATCCTCGGCAGCGTCTACTTCCAGGCGACCGAGGGTGGATCGCTGCTGTGGGGACACCTCTTTTGGTTCTTCGGTCATCCGGAGGTGTACATCGTCTTCTTCCCCGCACTCGGGGTCATGCTGGAACTGTTTCAGACGTTCGCGGGGCGCAGACTCGTCGGCCGGAAGTGGGTCATCATCGCGATGTGTTTGATCGCCATCCAGTCGTTCCTCGTGTGGATGCACCACATGTTCGTCACGACGATCAACCTGGAGATCAAGACGCTGATGATGGCGGCGACGATCGGCATCTCGTTGCCCTTCGACCTGCTGGTCTTTGCGATGATCTACACCCTCATCAAGGGGCGCATCCGGTTCAAAACGCCGTTCCTCTTCGGTTTCGGGGCGCTGTTGTTATTCATCCTCGGGGGGATCACCGGGGTCTTCCTCGGTGCGATCGTTCTGGATTACGAGTTCCGCGGCACCTACTGGGTCGTCGCACACTTCCACTACGTGATGTTCGGCGGGGCGACCGCCCTCTTCGGCGGGCTGTACTACTGGTACCCGAAGATAACGGGTCGAATGTACGACGAGTTCCTCGGGAAGGTCCACTTCGTGACCTTCTTCATCGGGTTCAACATGCTGTACTTCCCGCTGTTTCTCGCCTGGGAAACCCCGCGGCGGGTCTACGAGTACCACGTCGATCTGATCGGTTGGCACCAACTGGCGACGATCGGCGGGGTCGTTCTCGGGGCGTCGTTCCTCATCATGTTCTACAACCTCGGGCGGAGCATGTACACGGGCGAGATCGCCGACGACAACCCGTGGGAGTACACTCGCACCGCCGAATGGGCGGTCCCCTCGCCGCCACCGCTTGAAAACTGGAGCGGCCGACCAAGCTACAAGAGCGGGTCGCTGGAATTTCTCGATCGGACCCACGCGGCCGACGGCGGACACGCGACGGACGGCGGACACGCCAGTGGCGACGGACACCACGCGACGGACGGGGGCCATCACGGGAGCGGCGCGGCGTATCCCCTCGGCGACAAACACGCGAGTCACGCGAGCATCTGGCCGATCGCGATCAGCGCGTCGATGCTCGCGTTCTTCCTCGGTCTGTCGGGCGTTCGACCCGCGATCGATCCGCTATTCGAGCTGTGGGGCACCGCCGGGGCGATGGAACTGCTCGCGGCGATCGACGGGATTCACTACCCAATACTGACCGTGACCGGCGGGCTTGCCGTCCTTGCCTCGACGATCGGTCTCGGGGTGGAGGACTTCTATGCGCCGCCGGCCGAACTGGCAGAACGGTGGCCGTTCGAAGGAATCGAGAAGAACAAACTCGGCGTATGGTTCTTCCTCGCCTCCGACGTGATGGTCTTCGGTGCGTTCATCAGCGCCGTGATCTTCATCCGCGTCCACGCCGGCTGGCAAACGTGGCATCCGTTGCCGGATTCGCTCTTCGGGTTACTCAACACGTTCGTGCTGTTGACGTCGTCGTTCACCGTCATTCTCGCACTCGTAGCGGCCCGCCGAAAGAACCGAACGGGATTGCTCGCCGCGATCAGTGCGACGATGCTGCTGGGGTTCACCTTCCTCGGGATCAAAAGCTACGAATGGTACGAAAAGATCTTCGTCGACGGCGTTACGATCGGGACGGTTCCGCCCGATGCGCCGTACACGGCGATTCAGGCGTCGACGTACTTCGTCACGACGGGGCTGCACGCGATTCACGTGATAATCGGATTGCTCATCGCCGGGTTCCTCCTCGTCCGCGCGTTCGGTGGCGCGTACCTCACGGACGATCGGCCAATCGAGTACTTCGGCCTGTACTGGCACTTCGTCGACATCGTGTGGGTCATCCTCTTCCCGCTGTTCTACTTGATGTGATGGTCCACGCACGCCTGCGGTTCGCTCCGAATCGATCCCGCACTCCCTGTCGGACGCACCGCCATCTCGGAGCGTGGGTTCAGTGAGACCTGAGGACGCACGTCGGTTGCAGGGGGCGGCTGGACTGCTGGCGATCGTCGTCGCCGCGATCCACCTCCAGCATCCCTCCCTGGGGGTACGACCGCTCCTCGTATACGCACAGCTTGGGTACCTCGGCGATCCCCGTCCGCTGGTATTTACCCTCTCTGCGCTTGCGATCCTTCTCGGGATCGCACTCGCGATCGACGTCGGATCGACGGGTGTGGCGGTTGGCCCACGGCGACGCTGGCTGTACGCGCTGGGTGCGGCGTTGATGGCAGTGCACCTCCTGTCGTACGTCGCCTGGCACACCGTCCTCGATCACGGGGCGTTCTGGCCGCACATCGAACCACGTGGCCACGATCACGGCGGTACGATACGCGTCGTCGCCGATCACCTCCGCGAGGACGCATTTGCGCTCGCCTCGAAAGTTGCAGAGCTGTTTACGTTCGTCGCACTGTCGACGCTGTTGTTGGCTCACGAGCGCCCGTCGGTGAAATCGCCGAACGAGCGACCGTCGAACGAGCGACCGCCGCCGAGTTAAATTGTCGTCGATGTGAACTGACGGTGAAGCATTCACACTGCGTGATGGGCTGTGGGGTGCCACCACGGAGCAAACATTAAGTCCCCACACGTCAACCGCTCTATCGGTATGGCATCGGTGAAGTTCTACACCCTGATCTACGTCGCGCTCATCGCGCTTGCCAGTGGTAAATTCCTCTTTTTCGAGTTTTTCGACTACTGGGTCGCCGTCGGTGGCACGATCGGGCTCGCGATCGGGAAGACGATGTTGATCGTCGGCTACTTCCAGCACCTCCGGTCGGAGCCGCGATCGCTGTCGTATCTCATGGCGTTGAGCCTCGCGCTGGTGTTGCTACTCGTGTCGGCAGCCAGTTACTCGATCACCTAAGCGATCCGCAGTACCACTTGGGATTCGCCCACGAACGATGCCGACGTGAGCGGAGCAGTGGATAGCCGCGCACGATCGGCGCGCACGAACGCGGCGTCACAGTTGTTGGCAATTCGATTTTCTTCATTCGAGCGGGAACGCGCAAACTGGCGTTCCGAACAGTGCCGGTGCGTATTCGTTCACACCGTCAACTCATATTGGCAACGACTGGTACGTTCCCGATCGGGTGGCACGCCGTTTGATTCATCAATATTCGTGACATTCTTTCACGGGAGATATTGTTAGTTAATACCAGACAGGATCGACATGCAAGCGTTCTTTACGGTGCAATTCTGAGAGTGTTTCATGCAGATCAACGCGCAGATTGCACTGACGGTTCTCATGGGAATCCTCCTCGTGGCCGTCGCTGCGTGGCTGACTCGCGTCGAAGACTGGCGGTCGTACTCCTCGGCTGCCGGCGGCGTGGTCAGCCAGGGTGAACGGGCCGAATATATCGAAGCTGAGAAACCCGCAGGGATCATTCGCTGGTTGACGACGGTCGATCACAAGGACATCGGCGTTCTCTACGGGGCCTACGGGCTCTTTGCGTTCGTCGTCGGCGGCTTGATGGTCGTCGCGATGCGCGTGGAGCTTGCGACGCCCGAGACGACCCTCATCGCACCGGCGATGTACAATTCGCTCATGACGAGCCACGGGATTACGATGCTGTTCCTGTTCGGGACGCCGATCATCGCGGCGTTCGCGAACTACCTGGTCCCGCTGGTCATCGGCGCGGACGACATGGCGTTCCCGCGCATCAACGCGATCGCCTTCTGGATGCTCCCGCCCGCAGCACTACTGGTCTGGTCGGGCTTTCTGGCTCAACCGCTCGGCTTATTCGAGCCGGCACAGACCGCCTGGACGATGTACACGCCGCTTTCGACCGGCGTCGGAAACGACCCCGCCGGTGGGGCCGGCATCGACATGATGCTGCTCGGATTGCACCTTTCGGGCGTCGCGGCGACGATGGGGGCGATCAACTTCATCGCGACTATCTTCACCCAGCGTGACGAGAATGTCACGTGGGCGAACCTCGACATCTTCTCGTGGACGATCCTCACCCAGTCGGGGCTCATCCTCTTTGCGTTCCCGCTTCTCGGGAGCGCGCTGTTGATGTTGCTGGCCGATCGGAACTTCGGAACGACCTTTTTCCTCGCAGACGGCGGCAACATGCTCTGGCAGCACCTCTTTTGGTTCTTCGGCCACCCCGAGGTGTACATCCTCGTGTTGCCGATGATGGGCATCGTCAGCTACGTTCTCCCGCGATTTGCGGGTCGGAAGCTGTTCGGGTTCAAGTTCGTCGTCTACTCGACGCTCGCGATCGGCGTGCTCTCGTTCGGCGTGTGGGCTCACCACATGTTCGCGACCGGGATGGATCCCCGGCTGAGCGCGTCGTTCATGGCGATTTCGATGGCGATCGCGATCCCCTCGGCGGTCAAGACGTTCAACTGGATCACGACGCTTTGGAACGGTCGCATCCGGCTGACGACGCCGATGTTGTTCTGTATCGGCTTCGTCTCGAACTTCATCATCGGCGGGGTGACCGGCGTCTTCCTCGCGTCGATCCCCGTCGACCTCATCCTCCACGACACCTACTACGTCGTCGGGCACTTCCACTACGTCGTCATGGGCGCGATCGCCTTCGCCGGCTTCGCTGGGATCTACTACTGGTTCCCGCTCGTCACCGGGCGAATGTACCAGGCGAGCCTCGGGAAGGCGCACTTTTTGCTTTCGTTCGTGGGGACGAACCTGGCGTTCTTCGCGATGATCCTGTTGGGGTACGGCGGGATGCCGCGACGCTATGCGACCTACCTGCCCCAGTTCGCTGATCTGCACGTCGTCGCAACCGCCGGCGCGCTCATCATGCTCGTCGGGCAGATGATCTTCGTGTGGAACCTCGTCGTCTCCTGGCTCGAAGGAAAGCGGGTCACCTCGGCTGATCCGTGGAACCTCGAAGAAGACGGCGTCCGTACGGTAGAGTGGCAGTGGTTCGAGCGGAAGATCGAGACAGCGATCGCCGACGGCGGGGAAAAACAGGTCCGCGCAGACGGCGGTCTGCCCCAGTCGATCGCCGACGAGACGGACGCCGACGAGACGGACGGCCAGTAACGGTTCGAAGCCTTCGACCGCTTTTTCAATCAATCCGTACGCGTGACGGTCACCCGACCGCTGTCTTCAAGTGTCACTCGGTACGTCCCGACGCCGATCGTGAGTTGGATCTTCGAATCGGACGCGTACGAAAAGAGGTCGTCTAGGGCGTCGGTGTGGACGTGCTTCGCGAGGACGACGTCGAGTTCCGTTGCGTTCGTTCCCTCCAGGCTATCGATCGCGTCGATCACCGCCGTACTCGGCGGCGTCTCGGCCCAATCGTACGTCGATTGAATCCTCCCATCGCTCATTTGTCGCTCCCCTGCCAATAATGTAACCAATTATTATGACATAACGATTGTGTACCAAAAATCGGCACGAGCGAGGTCGGTGGTCGATCGGAGCGGTGATTGGCCGATCGGAGCGGTGATTGGCCGATCGGAGCGGTGATTGGTCGATCGGAGTGGACTCACATCACGAGTACGATTCCTGTGACGAACATCATGAGCGCGATCGTAGCGAGGACGATTCCGAGGAGGTCGCGATCTTCCATACGACGGGTTCGCGGTGCCACCTGAAATGGACATCGGTGACGGTCCGTCCGCAGGACGCGTAGTTACCTCTTCGATCGAACGCGAAAGTCCTATTCGATTTGCGCTCGGAGAACCACTCGTGCGTTCTCGATCGCTCAGCGGCCACCGGTTGATCCTCGCCCTCTACGTCGGCATCGTCGCCTTCGCGGGCGTCATGGGGTATCTGTTACCGTTCGTCGTCGCCGAGATCACCCCACCTCGGCTCTTCTTTCTGGTCGAACTCCCAGCAACCCCGATCGGGCTTGCGGTCTACGGTGTCGTCACGATCGGCGCGGTGCTCGGTGTGTTGTTGTGGCTCGTGACCTACGTCTCCGAACACGTCGACGAGGCCGACCCCGGCCGATGAGGGCCGATCGCTGGCGGGTCGATCGACAGCGAGCCAATCTCCAGC
>JBNJFV010000036.1:7587-16474 GCA_051747145.1 Halobacteriota archaeon
TGGCTCGTGACCTACGTCTCCGAACACGTCGACGAGGCCGACCCCGGCCGATGAGGGCCGATCGCTGGCGGGTCGATCGACAGCGAGCCAATCTCCAGCGAGCCAATCTCCAGCAAGCCAATCTCCAGCGGGTCGATCGCCAGTATAAATATCCGGGGCCGAAATACGGTTGCCATGTACCGGATCGTGGTCGGTGTCGACAAAGCCGAATCGAACAGCAAACAACTCGCAGCGGCGATCGCCGCGCTCCCGAACGCCGCCGAGTCGGTCGAGGTCTTTGTCTTACACTGCTTCGAGGACAACCCGAGCGGCGCGTCCGCAACGCAGATCGGGTCGGTTCGACGCCTCACCGAGCGACTCGATGCGGCGGGGATCACCTACGAAATCAGAGAAGACAGCGGCGACCCCGGCGCGGCGATCAGGTCGCTGGCCGAATCGGTCGACGCCGACGGCATCGTGGTCGGCGGCCGAAAGCGCTCGCCGGCCGGCAAGGCGATCTTCGGGAGCGTCGCCCAGAACGTGATTCTCGAATCCGATCGCCCGGTGACCGTCGTCAGCTCTTGATCGCCATCGCGTGGTATCCGTATATTTATCACCTACACGTGTGCACAACAACCCATGGCTGAGGGGGTTTCGATCGCGATCGCAGGGGCGAAAGGCGGCGTCGGGAAGACGACGACAGCGTTGAATCTCGGCGTCGCGTTGGCGGCAGCCGGCGAGCGGGTCGTCGTTTTGGAACTCGATCTCGCGATGGCGAACGTCGTTGACTTTCTGGAGATCGATCCGACCGCGACGATGCACGACGTGCTCGCGGGCACCGCCTCCGTCGCCGACGCGATATACCGGCTGGATTCGGGCGTCGACCTCATCCCCGCTGGGACGTCACTTGAGGATTTCAACGCGGTCAACGTGGCGACGATCGCCCCCGTCGTCCGATCGTTGACGCCGAAGTACGACTTCGTGATCCTCGACACGGCGGCTGGTGTGAGCCCCGAAACGATCTATCCGCTCAGACTCGCCGACGACGTGATCGTCGTCTCGACGCCGCGCGTGGCGGCCGTCCGCGACACCAAAAAGACCATGGCGCTTGCCGACCGCGTGAACGGCACCGTCAAAGGCGTCGTGTTCAATCGAAGCGGCACCGGCCACGCGCCACCGCCCGATCGACTCGCCTCGTTTCTGGAAACCGAGTTGCTCGGTGCAGTCCCCGACGACACGACGATCCCAGAAGCGCAGGATCGTGGCCAACCGGTCGTCGAATACGACCCCGACTGTCCGGCGGCGACGGCGTTCTTCTCGATCGCAGACGACCTCATCTTCGCGAACGAATCGGAAGCGACGGCCGGCGGGGCGATCGGCACCGGCGGCGTCGGAGATTTCACTCGCGCAGAGGAGATCGCCGCCGCGGCGGAAGCTGCAGATCCCGGCGACGAAGCGCTCAAGACAAGCGACGAACCCGACGACGGCTTTCAGTTCGTCGACGGGAGCTAACCGTCACGTCACGACCGTCAGTTCGTCGATTAACCGTCACGTCACGACCGTCAGTTCGTCGACGGGAGCTACGCTACCCGTCACGACCGAGTGCATCCACCCGCGGGCTACCGGAGGATCCGATCGACCGATTCGTCCGCGCCCGATTTCGATCGCATCGACCCGATCGTTTCGGCGATCAATCCGACGATCCAGCCGACGACGACGGTCACCGACACCCACATCAAAAAGAAGGTACTGCCTTCCAGATCGAACGTGTCCCAGATCCAATCGTTGATGCCGCCGACGACGAGCACTTCCGAGAGGATCAAGAACGCGATGTAATCGGTAACCACGCGCGCTTCGGCCGCGAACGTGGGAGATAACAGTGCAACGCCTGCGATCGGCAACACGGCGGCGGCGATCAAAAGCGGGTAGACGAAAAGCACCCGTCCCCGGTAGCCGACTCGATCCCGAAGCGACAGCCACCCGAGCAGAAACAATACGAACAGCGACCCGCCGACGGCGACGGCGAGGGTGACCTCCACGAGTGCGATAAAGACCGCTGGGACGACGACGCTGAGTCCGAGGCCGAGGTAGACGACGAGCACGAAAACGATGCGAACGTCCGACAGCCCTTTTTTCAGCAGTTCGACCACCTCGCCGATCCCGCCGATGATCGAGACGCCGATCGAAAGCGACAGGCCGCCGAGTACGGCGGCGATCAACATCGTGTAGTAGACGACCACGAGTGCGGCGCGCAGCAACCCCGAAAGGAGGTTCTGCGACCACTGGTCGATAGCGGCTTCTCCGCCCGTAAGGGGCGGCGTCAGGCTGATCGAGATGTCCGGATCGACGACGGGAATGAAAAACACCGTCGAGTGGGTATCGGTCACCGACGCGTTCACCGCCCACATGATCGCAGGAATGGAGACGTACAGACACGCCATGCCGATGATGGCGAGGTAGATCCCCTGTCTAGTGTCGGCTGCGTGTTCGGAATCCCGATCGAGCACCACTGGTACGGGTACGTTACCTCGTCAGATCAATTTATCTGTCGGTTGCCTCGCTGACATATTTGTCGATCGGTTCGCTGACCGATCGGATCGGCCCTCGCAGGCGATGTTCTCGGCGTCGATCGCCGGCTACTCTTCTTGCACCGTCGACTGGATGTCGGAGACGACTTCGGGGTTGCGAAGCGTGCTGGTGTCTCCAAGTTCCTCCTCGTTTGCGATGTTTTCGAGCAGCCGCCGCATGATCTTCCCAGAGCGGGTCTTCGGGAGTTCGGGCGTGAACACCACCGATTCGGGCTTTGCGATCGGGCCGATCGCGTCGTTTACGCCCTCGACGATCCGCGCTCGGAGTTCGTCGTCCTCGTCGTACCCCTCTTCTGTGATCACGTAGGCGTACACCGCCTCGCCTTTGATCTCGTGTTCGCCGCCGACGACCGCCGCCTCCGCGACGCCCTCGACGCCGACGATCGCCGATTCGATCTCCATCGTCCCCAACCGGTGCCCGGAGACGTTGATCACGTCGTCGACGCGCCCCAGGACCGTGATGTAGCCGTCCTCGTCGATCTTCGCGCCGTCCTCGGGGAAGTACACCCACTTGTCGGCCTCCGGATCGGAGTACTCAGCCCAGTACTCGTCGATGAACCGATCGTCGTTGTTGTACAGCGTTCGGAGCATCCCCGGCCACGGTTTGTGCACCGTGAGATACCCCGCCTGTCCGGGGTCGACTTCCTCGCCGGCCGTGTCGACGACGCGCACGTCGACCCCGGGCAGTGGCGGTCCCGCCGACCCGGGTTTCATCGTCTTGATCCCCGGCAGCGTCGTGATCATCATCCCGCCGGTTTCGGTCTGCCACCACGTGTCGACGATCGGGCACTCCTCGTTGCCGATGTGCGTGTAATACCACTTCCACGCACGGGGGTTGATCGGCTCGCCGACCGTCCCGAGCAGCCGAAGCGACGAGAGGTCGTGGCGGTCGGGATAGGATTTGCCCCACTTCATGAACGCGCGGATCGCCGTGGGTGCGGTGTACAGCTGCGTGACGTCGTACTCGTCGATGATCTCCCAGAGCCGATCCTTGTCGGGGTAGTCGGGCGTCCCCTCGTACATCATCGTGGTCGTCCCGAGCGCAAGCGGCCCGTAGACGATGTACGAGTGGCCGGTGATCCAGCCGATGTCGGCCGAACAGAAGTAGGTGTCTTCGGGTTTGATGTCGAGGACGTTTCTGGCGGTCCAGGCCGCCCACGAGAGGTAACCGCCGGTCGTGTGTTTCACGCCTTTCGGTTGCCCGGTGGTGCCGGAGGTGTACATCAAAAACAGCATGTCCTCGGCGTCCCGTTCGACCGGCTCGACCGTCGCCCCCTCGTGGTCTGCGACCAGCGCGTCGTAATCGTGTTGGTTCGCCGCGAGCCCGTGGCCGAAGCCGTCCTCGCCCAGCCGATCGACCACGATCACGTCCGACACCTCGTGATCGACGCCCGAAAGCCCCTCGTTGGCCTTCTGTAGGTGGTCGAGCGGATCGCCACGACGGTAGTAGCCGTCGCACGTGATGAGGTACGCCGAGTCGGCGGCGTTCATCCGCGTCGCGAGCGCGTCCGCCGAAAAGCCCGCGAAGACGACGCTGTGCGGCGCGCCGATCCGCGAACAGGCCAACAGCGCGATCGCAAGCTCCGGCACCATCGGCATGTACATGGTGACGACGTCGTCCTCGCCGACGCCGAGGTCCCGGAGGGCGGCGGCGAACTCGGTGACCTCCCGATGGAGCTGTTCGTACGTGAACGAGCGGTTCGCCTCGTCGACAGGTTCGCCGATCCACTCGAGGGCGACCGCATCGCCTCGTTCCTCGAGGTGTCGATCGAGGCAGTTGTACGAGGCGTTCGTCGTTCCGTCGACGAACCACTCGTAAAACGGCGCGTCACTGTCGTTCAGTACCTCGTCGTACGGCTCGAACCACTCGATCAGGTCGGCCGCGTGCTCCCAACACTCCGGCCAGTTCTCTTCGAACTCGTCGTAGACGGCTGGATCCGAGGCGTTCGCCTGCTGGAGGAACGATTCGGGCGGGTCGAACGACGCCTGTTCGGCCAACCGCGCTTCCAGTTCCGTGTCAGCGTCAGACATGGGTCGTCCGAATACAATCGATGAAAGGTAATAAACGATCCTCCTGGCTGCATCGATCAGCGGCAGATTCGATCGGGGTGTGCTCGCCGAATTGTCGCCGCGCGACCTCCCCCGCTAACGTCGGATCGGTTGAACCGATCCGTACGTGAGGTGTCGCCAGAGCCACTCGACGGGACCGTATCGGAACCGCCGTAGCCACCGCACCGAAAGGGTGAGTTGAACCACCCAGATCACCCCGACGACGCCGAACAGTTCGACCCGCGAGAGCGACCCGAAGAGACCCAGTCCGTGGCCGTAGAATATCGACGTCGCGATGACCGTCTGCAGCAGGTAGTTCGAAAACGCGGTCCGGCCGACGGCGCTGAACGATCGCGCGAGGAGGCCGTCCGAGCGGTATCGACAGTACTCCATGACGATGCCGACGTACGCGGCTGCCAGAAACAGGCTCCCCCAGTAGTTGAACTGCCGGTAGAAGATCGCGGCGTCGGCAGACCACCCGTTCGCGGTGATGTACCAGACGCCACCGAGGGACAGACCGAGACCTACCGCGCCCCCGCCTACGATCATGCGGTGATACTCCCGGGCGGAACGACGGTTCGTGAGGACGCCCGTCCGGTACAGCGCCATCCCCACGAGCATCAGTCCGCCGACTCGCCAGGCAGTGTACCCGAGGAACCCCGCTGTCTGTCGTTGGAAGGCCGCAGAAACGCGGTGATCCATCTGTGCGAGCCATCCACCTCGGTAGGCTTCGATCTCGGCGCTGATCGTCGCTTGAGCGGGCGACCACTGCGATCGGATCGCCTCTCCCCCCACCGATATTCCCGCCGCGATCTCGGCGGCAGACACCACCGCGACGAGGGCGAGCCCGGCCCCGAACTGGGTCCGCGGCGACCAGTGCCGTGCCCGTACGACGACGAACCCACAGAGCGCGTAACTGACGAGGATGTCGCCGTACCAAAGTAGATACGCGTGGGCTAGACCGATCACCAGCAGCCAGCCGGTCCGTCTGTAGTGGTATCGAAGCGCCGTCCACTCGTCGGGCTTACGCTCGATGAACAGCACGATACCGGCCCCAAAGAGGATCGTGAATATCGTGATTAGTTTTTGCTGGGCGAATACGTGGCTGAACAGCCACACCAGGAAGTTCCATCCGGTGAGATCGCCGTAGGCGGTCGGGTTCGACAGGGTCGCTTGAGGCATGGCGAACACCCAGATATTTATCACGAGAATACCGAGGAGGGCGACGCCCCGGAGCACGTCGAGACTCACGATGCGCTCTTCGGGTGGCGTCGGGAGCCGCTCGGAACTCATCCTCGCGAAGATCTCCTCTCGCGTCGCTGTCGGTCACAACTACGTGTGGCGTTCGGCGTGCGCACCAGTCGATCGATCGGTGCGCACGCGGCCGGATCGATGCCTTCGCCCACCGATGGCACGCGCCCTCGATTTCCTACGGTACCGAACATGCCGGTGGTACGGGTGCCCATCGGGTATATGTTGTCCGTTGGACCGGGGACGGATCGATCGGCCGTGGAACCGGGGACGGATCGGTCGGCCGTGGAACCGGGGACGGATCGATCGGCCGTGGTACCGGGCTGCACGTTGCGGGCGTGCGTGGCGTCCCTCAGGCGATCGAGACGGTTTCGCGGTACCGACCGTATTCGGCCGCGAAGACGTCCATGATCTCGCCCATCGTCGCGTACGCTTTGACCGCTTCGACGATCGCCGGCATGACGTTCTCGCCTGCTGCGACCGACTCGGCCACCGCCGCCAGCGTTTCGTCGACCCGCTCGTCATCGCGATCGGCCTTGACCGCCGCGAGCCGATCGAGCTGTCGGTCCTGTACGGACTCGTCGACGTGGAGCAACTCGGGTTCGGTCTCCTCGTCGATCGCATAGCGGTTGACGCCGACGACGGTCTCCGCGCCGTCTTCGACGCGCGATTGGTACTCGTAGGAGGCCTCCTGTATCTCTCGCTGGAAATATCCCTCCTCGATGCCCGCGAGGACGCCGTCGCGGACCGACCCGTCACCCATCGCCCGTATCTCCTCGATGTACGCCATCGCGTCGGCCTCCGTCTCGTCGGTGAGCGATTCGATCATGAAACTGCCGCCGAGCGGATCGATCG
The DNA here is from genome assembly GCA_051747145.1 of Halobacteriota archaeon. Classification (GTDB taxonomy): domain Archaea; phylum Halobacteriota; class Halobacteria; order Halobacteriales; family Haloferacaceae; genus JBNJFV01. The sequence goes on from JBNJFV010000036.1 coordinate 14,310, forward strand.
AGTCGGCGACGCCCGATTCCTCGGCGATGATCTGCTGTGTCCGCAACGCGACGCGGACGGCCTCCTCGGAGGGGAGCGCAAGCGCCTCGTCGAAGGAGTTCGTGTGCAGCGACTGGGTCCCGCCCATGACGCCGGCCAACGCCTGGATCGTCACGCGAACGATGTTGTTCAACGGCTGTTGGGCGGTCAACGATTGGCCCGCCGTCTGGGTGTGGAACTTCAACTGCTTCGATCGCGGGTCCTCGGCGTCGTACCACTCGTCCATCACGCGCGCGTAGATCCGCCGTGCGGCGCGGAACTTCGCGACCTCCTCGAAGATCGAGTTGTGCGAGTTGAAGAAAAACGACAGCTGCGGGGCGAACGCGTCGACGTCGAGCCCGCGATCGATCGCGTCCTCGACGTACGCAAACCCGTCTGCGAGCGTGAACGCGAGTTCGTGGGTGGCCGTCGAACCGGCCTCGCGAATGTGGTATCCCGACACCGAGACGGGTTTGAACCGCGGGGTTTCGGCGGCGGCGAACTCGATCACGTCCGTCACGAGCTTCACCGACGGCTCCGGGGGGATGACCCACTCTTTCTGGGCGATGAACTCTTTGAGCATGTCGTTCTGTAGCGTCCCTCGGAGTTCCGTTCGGGAGACGCCCGTCTCGTCGGCGAGCGCGACGTACATCGCGTATATCACCGGCGCGGAGGGGTTGATCGTAAACGAGGTCGAAACCGACCCGATGTCGATCCCCTCGAAGAGGACTTCCATGTCGCGGAGAGTGTCGACGGCGACGCCTTCCTTGCCGACCTCGCCGTCCGAGAGCGGATCGTCCGAATCCTTCCCCATGAGCGAGGGCATGTCGAAGGCGGTCGAAAGCCCCGTTTGGCCCTCCTCGATTAGGTAGTGAAACCGCTCGTTGGTCGCTTCTGCGGTGCCGAAGCCGGCGAACTGCCGCATCGTCCACGTCCGTCCGCGGTGCATCGTCGGGTAGACGCCGCGGGTGTACGGTTCCTCGCCGGGAAACCCGAGATCCGCCAGGTAGTCGATATCGGCGACGTCAGCGGGCGTGTAGAGCCGATCGATCTCGACGTTCGAGACGGTCGCGAACCGCTCGGTGCGCTCTCCGAACCGATCGAGAACCGGCGACAGCGTCGCTTCCTCCCAGTCGGCTTTCGCCGCACGGATCCGATCGAGTTCTTCGGGATCGTACATACTCGAACAGATGTGCCTGACTATCCATTAAGGATTCGGACGAGGGCTTCGTGTGCGTCTACCTGACCGGGGCGTTCACCCGAAGTTTTCTACTTTCGCCGCCTCGGGGTCGAGACCGGCCGCCTCGATCGCCGCCTCCGCGGCCTCCACGAACGACCCGAAGCCGTAGACGAACACCTGTTCGTCCGCCTCGCCGGTGACGGCGGCGTCGATCGCATCCTCGAGTCCGTCGGTGAGAAGCTCGACGGTCGCCCCCTGCGATCGGAGGTCGGCCAGTCGGTCCTCGTGGGCCGGTCGCTCGCCTTGATACACGATCGCGACCGCCGCTCCGTCTGCGAGGGCCCGCTCGCCGATGCCGACGGCGGGACCGATGCCCGGTCCCGACGCCGCGACGACGACGCGAGATTCGCCCTCGTAGTAGTCGCTCCCGAACGGTCCCGACAGTTCGAGTTCGTCGCCCGGCGAAAGCGATCCGAGATACGCGCTGAACGGGCCACCGACCGACTCGTCGATCTCGATCGTCACTTCGAAGGAGTCTTCGACGTCCGGTGAAGAAAGCGTGTAAAATCGTGCGTACGATTCGCCGTCGACGGTCGCGGCGAGCTTGACGAACTGCCCCGGCTGGGCGTCGAATCCCTCGGGCGTGTCGAACTCGATCGCGACGGTGTCCGGACCGACCGCGGCGGTCGATCGGACGGTCACTGGTGCGTCCATACCCCCGGTTCGAACGACACGGCAAAGGGCGTTACTCTCCTGTGCCGTCGTCGCGGCCGATCGCGTTGCGGCTCGAAGACCGGTCACTGTCCGATCGCATTACGGTAGAGATTACTACCACCGATCGATCGCGTTGTGGTGGACGCGACCGTCTCCGATCGATCGCGTTGTGGTGGACGCGACCGTCTCCGATCGATCGCGTTGTGGTGGACGCGACCGTCTCCGATCGATCGCGTTGTGGTGGACGCGACCG
>JBNJFV010000036.1:16574-18553 GCA_051747145.1 Halobacteriota archaeon
TCTCCGATCGATCGCGAACCGAGAGAAACTACCGTCCGACCCTCGAATCGTTGGGCAATCGTCCGTTCTACACTCGAATTTGGCGTCGAAAATAGACGATAGTCCAATTCTTCGAACATATATTGCCGGACCGTACTGTTCTTGTTGGCGACCCCTTTCAGAAGGCTTTTGATTTGTCCACCGGAAGGTTCGTACGATACGCATGCCTGCGGACTTTAACTGGGCCATCGGCGGGGAAGCCGGCGATGGGATCGACTCTACAGGGAAAATATTCGCTCAGGCGCTCTCTCGGGCTGGGAGACACGTGTTTACCTCGAAGGACTTCGCGTCCCGTATCCGCGGCGGATACACGGCGTACAAGGTCCGCACGTCCGTCGACCAGGTCCAGAGCGTCGTGGATCGACTCGACGTGCTCATCGCGTTGACGCCGCGCACGATCGAGGAGAACCTCGATGAGCTGCACGATGGCTCGGTTATCATCTACGACGGGGAGCGCACGACGATGGCGGACGTCGAGATCCCAGAGGGGATGATCGGCCTGGACGTACCGCTTAAGTCGCTCGCTGAGGACGCAGGCGGCGCGATCATGCGCAACGTCGTCGCGCTCGGTGCGGCGTGTGCCGTCTCCGAGTTCCCGATCGAGAACCTCGATTCGGCGCTCCAGAAGCGATTCGGCGACAAGGGCCAGAAGCTCGTCGACAACAACAAAGAGGCCGCCCGCCTCGGCCGTGATTTCGTCGGCGAGGAGTACGACCACGAGTTCGACTACGAGCTGGAGACGACCGACAACGACTACGTCCTGCTCAACGGCGACGAGGCGATCGGCATGGGCGCGCTCGCCGCAGGCTGCCGGTTTTACGCCGGTTACCCGATCACGCCGGCGACGAACGTGATGGAGTACCTCGTCGGCCGGATCGAGCGCTACGGCGGCCAGGTCGTCCAGGCCGAAGACGAGCTGTCGGCGATCAACATCGCACTCGGCGCGGCTCGGGCGGGTGCGCGATCGATGACCGCGACGTCCGGTCCCGGCATCGACCTCATGACCGAGACGTTCGGCCTCGTGGCCACCTCCGAGACGCCGCTTGTCATCGTCGACGTCATGCGATCGGGCCCCTCGACCGGGATGCCGACCAAACAGGAGCAGGGCGATCTCAACCAGCTTTTGTACGGCGGCCACGGCGAGGTGCCGCGGTTCGTCCTCGCGCCGACGTCGATCGACGAGTGCTTCTGGAAGACCGTCGAGGCGTTCAACCTCGCCGAGAAGTACAACGTCCCCGTCTACGTGGCGGCGGACCTCGCGCTCGCGGTCACAGAACAGACGTACCCGCCGGAGGCGTTCGACATGGACGCCGTCGAGATCGATCGCGGCAAGCTCGTCGACGAGGACGACATCGCCGAGTGGCAGGACGCCTCGGGGCACTTCAAACCGCACGCCCTCACCGACGACGGGATCAGCCCGCGAGCCGCACCCGGCACGGCGGGCGGCGCGCACATGTCGACCGGCCTCGAACACGACGAACTGGGTCGACGGACCGAAAGCACCGAGATGCGCGTCGAGCAGGTCGACAAGCGAAACCGCAAGGTCGAAACCGCCCGCGAGCGCGAGGACTTCTCGCCGCGTGAGTTCGGCGACGCCGACGCGGACGATCTCGTGATCTCGTGGGGGTCCAACGAGGGCGCGCTCGTGGAAGCGCTCGACATCCTCGAGGACGAGGGCATCGACGTCCGCGTCATCTCGGTCCCGTACCTCTTCCCGCGCCCGGATCTGACCGAGGCTGTACAGGCGGCCGACACCGTCGTCGTCGTCGAGTGTAACAACACCGGTCAGTTCGCCGACGTCGTCGAACACGACACGCTCCGCCGGGTCGATCGGATCAACAAGTATACCGGTGTGCGTTTCAAGGCCGACGAACTCGCAACGCGAATCAAAGACACGCTCGCCGAGGAGACGGAGGCGTAATATAACAATGAGCTCACAG
>JBNJFV010000037.1:0-7100 GCA_051747145.1 Halobacteriota archaeon
TTTCAGTGACTGATTTGGCCATCTCTACGTGGAGTATCGGTCCGCACCGATAATAATGTTTGTGTTGCACAATACCTGTTCAGTCGGTACGCTGGGAGGTGGTATCGTCCGGTGTCGGACTATCTCGATCGGTCGATCGCCGGGGGTTCGCGGTCCACTTTGCTGGGAGAATCGAGGGAAGCCTGAGGTAGACTTCCGCGTTCGTTCGCATGTCGGCAATCGTGGTGTATTCGTCCACCGCGTGAACCGTGTCGGTGCCCGCGGCGAACTCGACCGTAGGTATCCCCGCGTTTCGCAGTTTCTTCGCGTCGCCCCCGCCCGTCGCGCTTCGTCGATACGCTCTCGTCTCGACAGTCGTTTCGATCGCCTCGGTCACGGCGTCGACGAGGGTGCTCTCGATCGGTTCGTAGGTCCCGACGCTCCAGCTCACGTCGACGATTTCGATACCTTCGAACGCTGCAAGACACGATCTGATGTCGGAGAGGACGGCTGGCGTTTCGACCGCGGCGGTCAAGCGGACGTCCACGCGCGCCCGCGCGCTATCTGGAACCGTGTTGACGCTCTCGCCGCCGGCGATCGTCCCGACGTTCACGGTCGGATGATAGAACAAGTCGCTCGCCGCATCGGCTCCCATCGTGGCGTCGTAGTACGCGATCGACTCCTCGACGATGGGCTCGACGTCCGGATGGATCTGCAGCGTCCGGCTCGGAAGTCGCCGTCGGAGCACCGCGAGCGCCTCACAGAGCCGATCGATCGCGTTCGCGCCGAGCACCGGTCGCGATCCGTGGGCTGCGTGCCCCGCGGCTTCAAGCGTGAGCCAGATGCTCCCGCGATCGGCGACTGTCGTGGCGTATCGGCCAGCGGTCGACGTCGTCTCCCCGATGACGCACGCGTCCGCGTCCAACGCCCCCGAGTCGATGACGGCGGGGAGCCCGGCGTCTCCCGCGGTCTCTTCGTCGCTCACGAATGCGAATTGCAACGTCACCGGGGGCTGGGTGTCGGTTTCGAAAAACGAATCGACCGCAAGCAGCATCGAAACGATCGCCCCCTTCATGTCCGTCGCGCCGCGGCCGTACACCCGTTCACCGACGCGCTCGCCCAGCGGATCGAACTCCCACTCGGTCGCCTCGTAGGGAACCGTGTCGACGTGACCGTTGTACAGTAACGTTTCGGTAGTTTCGCCCGGGACGGTCGCAAGCAGGTTCGGCTTCCTCGGATCCGGCGCTATCCGCGTCGTGTCGACGTCTCGATCCTCGAACCACGACTGCAGCCAGTCGATTGTCGATTCGGTTTTCCCCGGTGGGTTCGCGGTGTCTTGTCGAAGAATCGTCATCAACTGGTCGCTGAACGTCGACGATTCGATCGATCGGAGGTGGTCCAGTGGTTGCATAGGTTCATTTGAGTCGGTGGTCGTATATACGGACGGCGACGGTTCGATGTGACCGTGTGTGGTGTCGACGACGACGGACGTCTGTCCTGCGGTTTCAACGGGATCTGTTTGCGTTTCACGTCTGATTGCTATTTACGTCTGATTGCTATTCACATCTGTTTGCTTTTAACCGTTGGTCTCGCGTGCGTGCGCACGTGTTCTTCGTTGTGGGGCCGCACGTGGTCTTCAACGTGGGACTGTGGGGCCGCTCGTGGTCTTCAACGTGGGACCGAACGCGTTCTTCACCCCAACCGATCGGGTGGTGTATCCCCACGCGGGTGTGGCAGGTTACATCCGCATGTAGGTGTGGCAGGGGAACTCCCGCGCTCGTGTTGTAGCGAACCCTCGTGAGTATTGTGTGTCGTGTACCAGTGACCGTACCCGATCACCATCCTCGCACCGAGTACAGTCCCCGTTTTGTTCGCACCCAACTATTGTTTGTCATACCATATCAGTCTTGCCCGAAGTACACAACTCTTTTATAATTGTGCAATATATGCATTACTGTAGATGAGCGAAATGGACTTTCCATCACCGGACGTACCGATCGAAGCAGTCGAACCCGAAGCGCTGAAAGCGTCCATCGACGCCGAAGCGGACGTGACGCTTCTGGACGTCCGGATGGAATCTGATTACGACAGTTGGAAAATCGACGGTCCGTCCGTCGACTCTATCAACGTACCGTATTTCGAATTCCTCGAAGACGAGGTGGACGATGCGGTGTTAGATCAGCTCCCCGAAGACGAACACATCACCGTCGTCTGCGCGAAGGGTGGTGCAAGCGAGTACGTCGCTGGCAAGCTGATCGAGAACGGCTTTGACGCGGACAACCTGGCTGACGGAATGAACGGCTGGGCGCGGATCTACGACGCCGTCGAAGTGAGCAACTACGACGGTCCAGGGACGCTCCTGCAGTATCAGCGACCCTCCAGCGGCTGTCTGGGATACTTCGTTTACGACGGCGACGAGGCGGCGATCGTCGATCCCCTCCGCGCGTTCACTGATCGCTACCTCGAAGACGCCGAGGAGCTGGGCGTCGAACTCACCTACGCGATCGACACGCACATCCACGCCGACCACATCAGCGGCGTCCGATCGCTCGCCGACCACGGCGTCGAAGGCGTCATCCCAGACGCATCGGTCGATCGGGGCGTCACCTACGCAGACGAGATGACACTCGCGGCAGACGGCGACGAGTTCGACGTCGGCGACGTCACGATCGAGACCGTCTACACCCCCGGGCACACTTCCGGCATGACGTCGTACCTCATCGGCGACAGTTTGCTCGCGACGGGTGACGGACTCTTCACCGAGAGCGTCGCACGTCCCGACCTCGAAGAGGGCGACGACGGCGCGCCGGAAGCCGCGCGGATGCTGTACGATTCGCTACAGAACCGGGTTCTCACGCTCGAGGACGACGTGCTCATCGGCGGGGCGCACTTCAGCGGCGCGGCCGAACCCGCAGCCGACGACACCTACACCGCGCCGATCGGCGAGCTGGTCGATTCGATGGAGGCCCTCCGGATGGACGAGGACGACTTCGTCGATCTCATCCTCTCGGACATGCCGCCGCGTCCGTCAAACTACGTCGACATCATCGCGACCAACCTGGGTCAACAAAGCGCCGACGACGAGGAAGCGTTCACGCTCGAACTGGGCCCCAACAACTGCGCGGCCAGTCAGGGCGCACTGACTGAGGAATAAACCCGTGCTTACGACAGCCGTGACGATCGAACTACTCCAGTCGATACCCGTTGGGGAACTGTTTCCCAATGGAATCTCCCGCTATGCGATCGGGGGGTTTTTCGTCGGACTCGGGGTTGCGGTGATCTACCTCGGGACCGGTATCATCGCAGGGGCGAGCACGTCACTGGAATCGACACTCTCGTACGTGTCGAGCCGGGCTCGGTTCCAACAGTATCGGGCGTCGCGGGACTGGCGGGTCGTCTTCGCGCTCAGTACGGTCGCCGGGGCCGCTGTGTACGCCCTCGCGTTCCAGGACGGGATCTGGACTACCGACGTCCAGCTGTGGCGGCTGTTCGTCGGCGGCGTCCTCGTCGGTATCGGGACGCGCGTCGGTAAAGGGTGTACGTCGGGACACGGCGTCTGCGGCATCGGATCCGCCTCACGAACCTCGATCGTCGGCGTCGTGACGTTCCTCGTCGTCGCGATCGGAACCGCCCAGCTGGTGATGGCGCTGGGGGTGAGCCCATGAGCGGACGCCACCCGGCGTTCATGCCGCTTGTCGTCCTCGGCGGGCTCCTGTTCGGGTTCGGGCTCGGTTACAGCAACATGGCGAAACCGGAAGTCGTCCTCGACTTCCTGCACTTTGCGGACTTCGGCCTCCTGTTCGTCATGTTCGGTGCCGCGGCGGTCACCGGAGTCGTGTTTACGATCGCCAGTCGGCTCGGCGGACGGGCACCGTTGACCGGCAAACAGTACGCCCGACGACTCAAATCGCTCGATCGGAACGTCCTCATCGGCGGATCGATCTTCGGCGTCGGCTGGGGACTATCGGGCATCTGTCCGGGGGCAGCCTACGCGAGCGTCGGAATCGGTAACTATCCGATCCTCGTCGCCATCGTCGGCATGTTCGTCGGCGCGTATCTGCAGGGACGCTGGCGAAGTGCGTCACCGACCGATCGGCCACGCCCGGTCAACGCCGACTGAGTCGGTTCTCCATTCGCTGACGTTTTCGTGTGGTCACGCGTACTATCTCCTCACTCGGTACGGACCTGTTCATCCAGTGGAGACACAACCACCGGAATCGTACTGTGTCGTATCAGTGCGTCGGCCGTGCTCCCGAGCAACGCACGTTTCAACCCGGTGGACCCCCGCGAACTGACAACGATTGCGTCGATGTCGTGTTCGGAACCGTACGCCAGTAGCTCCTCGTGGGGGACGCCCGATCGGATCGACGTTCGAACGGGAACCGACGCCGCATCTGCGGCTGTTTCTGCGTCCCCCAGTGCACGCTCTCCGACTCGTCGAAGGTCCGATCGGATAACGTCCGGATCGACGATGTCGTTGTCGTATTCGGTCCGGGTTTCGATCACGTATACCGCGTGCAACGTTCCACCAGTGTCCTGGGCGAGTGACACAGCCGTATCGACCGCACACTGTGCGCCCTCGCTGCCGTCTGTTGCGAGTAGAATCCGTTCGAACGCCATAGCTGCAAATGCATTCGGGGGCGGATAAATGGTGTCGATGGGCGGACGCTCGCCGCCGTGGAGGGTCGCGAGACAGTCACCGTGGAGGGTCGCGAGATCGCCGCCGAGGAGCGCCGCGAGATCGTCGCCGTGGAGCATCGCATAATTGACGCCGGAATGAGCTATATTGTGTGGACAACCCAAAACTGTTATCAACCCGAACGCCATACTCCGAACCGAGCAGAAACCCATGATTGGAACAATACTGTCGGCTTTCGAGGTGGAGATATGATCGAACTCGGCGGATTGAGCCCGTCCGTACAGGCGATCGCCGTGATGGCGTTCGTGCTCGTCGAGGCGCTCCTCCTGTACGGGGCATACGGTGTCCTCACGGACGCGGTCAGCAAACCGGTGTTGCGCACGATCGCAGGTAACAACTGATCACACACGACGCTTTTGTACGGCGTTTTTCGGCCACCGATCGTCGCCGACCGAATATATTGTGCACAGATCACAATATTAATAACGGTGACGGGCGAACGAGTGAATATGAGTCAGACGGACGAAACACCGACGTACACCGAACCGGTCCAGGTAAAAAACGAACGACACCTCAACGAGCTCGTCGACGCGTCCGAGGGCGTTCTCGTCGATTTCCACGCCGATTGGTGTGGGCCGTGTAAGATGCTTTCGCCCGTGATGGAGACGATCGCAGCCGACACCGACGTCACGGTCGCGAAGGTCGACGTCGACGAGAACCAGCAGTTGGCGGCCGCCTTCGGCGTTCGGGGGATACCCATGATGACGCTGTTCGTCGACGGTAACGCGGTCGAAAAGGCCGTCGGATTCAAACCGGAAGACGAGATTCGGGCGCTCATCGATCGGAACGTCGCGTGATGACGCCACTCGAACTCCGAGCGGACGTGCCGGCGTTTACCGAAACGACGTATCTCAATACGGGCGCGAGCGGTCCGAGCCCCAAATACGTCGTGGAGGCAGCCCAGGCCGTGCTCGAAGCACACGAGTACGACGCACCTCTCGAGGACGGGATGTATCCGTTCGCGTTCGACCGCTATGAACGCCTCAGAGAACGGGTCGCCTCGTTCGTCGGTGCGGACGCCGAGGAGATCGCGCTGACGAACAGCACGGTCGACGGCATCAACCGCGTCGCGGGAGCGATCGACTGGCAGCCCGGTGACGTCGTGGTTCGGACCGATCTCGAACATCCGGCGGGAGTCCTTCCCTGGGAGCGGCTGCGATCGGACGGTGTCGATGTTCGCGTCGTCGAAACGTCGGCGGGAACGATCGACCTCGAGCAGTACGAATCCGCCGTCGAAGACGCTCGCTTGGTTTGTTTCAGCGCGATCACGTGGACGCACGGCACCGAACTCCCCGTCGAAACGCTCACCGAGATCGCCCACGAGCACGACACCTTCGTCCTCGTCGACGCCGTGCAGGTCCCCGGACAAACCCACCTCGACGTACGCGACTGGGGGGCCGACGCGGTCGTCGCAGCGGGACACAAGTGGCTGCTCGGCCTCTGGGGTGCGGGAATCCTCTACGTCGACTCGTCGATCGCCGCCGAGTTACAGCCCCGATCGATCGGCTATCGGAGCGTCACGGACCCACTCGCAGATCCCTACGAGTACAAACAGGGGGCCGCGCGCTTCGAACTCGGAACCAGAAATTTGGCCCCCCACGTGGGCCTCGTCGAGGCGATGGATGCGATCGACCGCGTCGGCGTCTCCACGATCGAAACGCGAATCGGTTCGTTGACCGAAAAGCTCAAAGATTCGATCCCGGCGGAGCGACTGTTGAGCCCCCGCGAGTTCGAATCCGGCCTGGTCACGATCGACGTAGACGATCCCGAGGAGACCGTCGAACAGCTGAACACCGAGGGTATCGTCGTCAGATCGATCGACGCGATGGACGCGATACGAATTTCGGTGCACGCAGTCAACACCGAGTCGGAGATAGACGACGTACTCCGGGCGCTCGAGTTCGACTAGCTCGTCGGATTCTCCGTTCGTCGAGAATCAAATCGGAACCGATTCCGGACGCACGATGTACACGTCGTAGGCGTCTTCCGCGGCGACTTTTGCCCCGATAGATGCGAGCCCGGAGACGACGTGGCCGGCGTTTTCGCTCCCGACGACGACGATGGACGCGTCGTTGGATCGACCGAACTGCCGGATCCGGTTTGCGATCTGGCCGGCCGGCGAGTGTCGGCCGATCGGGACGTACTCGAAGTCGACGTCCGGATCGACCTCCTCGATTCGCTCGCGAAGTCGGGCTTTGATCGTCGCCGATCGGAACGGTTCGTCCTCGTCGACCCACCCTTTCTGTCTGGCGTACGCTTCGTTCTCGTGCGGGACGACGGTCACCGCGAGAACTGGCCGCTCGAGTCGATCGCCGAGTGCGATCGCGCGTCGCAACGCGAGATCCGCCAACACGGACCCGTCGTACGGTGTTACTATCATCTACTCGTGTGCGTACCGTTCGGCACCCCCCGTGGTAAAGCT
>JBNJFV010000037.1:7200-18140 GCA_051747145.1 Halobacteriota archaeon
CCCGTGGTAAAGCTTCAGCTGTCGAACCGGACCGGAACGTATCGACGTATCGCTCCGATCGAAAATGGAATGTCGGCTATTCTCCGCTACGGGACGTGTCTATCGTCGCTCGATACACGCCGTAGACGACGACGAGTGCGAGTATCGAGACCACCGGACTGAGCGTGAGTCCACTCACAGCCCCCGGACTGATCGCAAGGAGGTCGAACGAGAGCACAACGACCACCCCCGCGATTGCCAGCGAAAGCGCAACTAACACCGCCGCGATCACGTCGAACAGTGACACCGTCGAAGACCGAACGTTCACTCGTTGCATTCGTTGACTCATTTCGAGTAGTAATTGCTCCCACACGTGCATAACTGGGGCCGACGTTTCTCAGTGAATGAAAATAGTCACGCGACTTCCTCGAGGATCGCACTCAGTTCTTCGGGTGATTTTGCCCCAACGTCCCGCCAGTGAACGGCCCCAGACCGATCGAACACGACCGTCGTTGGAATGTTCGACACGTCGAGCGCGTTGGTCAGTGACAGATCGGTGTCGACACCGACCGACCACGCGCCGTCGTGGTCGTCCCACCACGTCCGGACCGTCTCGACCTCCACGGAGAACCCGACTGGTTCGTTCGTGACCGAGACGAACCTGACGTCGTCCCCCCACGTTTCCTGAGCCGCCGCAAGCGCGGGCATGAAGTCGCTGCACACGTCACACCACGTGGCGAACACCTCGATGACCGCGGGTTCGCCGTCGATCGGAACCGTGAGCGTTCCACCCTCGCTGCCGGTCGCCTCGAGCGTCTCGATCGTCACCGGGTCGATCGTCTCACGTCGCCGTCCTGGAAGACCCTGCGTCCCGACGTACGCACCACCGGTCAATACGGTCGCACCCAGCGCCCCGGCGAGAAGGTCGCGCCGTTTCATTGGGACAGATTGGTGGTGCACGAACAAGTGTCACGCGGTTCGTAGACGGGATCAAATCGGCTGGTAGAACGGAATGTGGGGATGCGGAAGCGGAATACCCACGAGCATCAGCGCGTGCTGGAGCGGAATGTACCCCAGCAGGACGAACGCAACCCCCAGCAGTCGATGCAGTTTCGTTCGCGTCGAGACGCTGAGGGATTGAAACAACGTTCCATACAGGAACAGCGAGGGGATCGTGCCGAACCCCAACGCGGCGAGCGAGGCCACGCCCGCGATCGGCGACGCCTGGACGAACGCGTACAGGAACGCCGGATACAGGATCGGACAGGGGAGCAACCCGTGCAACGCGCCGAGGCCCACGATCTTCGGCCCGCCCACGTATCGATCGATCCGGCTGAAAAGCCGAGTTTGGACCCATCCGGTGATCGGCGTCAGCATCGATTCTCCCGGGAGGGTGAGCGTTCGCCCACGGAAAAGATACGTCACGCCCGTGGCGATTATGAGCACGCCGATCGTCGCGCCGACGACGATGTTCACCTCCCGGACCACGGTCGTGAGCTGTCCTGCCGACACGAACACGACAGATCCCGCAAGTCCGAACAGCCCGCCGATGAGCGCGTAGCTCGCCGTGCGCCCGAGGTTGAAAAGCGCGTGTTGCCGGACCTGTCGAACCGAGAGCGTCCCGCGACGATCGGTCGACTCGCTGGCCCGCATTCGATCGGCGTACGTCGTCACCAGCGGGCCACACATCCCGAGACAGTGTGCCCCGCCAAGGAGGCCGATGAGGAAGAACACGCCGAGGCCGACGACACCGCCGTCTAACGCACCCGTCGATCCTGGCACGGTACACGTTTGGGCGGGGATCATCTGTATCTACGGAGGCGGGCCGCTATTCGTACGCCGATACGATCGATTCGATGTCTGTACTGACGCGCTCGACGTCGAGTCGATCGCCTCTGTAGGCGCGTTCGACGACGCCGTCGGGATTGACGAGGAACGTTATCGTGAGGTGGTTGAAGTCGTAGGCGTCTCCGCCTTCGACCTTCTCGAAGGCCAACCCCAGTTCGTCTTCGACGACGGCCTTCGCTTCCGCCTCGTCGGTCGGTCTGAGGTAGTGCCAGTTTTCGTGGGTGTGTTGTACGCCGATCAGGTCGGCGTGTGCTTCCAGTTCCTCGCGGGTGTCGCGTTCTGGATCGAACGTGATCGCAAGCAGTTTGACGTCGTCGAGGCGACCCGCCTCCTGGAGGGTCGCCTGCAGGTTCGCGAACGAACTCAAAAGCAGGTAACACTCGGCCGGACAGAACGCGTAAAATGCCGTACAGACGAACGGTTTCTCGATCGATCCGGTCCGGATGGGCTCCTCACGAAACGGGTCCGGAAGCGTCACGTCCGGAAACGGCTCTCCGTAGGCCGGATACGCCAGCGAACTGCTTTCTGCCAGCTGGTCTTCGGGCTCGCTCAGGACGGTGCCTTCCGCCCCGGAGGAGAACAGCCCGCCGAGACACCCCGCCGTGGCCGTCGCGATGGCACCCGCTCCTACAGTGCGGAGATACGATCGACGGTGCATTAGTACCCACTCTGCGACCGATACGAATGAATGCTGTGGTGTGCCCATCGAAGCTGCGGCCACAAACCGGATGTGGTGTCACGAGTCGGGGTCATCCTGGAGGTGGTGGTAGTCTCGGGTATGGCGACTGTATTCGCGTCTCGCGATCGCGTTGTACCCTCGTACCAGACGGATTATACCGTTCGTCGACGTAGTACGTACATGATCCACCGGCGACGATCGGGGGACGGCGATCGAACGCGCCGAACCGTACTGCGGGGTATCGGGACGTCCGCTGTCGTGGCGATCGCCGGCTGTCTCGGTGACGCCGAATCGGCACCGGAACCGGTCGCGCTCGACGACGGACAGGCGTGTGACGAGTGCGGGATGGTGATCGGCGAACACCCCGGGCCGAACGGGCAGGTGTATTTCGAGGGCGATCGCCCCGCCGATCGCGACGGTCCGGCGTGGTTCTGCAGCGGCGTCTGCACGTACACGTATCGGTTCGATCGCGAGGAGGAGGGGTGGACGTCGATCGTCACGTATCTCACAGACTACAGCAAGCTCTCTTACACCGTCTCGGGGGATTCTCGACCCGTTATTTCGGCACACTTCGGTCCGGAGACTTACAGCGACGAGGCCGATCTATTCGTCGTCGCCGGCAGCGACGTGTTGGGGGCGATGGGAAACGACGTGATCCCGTTCGGGGACCAAGCGGATGCGGACGCGTTTGCCGCCGAGTACGGCGGATCGGTGCTCGAAGCGACCGCGATCGACCGCGAGTTGATCGACAGCATACGGGCGTGAACCGCAACGGGATATTCGTCTTCTCCACCGATAAATCGGGTACTTGACGCGGCTTACGTTCCCGACCGCCGGGTCGATCGGTCATCCGGCGTCGAGCCGATCGGTCATCCAGTTACGAGATACAACTGCCCGAATCCTGCGACGACGAGGATCGCCCCGCCGATCCGTGTAGCGTACACCGAAACACGGGTCAGTCGGCCCGTGCTGAACTCGTAGCCCACCGAGATCAGTATGGTCGTCGCAAGCACCATCCCGGCAACGGTCGCTCCATACGATCCCAGCGTCAGGGCGGTTTCGATCGGCCCCATACTCAGCGCCTGAATGACGACGGCGAGAAAAAGCGGCGCCACACACCCTGCGGCGGCGATCGCATACACGGCTCCGAAGGCTGCAAATCCTGCGAGTCCGCCACGATGTGCCGGCAATGGGAGGTGCCACCCTGAGGATACCCCCGCCAGTAACAGGAGTCCAAATCCGATCAGTGCAACGCCGGTCAACAGTTCGAGCGTCCCAAGCCACGGTTCGACGGCTTCGCCGATCGCTGAGACCAGACCGATCAAGGCGAGAAAGACCCCTCCGACGCCGACCGCCGCGGAAAGCCCCCGCAGAACGTCACGAGCCAGCGACCGGGTTTCGGTACCGACCGAACCGAGATACCACCCGAGATACCCCGGCAGTAACGCGTACGCACAGGGCGAAAAGAACGTGGCGAGACCTGCGCCAACGGCGAAGGCTATCGTTCCAACGAGCTCCGTACTCATAGTTGCGATGGGGCGTCAGTCCATCTCAGCTTTTCCGTCCGCCATCCGTCGAGGCGTCATCTGGTTCCGTCGATCGGCCGATCACGCCGATTTCGAGCCCGACGGCGATCGACGTAATCACGACGAGCGACACGAGGATGTACGCGACGGGATTGAGTTCGGTCCCGAAGAACAACCCGACGGCACTCCGAAACTCCCACAGGATCACGAACGCCACGGCGCCGCTGATCAAGATCCCCGCTCTCGAGGTTGCGGTCATCCGAGCACCTCCACGAGCACGTCAGTGAGTACTGCGCTGTACTGCGCCAGCACGCCGACGACTGATTCGATCACCAACGGAACCGCGTCGACGCCGGGACCGAAGAATCCGCCCCGGGATACGATGCTCGCAAGCGGGAGCGTGTAGGCTAACACGACCAGAACGAGGGCGATCGCGGTCCACAGCTTGATGTTGTCGAGTATCGCGGGTGAGTCCTCGGGCCCCGACAACGCCGGTGACAGCGGCTGTCCAAGCCCCGTCTGTTTCGGATTCCCGACGGTAAGCAGCATATTTCCGACGAACAGTGCGAGCGAGATGAACAACAGCGTCCCACCGATCGCAAGTTGCAGATCGAATTCGGTTATCGTTCCGAATGTCGGGACGAAATCGAATCCCGCATACTGCGGCTCTGCAGTCCGTCGCGGAACGCCGAACAGTCCTGCGACGTGCATCGCGTTTGACATCAACGCCATCCCGACGAACCAGATGATCACCTGTGCGAGCGCGATCGGTCGGCTGAAGATCCGTTTGCCGCTGACTTGCGGGTACAGCCAGTAGGTGGCTGCCATGAATGTCAGTGCGACCGCCGTCCCGACGGTGAGGTGGAAGTGTCCCGGAACCCACAGGGTGTTGTGGACGAGGTAGTTGATGTTCATTCCGGCGTTGATCATGCCGCTGAATCCACCTGCCGCGAACATCAGTCCCGCGAGCGTCATGCCCGTAAACGCCGGATTTCGCCACGGGAGCGCCCGGAGCCATCCGAACAGCCCGGTCCCGCCGCGACGCCTCGCGCCGTATTCGATGCTCGCAACGACGGTGAACGCCGTCAACAGGCTCGGCAGCAACAGGAACATGGTGTTCGTCATCGCGATGAACTTGAACCCTTCTGCGATTCCGGGATCGACGTACTGGTGGTGGATCCCTACGGGTGTCGAAAGCAACAGGAACAACACGAAGACGACTCGCGCGAGCGGATCGCTGAACAGCCGTCCGTCAGCGATTTCCGGAAGGACGGTGTACCAGAGGAGATACGCCGGCATCAGCCAAAAGTACACGACCGGGTGGCCCCAGAACCAAAACAGCGTCCTCGTCAGGAGGACGTTCACTTCGTCGAAGATGCCGAGCGACCACGGGAGCAAAAACACCACGACGGCGATCGTGATACCGATCGACGCGATGTACCACATCAACATCGTCGTGAGCACCATGAACGTCTGGAGCGGTATCCGTTCGTTCGGGTTCTCGCGTTTCCACGCCCACCACGATCGGAACCAGTCGACGCCCGCAAGCCACGTTCCGATGAGGAACACGGCGAGGCCCCCGTAGAACAACGGATGTGCTTGCATCGGTGCGTAGAACGTAAAGAGCACGTCCGCACTGATCCCGAACGACGGAACGAACCCACCGAGGATCGCCACTACTGCCATGAGCGTCCCGAGCACCATCAAGCCGTACCACGCCCAGGCGAATCGCATGTCCTCCAGTGGTCTGTCTAGACTTCTGACCGTCGCCCACGTGAATACCCCGACGAGGAAAAAGATGGTGAACGAAACCACCATCAATACCCCGTGCGCTGTGAGTACGGTGTAGTATCGTTCCGAGGAGATGATTCTGAGGATGTCCGTGCGATGTAGCGCTTGGATCAATCCAAATACGCCGCCGAGAAAGAGCGCGATAAAGGCGCTCCAGAAACTCGATCGAACGATCTTCGATTCAGCCGGATACCGTTCGTAAAACGCCGCCTCACTCATTCGAATCACCTTCGAGTTCGAACTCGTCCTCCGGAACGACGATCAGTTTCCCTTCCATTTCGTGGTGTCCAGCAGGCCCGCAGAATTCGTTACAGACGATTCCATACTCGCCTGGTTCGTCTATTTCGACGGTGATCTTCGATATCTCACCGGGGACGACCATTACGTTGGCGTTCGTCCCCGCCACTTCGAACCCGTGTATTACGTCCGCCGAGGTGAGGTAGAACGTCACCGTACTCCCTGCGGGCACCTCGATCGGGTCCGGTTGGAAGACGAATTGCCGTGCGATCACGTACGCTTCGTACTCGTTTTCACCGACCTGTTCGACCCGCGGATCGTCGAACCGAGGGTCGTCGCCGAGGGCGTTCGAGTCGATCGGCTCCTCGTCGTCCGACACCATATCGACACCCATCGCGGTCGCTCCGTATGTTATCGTGGTGATGAGCCCGGCGATCAACACGATCGCCAACACGAGCCAGATTTTTTCGTAATTGTGTACGTGCATTATCCAATAACGGTGAGATCGTTTCCGAGGAACTCTACGAAGTACATGAACACCCACATAATCGCGAGTATCGCGAAGTATATGAGGATCAACGCGAGCGTTCCTTTCGGATCGAATTCGTCGTGGCTGATTTCGTTCTGTACCGCCTCTTCAGACATGACCGTGTGTTGTATGAAAGTCACCATAAGAACTTCGGCGATCTCCCGGTCTGTGAGAACGTCGAAACCATTTATATGAGGACCTCCCGTATACCGTTTCAATGGTATCACCTCGAAACGCCGCGTTGATCAGCTTGCTCGCCTTGCCAGCTGTCATCGGATATCTGTTCTTCAAACCGGACGTCCTCGCGACGGTCGCCGCGGTCAACGTCCTGTTGATCACCGCATCGTTGTACATGGCGTTCAAACCGATCGAACATGGAAACGGGTCGATCCCGTCGGGACAGTAACCCGGCCTCCTCGAGACGTGTCTCACTCACGTGCGTTCGACTGTGACCCGCTTCGGTGACCTATGCCCTCGTGCTCACTCTGTGATCTCCCCACGCCCGACGAGCCGGTTACCGACGAGGATGTAGACGGACAGTTCTGCTGTCGTGGCTGTCTCGAAGTGACGCGAGCGCTGGGCGATCCGGACCGTGCGGAGACGGACGATCGATCGATCCGCGCTGCGCTTACCGGCGACGAGACAGCACAGACCGCGTCGGCCGACGACGAGACAGCACACGAGTATCTCAGCGTCGAAGGGATGCACTGTGCGACCTGCGAAACGTTCTTGGAAGTGACGACGTCCTCGACCCCCGGGATTTCCTCGGTCAACGCGAGCTACGCGACCGATACGCTCAAAGTGTGCTACGATCCGGACGTTCACACCCCCGAGGAACTGCCGAAGTTGGTTTCCGGAATGGGGTACACGGCCCGGCGTCGATCGACGGCGTCAGATTCGGAGCCGACAGGCGACGTCGAGGTCGCAAAATTCCTCGTCGGCGGCGGGTTGTTCGGGATGATGACGATGATGTGGTACGTCCTGTTTCTGTATCCGACCTACTTCGGCTACGAGTCGCTCGTCGATCTCGGCGGCTTCGACGGGATGTATCTGTTCACCCAGATCTGGCTGCTCACGTCGATCGTGCTGTTTTACACCGGCTATCCGATCCTTCGAGGCGGATACGTTAGCCTGCGTGCAGGTCGTCCGAACATGGACCTGCTCGTTTCCCTCGCCGCCTTCGGATCCTACGGGTACAGCTCGCTCGCGATGGTTCTGGGGCGCACCGACCTGTACTTCGACGTCACCGTCGCAATCATTCTCGTCGTCACGGCGGGCAACTACTACGAGTCGACCATCAAACGACGCGCGTCGGATCTCCTCTCGGATCTCGCTTCCGCGCAGGTCTCGGAGGCCCGACGGCCGGACGGTTCGACCGTGCCGATTTCGGAACTCGAACCCGACGACGAACTGGTCGTCCGGCCGGGCGATCGGATCCCGGTCGACGGCGTCGTCGAAAGCGGCGTCGCGGCGGTCGACGAGGCGCTCGTCACCGGCGAGTCGATCCCGAGAACGAAGCGACCGGGCGACGCCGTCCGGGGTGGAACGGTCGTCACCGACCAACCGATCACGATCCGCGTCGACGAGGACGCCTCCAGCACGCTCGATCGAATCGTCGATCTCCTCTGGGAGATTCAAAGCACGACGCCGGGCGCACAGCGCTTTGCCGACAAATTGGCGACGATCTTCGTCCCGCTCGTGATCGTACTCTCGGCGGCGACAACGACGCTGTTACTCGCTACCGGATCGGGGTTTTCGACGGCGCTACTCGTCGGATTGACCGTTCTTATCGTTTCCTGTCCGTGTGCACTCGGCCTCGCGACGCCGCTTGCGGTCGCACGGGGGGTCAAAACCGCTGCGGATCGCGGGATCGTCGTCGCTTCCGAAGCCGTCTTCGAGGCCGCAACGGACGTCGACGTGATCGCGCTGGATAAAACCGGCACGCTCACGAGCGGCGACATGCGCGTCGTCGAGACGGTCGCCGACGAGCCGGGGGCGGTCCTCGCGGCGGCCGCCACGGTCGAACGCGCCTCGAGCCACCCGATCGCCGACGCGATCGTGGCGGCGGCACCGCTCCGGACGGACGGGGACGCGCCCGAGACGACCACGCTCCGGACGGACGGGGACACATCCGAGACGACCACCGACGGTGGGCTGTACCGAACTGCCGAGTGGACTGCGGACGAAATCGAGGTGTTCGATCGCGGGGTTCGCGGCGACGTGGACGGGCGGGACGTTCTCGTCGGGCATCCGGACCTGTTTGCGAACGGGTGGACCGATTCCGTCGGGGTCGATCGAGTCTCGAGGTCCATCCGTGAGCGCGGTGCCGTCCCCGTCGTCGTCGGCTGGGACGGAGCTGTGCAGGGCGTCGTCGGTGTCGGCGACGAACCGAAACCCGACTGGGAGCGCGTCGTCTCCACCCTCGCTGTCGACGACCGCGAGATCGTCGTCCTCACCGGCGACGACGAGGCTGCGACGACGCTCTTCGAGGACCACGACGCCGTCGATCAGGTGTTCGCGGGCGTCCCGCCGGAAGCGAAAGCCGAGACGGTACACAGGCTCCGATCGCGGGGCACCGTCGCGATGATCGGCGACGGAAGCAACGACGCGCCGGCGCTCGCGGCTGCGGACATCGGCATCGCGATGGCAACTGGGACGAAACTTGCGACCGATGCCGGCGACGCGATCGTCGTCGACGGGGACCTCAGTTCGGTGCCGTCCGTGTTTTCGATCGCGAGCGGGACCAAGCGTCGGATCAGACAGAACCTCGGGTGGGCGTTTCTGTACAACGCGATCGCGATCCCGCTGGCGGTCGGTGGACTTTTGAACCCGTTGTTCGCGGCCGTCGCGATGGCGCTCAGCAGCATCGTCGTGGTACTGAACTCTACGATTCGACCGATCGACTGAAATCGCTTTTGCGTCCCGGTTGCGAATTCGCCGGAGAGCAGCCACCCGAACTCAGAATTGATCGTGCAACTCACTCGGTTTCGAATGGATCGCGAAAATCACTTGGTTCCGTACAGCGGTTTCGCATCAATCATCGAGCGTTTGACGGCTTCTCGACGAACACCGAAACCCAACAGCTGCCATCGAACACCGTAGGTACCGCTCAGAGATCGGCTCGCGAGAACGTCACGTAGCCGATCGCGAGCGGAACGAGCAACCACCCGACGAGGACGACCATTCCTAGTTCCGGGACGGCGTAGAAGGCGTCCGCGCCGCCGGATTGTGCCGCTGAGCCACCGGGTGACACATCGGGTAACAGTGCGAGAAGACCGCTGAAATACGCCTCACTGGGCGGTATCTGCGTAACGATGTACACCCAGTCTGGCTGGGATTGGGGGAAAGAAAACCCGTTTACGACGAAAAGCAGCGCGAACGGGACCACGTCCCACAACAACTCGACGAAGAAGAAAAACCCGACAGAGAGCGTTGCGGCCCGCGTCGTAGAGCCGGTCATGGCGGATATTCCGACGATAATGCTCACGTACGCCAGTGCGAAGAACACGGTCCACCCGAGAAATAGCACTGTCGAACGAACACTCCCCGAACCGATGAGTACCGTGCCGAGCGTGATCCCCGAGCCGAGCCCGACGAGTAACGGGAGCACCAACACTCCGGTACGGCCGACGACCTTTCCGAACAGGACGTCAAAGCGAGTGTGTGGCAACGCGAGTAGCAGCTTCACGCTTCCGAGTTCGCGCTCGCCGGCGATCGATCGATAGCAGACGACGATCGAAGTGATCGAGATGAACAATCCGACACCCCCGCCGAGGAAGAACACGAGCCCACCGAGCGTCGGATTGC
The DNA here is from genome assembly GCA_051747145.1 of Halobacteriota archaeon. Lineage (GTDB taxonomy): Archaea > Halobacteriota > Halobacteria > Halobacteriales > Haloferacaceae > JBNJFV01. The sequence continues at coordinate 17,597 of JBNJFV010000037.1, forward strand.
CCATCCCGCCGAGGATGGGGACTTCGGCGTACCCGTACGTCATCACGACCGCATAGAGGACGAAAAGCGCCGACAGGCCCCACACCGACCGCGACTGGACGGCGTCCTCGAAGTCCTTTCGTGCGATGGAGCGCCACGTCATCGGTCGACCTCCGGCGGTGATTCGACAGCACGCGACTCGGCGTTCTCGAGGGTCGAATCGCTCGCTGTGAACGCCGCAAAGAGGTCCTCCAGGGACGACTCGTCAGTCGAAAAGTCGACGACGTCGTATCCAGCGTCGTCGATCGTTCGAAGCGTCGACAGCTTCGCTTCCCGCGTGAGGCCGACAGAAAGCGTGTCACCGTCCCGAGTGACGGTCCGCACGCCGGACACCCCACGGACGGTGTCGAGCAGCATCTCGTCGACGCGATCGACAGCCACACTCAGTCGGGAGTCGGTTTCCAGGCCCGTCCGGAGGCCGTCGATGCTATCGAGCGCGACGAGCCGGCCCTCGTTGAGAATACCGACGCGATCGCAGATCGCCTCGACCTGTTCGAGGATGTGG
>JBNJFV010000038.1:0-18044 GCA_051747145.1 Halobacteriota archaeon
CGAACGATCGACCGCCGCTACGAACGATCGACCGCCGCTACGAACGATCGACCGCCGCTACGAACGATCGACCGCCGCTACGAACGATCGATCGACCCTACGACCGGTCGCCGCTGAGCCACGCCAGTGCCGACTGGAGATCGGTCTGCGGTGGCGAACAGGTTCGAGACTGACAGGCGTAGACGGTCGGGTGTCCCTCCTCGGCCGTTCGACCCGCCCAGATCGGAGGCACCTCGTCGACCCCGAGCCGATCGAGCCACTCCGAAAGCGCACCGTCCGTCGGCGGTCTGTGCGCGAGGAGGGCACCCGGGATGTACCGCTCCGCCAGCGTCTCTCGCCACGCCGTGGGCAGTTCGTCCGCGGCGATCGTCAACTCCGTCGGCCCGCGCTCGTGTTCGAGTGTCGCGAGCGTCAACGAAACGTGTTCCAGCGGGCTCGATCGGATCCGATCGGCGTGGGTTTCGAGCACCGATCGGGCGGTCTCGGCGAAGCGTCGATCCGTTCGAAAGCCGTCCAACTGAATCAGCAGTCGCGTCGCGACGCCCAGACTCGAGGGCGTCGACTGGTCGTAAAACTCCTGGGGCCGAGCGACGAGCGACTCGCCGCCCTCGGGGGTGAAATACAGCGTCTCCCGGTCGGAATCGTAGAACTCCTCGAGGAGGACCGCCGCAAGCTGCAGCGCGAACGCCAGCGGTTCGACGTCGCCGGTCGCCTGATACAGGTCGAACGCGCCGCGTGCGAGGAACGCGTAGTCTTCCAGATACCCCTCCCCGGCGACCGCGCCGTCGATCACCCGGCGGCTGAGCCGCATGCGCTCGCCGTCCCACAGCTCGTCGCGTATCGCAGCGAGCGCGTCAGCGGCGGTCTCGGCGTACGACGACGACAGCACCACACCGGCGTCGGCGAACGCCGAGATCGCGAGCCCGTTCCACCCTGCCAGTATCTTCTCGTCTCGCGCCGGTCGATCGCGGTCCGATCGCGCCGCAAAGAGCGCCGCCGTAGCGTCGGCCAATCGCGATTCGATCGCCGATTCGGGTGCGTCGTACGCCGCCGCCAGCGATTCGATCGATCGGGAGACGGTAAGAACCGTCGTACCCCCCTCGAAGTTGCCGCCGTCGGTGACGCCGTACCGATCGCACACGAGCGCCGCGTCCGCGTCGGAAAGTACCGCCTCGATCTCCTCGGGCGTCCACACGTAGAACGCCCCCTCCTGACCGTCGCTTTGGGCGTCGAGCGTGCTGTAGAACCCGCCGTCGGGCGCGCGAAGTTCGCGTTCGACGAACGACAGCGTCTCGGCGGCGACATCGGCGTACCGCCCGTCGCCGGTGTACTGGTACGCACGGAGGTAGATCCGCGGGAGTTCGGCGTTGTCGTAGAGCATCTTCTCGAAGTGCGGTACCGTCCACTCCCGATCGACGGCGTAGCGGTGGAAGCCGCCGCCGACGTGGTCGTACATCCCGCCTGAGGCCATGGCGTCGAGCGATTCGACCGCCACCGCGAGCGCGTCGTCCTCCCCCCGGGTCGCAGCCGAAAGCAACAGTTCGATCCGCCGGGCCTGCGGGAACTTCGGTCCGCTCGTGCCGAAGCCGCCGAACTCCCGATCGGCACCGCGGCGGGCCGCACGCACGGCCTCGCCGAACAGGTCAGAGCCGGGCGGTTCGCGCTCGATCCCGTCGGGCACGTCGGGGGTCGATTCGACTCGATCGACGATCGCATCGGTCCACTGCTCCGCACGGGCTTCGATCTCCGATCGCTGGGTGGGGTCCGACCACGAGTTCGCGATGTCCTCAAGGAGCTGGATGAATCCCGGCTGTCCGCGTCGTGGTTCTTTGGGGAAGTACGTGCCGACGTAGAACGGTTTTCCCGACGGCGTCAACCACACCGAAAGCGGCCACCCACCACCGCCCGCCACGAGCTGGCAGATCGTCTGGTAGATGCTGTCGAGGTCCGGACGTTCCTCCCGGTCGACTTTGATCGGGACGAACGATTCGTTGAGTCGGTCGGCGACGGCCCGATCTTCGAAGCTCTCTTCGGCCATGACGTGACACCAGTGACACGCCGAGTAGCCGATCGAAAGGAAGATCGGTACGTCCCGCGCCTCCGCCCCGAGCAGTGCCGCCTCGTCCCACGGCTGCCAGTTGACGGGGTTGTCGGCGTGCTGTTCGAGATAGGGACTGCCTGCCGACGCGAGCCGGTTTCTCGCGGTTGGATCGTCCATACGAGCGGTTCGGGTTCGAGCCGAAAAGTCGTTTCCTACCACGACGGTATCCAGTGTGTTACAATGCCCACGCGTGGGGAACCGATCGATCGTGCTGCAGAAGCTACGACGGTACGCGGGCCGACACCGGGACGGGCGACGACGCCGACCCCCGAGCCGACGCTGGGACGGGCGACGACGCCAACCACCGGGCCGACACTGGGACGGGCGACGACGCCGACCTCCGAGCCGACACCGGGACACCGATCGATCGACGTCGCGGGGAGACGCGGGACGTCTCAGGGGTCGAACGGGCGCGATCGCGGTGGTGTTGACACTATTGCTGGTAAGCAGTCTCGTGGCCCCTGTGGCGGCCCAATCGAGCGCGCCCGACGGCGGATTCGTTACCGTCGGCAACGGCGTGAGCGTCTGGGAGGGGGCGACACTGGCGTTGCACACCACACATCCGGACGCCGTCGACGACGCGAACGATACGGTCGTCTCGTCGACGCTCGATCGAAACGTGTCGGTGTACCAAAGCGAACTCAGCGGACTGGCGAACGATCCGGGCGCGTTCGTGTTCGCCGACGACGCGATGGTACGGTTCGAGTACCGGGCGCAGCCGGGCGTCGACACGAGCCGATTCGCCGGGACGAACGTGACGCTGCTGGCGGCCAAACTCGAGTCGCCGACCGATCCGGCGATCGACGGGGCCGGGACGGTCTCACCGGAGCGGGCCGCCGGACTCCTCGCGGATCCACGGCGGAACGTCAGAGCGAGCTTCGAGCACGTATTCCGTCCCGAGGACCACCACTCGGCGCGACAGATCGATACCGACGGATCCGAGGCGCTGTACTACAATCTGGATTCGTACGGCGAGGGTCCCGGGATGTACGCGTTCTACGTGATCGAATCGCAAGCGGGCGATTCCGTGTCGGTTTCCGACGGCGGGCGGCTCTCGATCGACGGGGAGGTTCGGGTGCTCGGCGTCGACACGGTCGCCGTTCGATCGACAGACGCGGCCGTGGAGACGCCCTTCGCCGCGGAGCTCGGGGACACGGTCGACGTGACTGTCGACGTCGACGCTCCGCTGGGCACGTCGCTGCATCACAGCGTACTGGTGTACGATCCGCGGACGACGAACGCGACGACGATCGAATACGAACCCGACCCGAGGCCGTTTTTCGGCTTCCGGTCACCTGACGACGTGGCCGTTCGAAACACCGGCGGCGTCCGGGGGTCGATCGACGCCCACCGGTCGAGTAGCGTCTACGGCACGCCGCTCACCGACGGGCCGGCGGCGCACAGTTCCGAACTCGGAATCCTCCTTTCGCACGTCAGCTCCGCGCCGACGTCGACGAGCGATGACTCGTTCGACGCGTCGCTGACGGCCCAACCGGCAACGATCGGGGAGACGACGCTCGAAGTGGAGACGCTCTCGGAGTGGGAGTCGGGGACGTACCAATACGTCCACATCGCGTCCAGTTCGGACGGCTCGTTCACCGCCGCCGCGAACGGGACGATCGAACTCGTCGAACCCGGCGCGCGCTTTCCACCCCAGCCGGCGACGATCGGCCACGACCCCGCGACCGCCGATCCGACGCTCGAACGGATCCACGAGGACGAACTGACCCGACTCTCCGTTCGATCGATCCCCGCCGGCCAGCCCGTCTTACTCGACGCCGGTGCGTCCGAGCGGGACGATCGAGTGCGCGTCGAGACGGTAACCGTTCGGAGTGACACGTCAATCGAAGAGGCGACCGTCGATGTCGACTACTCGATTCCGGACGACGCCGACGCGATCGAGGGGTGGAACGTGGTGAGTTATCACACGATAACGACCGATCGGAACGCGATCGACGACGTGCGAGCGACGGTCGCCGTCGATTCGGCGTTCGAGTCTCGGTTCGATATCGACCGCTCTGCGGTTCGGTTCGTCCGCCTCGAGGACGGGCGATCGCTCCCCGCCGAACCGACGGCTGACGGGTACGACATCGAACTCGGCGCGCCCGGCACGTTCGCCGCCGTCGTCCCCGCTGGGACGGAGCCCCCACTGGCGTTTTCGAACGCCTCGCTCGTCGACGACGAGATCGAATCCGGCGGGGAGGTGGTGGTACGGACGACCGTGGAGAACCCGATCGCAGAGCCGGTTACGACCGACGTCGTCGTGTACATCGAGGGTGGAGAACTCGCGAGAGAGACCGTCTCGCTCGACCCCTACGAGCGGCGGACGGTCGGCGTGACGACGACCATTCCCGTCACGGGAACGTACAACATCTCGATCGCGGGCACCGACGCGGGCGAGTTGACGATCCACGAACGGACGACGCCGACGCCGACCGCGACGACCGCACCGTCGAATCCGGATCGGCCGGTGACGCCGATCGTCTTCGCCGTCGTCCTCGCCGTGCCCGTCGTCGCGGCGATCGGGTCGTACGCGCTCTCCAGGTGGCGAAACGGGCCCTGACGATCGGTGCATCGAAGACAAACGCCCTCCGACCATCGTCGCAGCGATGCTCCCCCACCGACGATCGCCATAGCGACGATCGACCCGCCAACGGTGTCGTAGCCACGATCGGTCGATCGATCGTATGCACGAAGTTGGGTAGTCGAGAAATCGCTTGAGTAACCTTTACACCGCTCTGTGGTCCGTCTCTGAGTATGGTCGAAACCGTACTGCTGGTGGGCGGTGGCGGTCGCGAGCACGCGATCGCACGCGCGCTCGCTCCGGACTGTGAACTGTACGCCTGTGCGAGCAATCGAAACCCCGGGATCGTCGACCTCGCGTCAGGATTTCGCGTCTGTTCGGAGACGGACGCGGAGGCGATCGCCGAGTACGCGAGCGAGGTCGGTGCGACGGTGGCGATCGTCGGGCCCGAATCCGCGCTCGAAGCGGGGGTCGCAGACGTCCTCGACGAGGCGGGCGTCTACACGTTCGGTCCGCGTGCGGCGGACGCGAGACTCGAGACCGACAAAGCCTACCAGCGGCGGTTCATGCGCGAGCACGACATCCCCGGCTGTCCGACGTTCGAAACGTTCGACGACGTGGAGGCCGCCTGCGCGTACATCGACGACTACGACGGCGACCTGGCGGTAAAACCCGCGGGACTCACCGGCGGTAAGGGCGTGAAAGTCATCGGCGATCAGGTGACCGCCGAGGAGGCCAAAGCGTACCTTCGGGACGCCGCGTACGATCGCGTCGTCCTCGAAGAGCGGCTCGTCGGCGAGGAGTTCACGGTCCAGGCGTTCGTCGCAAACGGCGACCTTCGGGTGACGCCGGCCGTGCAGGATCACAAACGCGCCTACGAGGGGGACGAAGGGCCGAACACCGGGGGAATGGGTTCCTACAGCGACACGACCGCATCCCTTCCGTTCATGACCGAGGCGGAGTACGACGCCGCAGTCGACATTCTGAAGGCGACTGCCCGGGCCTGCCCCGACTACAAGGGCGTTCTCTACGGACAGTTCATGCTCACCGCCGACGGACCGACGGTCATCGAATACAACGCCCGCTTCGGCGACCCGGAGGCGATGAACACGCTTTCGGTCCTCGAAACGCCCCTCATTGACGTTCTCACGGCCGCACGCGACGGACGATCGCTTCCAGCGCTGCGCTTTTCCGGGGCGGCGACGGTCTGTAAGTACGCCGTTCCGGACGGGTATCCGGCCGATCCCGCGGCGGGCGCGCGGATCGAGGTCGACGAAGATACCGTCGGCGACGCGTTGCTCTTCTACGCGAGCGTCGATCAACGCGAGGATGGCCTCTACACAACCACCTCCCGATCGTTCGCGGTCGTCGGTCGAGGCGACAGCATCGCGGCTGCCGAATCGATCGCCGAAGACGCGCTCGACGCGGCGAGCGAGGGCCTTCGCGTCCGTCACGACATCGGAACCGCAGCTCTCGTCCACTCGCGGATCGACCACATGGACGCCCTCCGGTAACCGCCGGGGTGACGCTGCGGCTCACACCACGTCGTACTCCCGATCGCGGCTTTCCCCCCGGGATTCGATCAGGTCGTACTGTCGCATCTTCGAGAGGTAGTTCCGCACTGTCCGATCGGTTCGCGGATCGTCGACGCGCGCCCGGTACGCGTCGTACAGCTCCCCCGGGCTGATCGGGCCGGACTCGTCGATGACGTCGTACACCGCTCGCTGATCGGGCGTCAGGGTGTCCAGGTTCTTTCGGTGCAGTTCCCGTCTGGCGTCGGGGATCGACTCGTCGACGATCGACGCGGAGATCCGTTCGCGGCCTCGATATTGGGCGGTACGGGCGGCGTTCCGGAGTATGCCGAGCGCGACTCTGGCGTCGCCGGCGCTGACGTCCGCGATTCGACGGAGTTCCGCCGGATCGATCGCTCCCTCGGTCAACCCCCATCTGGCGCGGTGGTCCATGATCGACACCAGCTCCGACTCGGCGTACCGATCGAACTGGATCCGGGTGCTCCCCGCCAGACGGCTCGTGAGCCGATCGCCGACCGCCGCGAATAGCTCCGCCTCGCGGTTCGCGATCAGGATCGTCGACACGTGCGGTAGCTGGTGGAGGTCGTACAGTACCGCGGTGTCCTGCAGCTGATCGACCTCGTCGAGGACGATCAGACAGTGCGTCTCGTGGGTGCGCAGCCGCTCGATCAGCTCGTCGTTCGGCGTCGATCCCCGGTGAATGTCGATCGTTTTGCCCAGCCCCTCCAGGACACGATACAACACGCGGAATCGCGAGTAGTTCTGCCAGCAGTTGACGTACTGTACCGAAAGATCGAGCACCTCCTGTTTCAGCCGATCGACCGCAAACTGCGCCAGACACGTCTTGCCCGCTCCGGACGGGCCCGTGAGGATCGCGGTATCGGCGGGCTCGCCGTCGGTGAGCGGCTCGAGGACCCGCGAGAGCGCGGTGATCTCTGCGTCCCGATGGACGACCTCCGAGGGGATGAAGTCCTCCCGAAGCACCCGTGCGTCCTCGATCATGTTCGAGCAGTGGAACTCGATCGACGTAAATCATCCCGGGTCGGTTCCGGATTTCCGGAATCGCTTCGTCCGTGGGGGTTCCGGAATCGCTTCGTCCGTGGGGGTCCCGAAACCGGCCGATTACAGGAACGACCCCAACCGAGAACTCGTCGTCGACGACAGATACGACTCGATCCGATCCTGCGTCCACCCACACGGGGAGACGACCGACGTCGCCGCGCGCAAAAGTTCTGTGTCGTAATACGTCGGATCGTACCGGTCGGGCTCTTCGACGGCCAGGCGGACGCGATCGCAGGAGGATTTCTCGTCGTCGACGACCACGTACGCGATCGACTGTCCCGGCGATCGCGCAAGCCCGATCGACGCCGCCCGCTCCAGTGCTGCGACCGTCCGTGTGCGCTGGGTGTACGCGTCCCGATCTTTCGACACCCGGATCGACGTCACCAGCGTCTCGGGATCGACGTGGCCGCGGTACAGTTCGCGTCGAAACCCCGCGAGCCGATCGCACACCGCCGCTGGATCGCGCGTCCCGTCGAAGACGTCGATCAACGCCCGCTGGGCTGTCGCGACGTACTCGGGGGTGCTGCGTTGGCGACACTCGATCCCCCGATATTTGTACTCCCCGTCGGTGTTCCGACCGAAATACTTCGTCAAGGCCCCGCGATCGCCGTCGCGTTGGGGGACGAACGAGAGCCACTCGTAGGTCGCTTCGTGTTCCAGCCGAATCCCCGCCTCGGCCGTGATCGCCTCGACGACGGCCGACAGCGGCGTTTGCGCGGCGTCGTCGATCGGCTGGACCCACAGGCTGTCGACGATTCCGTGGATCACGCGCCACCCGTTGGCCTCCAGCGTCGCTTTGGCGTCCAGCAGGATCTCCCGGGCGTACGCGTTGATCGTCTCGTGGCACTCGATCCGGCCGAACTTCGCGTTCGAAAATCCCTGGTAACCGAAACACGACACCAGGATCCACTTGATGGCGGACGATCGCCCCTCTAGGGCTTCCCGCCGATCGGGATCCGCACAGTCTCGCAACTCGGCTTTGATCGCGTCGCGATCGGCGATCAACGTTTCCAGCACGTCTGGGAGATACCCGCGAGTTTCACAGATGGGATAGCCCAATCCGGGAACGTCGGCGCGATCGGCGTGACACGCACACCGAACCGTCTCCGGGCTCACGTTCCTGGTCACGATGACGTTCGGGTACAGGCTCGAAAAGTCCAGTTCGTGGACGCCCTCGTGAACGCCGACCTCGGGGGCGAACGTGAACCCGCCCCGGTCGGCGTCGTGCAGCGTCCGCATGGGTTTGAACAACTCGTGTCGCCAGGAGTTCCACGGCACCAACACGCTTCGCGAGAGCGCCTCGCGGATCTGGATCGCCGTCAGGACGGTCCCGATCGAGGCCCACGACACCTCCTCGATCGGTTTGTACGACCGGGAAACGAGGTACAGACAGCCGTCGAGGGTGGTTTCCCGATACAGAAACGTGTTCGATCGATCGACGATCGCCCGCCCCGGGACCGTGTAGCGGGCCGGCGAGTGGCCGACTCGGCCGTAGCTCTCGTATGTTGACGCGCCCGCGAGTTTTCGGTACCCGGTCGCTCGGCCCAGCGAGAGGTCCATCCCCACCTCTGCGGCCATTTCGAAGAGGACGGGGACGAGGTCCGCCGTCGACAGCACGAGCACGTCTGGATCGACGTCGGCGAGGACCGCCTCGAGATCCGCGAGGATCCGATCGGGCGTCCCCGAGAGCCGTTCGTCGTTCACGCGGAGTTCGTCGATCGGCGGGTCGGCTAGGTCCAACTGACCCGCCTCGATGCGGCACGTCCGGAGCGGCCGCGTCGGCGTGGGGTCCGTCCCGGTTTCCACGCAGTAGCGAAACCCCCTGGAAAAGTCCACGTTGAACAGTCGCGTGTCACCCGGAAGCTCCCGGGTTCGTATCCAGGCGGCGACGGGGGTGACGCGATCGATCGACGCGACGTCCACCCGAAGCACCGGGGCCGGGTCCTCCCGAAATCCCGTCCGCCACTGCTCGATGTCGGTGGCGACGACGTCCCGTCGCGTTTCGAGCCGCCGTGCGAGCGCGTCGGTGTCGCCCGCGGTCGTCGCGTAGATCGTCGGCGTGTAACCGCGGTCGAGCGTCGACTCCACGCCGGCTGCCGTTCGCTCCCACCGACGAACCCCCTCGTCGGTGAAGTCAATCGCAAAGACCACTAGTCGATCTCCCCGGGCGACGAGTCGGGCGACGGGTTGGGCGAATCCACGCCATCAGGCCGTGCGTCGAGATCGAAAGCGCACGCCCCGGGGTCGTCACGGCGCGTCTCGAGATCGAACGCGGACGTCTCGAGGTCGTCGAGGCGTGCGTCGATTTCCTCGAGCCGGCGCTGCTGTTCGATCGCGATCGCGAGCACGATCGCCGGCCACGGGTCGAGGGGGTTCCGGTAGCCGGCGGCGGCCGCGTGGGCGGCCGCGTGGTCGAAGCAGCGGTCGAAGTACGGCTGGTCGGCCGCCCTGAGCCCGCGTCGGAACGGCTGCCAGTCGGCCTCGATCGACCGGAGGCGATCGCGAAACGTGGGGTTGGTGCGACCCATCGTCGATCACCCCACCGAAGGCGCGGCCGTCTGTCCGGCGGTGGTCGAGGCGTAGATCGGGTCCCGGGCGTCGATGACCGACTGCCAGTAGGCGATCGTCGTCTGGACGAGCCCGTCACCGACCGGGTACACGAGCGTCTGGAAGTCCTCCCCGACGAACCGCGGCCCGTGTGCGGTCCGTTCACAGCGGAGGTGGGCGGTCGCGGCGGCGTCGATCGGGGCTGTCAGCTCGTCGTCCCCGGTGACGGTCACGAGCACCGGGCAGTCGACGGCCCGCCGGATCGCCGCGAGGCTGGCGAGCGTCCGTGCGAGGAGCTGTCGGGTGTCGATCCCGGCGACATCCTCGCGGTAGAGCGCGTCGATCGCCGGGATCACCAGGAGCGCTGGGGTGTCGGAGACTACCTCGACTCGCTCGCGGAGCGCTTCGACGATCGAATAGTGCTGGAACGGCGTGAACCCTCGGGCCACCCGAATCCGATCGAGAATCCGGGGCGAGGGCGCGACCGACAGCACGGGATCGGTCGCCGCGTGATTGTGCGCATCGACCCAGTAGACGGGGCCGGGGTCGAGCAGCGCCCGATCGACCGCGAGCGTCGCGAGCACGTGGCGAGGGTCCGCCTCGGCGTCGAGTCGATACAGCTCCGATCGCAGCGAGGGGAGTTCAGGTGTCGGGGGTGTCGTGTGCATGGTACCTCGATCGAGGGGCGGCCCGATAAGGTTCGGAGGGTCGTTTCCGGAATTCCAGAAACTGCCCACATCGGGGAAACCTCATCGCCGTCTGCCGATCGGTTGTGGAAACTGCACGCCAGTCGTGGAACCGCCTGTCCGTCGACTCGGCGTCGCGTTCATTACAGTGGGCCACGTTGTGCCCTCACACGGAGTACCACGGGCACGATGACGACAGATCGCGACCACGAACGCTGCACGCTGTGTGACCTTCCAGCCGTGCGCGGCGACGTCGTGGACACCGAGGGAAACCGGTTCTGTTGTCGGGGATGCCGGCAGGTGTACGACGCGTTGCCCGCCCTCAACGACGTCGATCGGGCGGACGTCAGAGAACGGGTGGGACGCGTCTCGACTGCCGGCGATTCCAAATCGACTGCCGGCGATCGACAGGCGGAAAGCCGGCCTCGAGAATCGATCGGCGATCCGGAGGCCGCAGGAGACGGATCGACGCCCCCGGACGCGCACGATCGGACGTTTCTACAGGTTCGGGGAATGCACTGCATCACGTGCGAGCTGTTCGTCGAATCCGTGGCGGCCGGGATCGACGGCGTCACGGACGCGCGCGCCAGCTACGTGACCGAAACCGCCCGGATCGAGTACGACCCCGACGAGACCTCGCCGACGGAGCTGTGCGATGCCGTGTCGGGGTTCGGATACGACGCGTTCCACCGCGAGGACGCGTTCGAATCGCGGCAGGCCGATCACATGGCGACGATCCGCGTCGCGGTGGGCGTACTCCTCGGAATGGCGGTGATGCTCCAGTACGTCACGATCATCTATCCGACGTACTTCGGGGGGCTCGTCTACGACGATCGGACCGCCGCGTTCCTCGCCGAGTCCATGGCCCACACGAGCGGCACGTACTTTTTCATCATCATCGGCGTCCTGACGACGATCGTCCTCCTCGTCACGGGGAGACCGATCGTCCGCCGGGCCGCGGTGGCCGTTCGCACGCGATCTCCCAACACCGACCTGCTCGTCGCGCTGGCCGCCGTGAGCGCGTACCTCTACAGCACCCTGGCGATCGCCTTCGTCGAGAACCCCCACGTCTACTACGACGTGACGGTCGCCATCCTCGTCATCGTCACCGTCGGCGACTACCACAAGACGACGATCAAACGGCGCGCGACCGACCGACTCGCGGACCTGACCTCCGTACAGGTAGACGAGGCGTGGCGCGTCGACGACGAGGGACGCGCCACGAAGGTGGACATCGAATCGTTGGAAGCCGGCGATCGGGTCCGCGTCCGCGAGGGGGAACGCGTCCCGATCGACGGCGAACTCCTCGAGGGCAACGGCACCGTCGACGAGTCCGTCGTGACCGGCGAGTCGATGCCGATCGCAAAGCGGGTGGGCGATCGCGTCGTCGGCGGATCGGTACTGACGAACGGCCCGGTCCTCGTCGCCGTGAGCGAGGGGGCCACGAGCAGCCTCGATCGGATCGCAGACCTCGTCTGGGACCTTCAGAGTTCGACCCACGGCATTCAGGGGCTCGCCCATCGACTCGCGACGATCTTCGTCCCGCTCGTGCTCGCGATCGCGGTCGTCGTGACAGCCGTTCACCTCGGTCTCGGATCGGGAGTCGTCGGCGCGCTGCTGGTCGGTCTGACGGTGCTCATCGTGTCCTGCCCGTGTGCGCTGGGTCTGGCGACCCCCCTGGCGATCGCCGCTGGCATCCGTGACGCGCTCGAACGGCAGATCGTGATCTTCGACGAGACCGTCTTCGAACGGCTCCGAGCGGCCGACACCGTCGTGTTCGACAAGACCGGAACGCTCACCACGGGCGAGATGACGGTCCTGGACGACGACCTCCCGGAGGACCTCCGCAGGGACGCGGCGATCCTCGAACGGGGGTCGGCACACCCGATCGGGATGGCGATCGCCGGGCTGGTGGACGCGCGGGTGCGGAGCGACGGGGGCGTGATCGATCCCGCCGCGGGAGCGGCGAACGAGGACGCCGGCGGTGCGACTCGATCGGGAGCCGACCGATCCGATCGCGTCGAGTCGTTTCAGAGTCACGATCGCGGCGTCACGGGTGTCGTGGGCAGTCGGGAGATCGCAATCGGGCATCCGGCTCTGTTCGACGAACTCGGCTGGGCGGTCCCCGATGGGGTGAGAGACGACATTGCAACGGCCCGCACAGACGGTCGAGTGGCGGTCGTCGTCGGGCGCGACGGCGTCGCACGCGGTCACGTGGTTATCGGCGACGAACTCCGTCCCGAATGGGCGGAGACGGTTTCGTCGCTCGCCGACCGGGGCGTCGAGGTGGTGGTCCTCACGGGCGACGATCGACGATCGGCGGTCGCGTTCGACGCGCACGACGCCGTCGATCGCGTGTTCGCGGGCGTCCCGCCGGAGGGAAAGAAGGCGACGGTCGAGCGGCTGTCCGAAAGCGGGACGACAGTGATGGTCGGCGACGGGACCAACGATGCCCCGGCGCTTGCGGCCGCCGATCTCGGCATCGCGCTCGGCGGCGGCACCGCGATGGCCGCAGACGCCGCCGACGTCGCGATCGTCGACGACGACCTCCGCTCGGTGGAGACGATCTTCGACGTGTCGGCCTCGGCAGGAACGCGCATCAAACAGAACATCGGCTGGGCGTTCTGTTACAACGCAATCGCGATCCCGCTGGCCGTGACGGGGCTTTTGAATCCGCTGTTCGCAGCGCTTGCGATGGGTACGAGCAGCCTGCTCGTCGTCAGCAACTCCGCACGATCGCTCGTCGACGACGAGTGACGGACGAGCCGATCGATCGGAACCGATCGTCGATGCCAAGTGAAGAGCAAATGGCCCCCGCGGGAGCAGGAGCCTTTTTCCCCACGGAATCGAACCGCTATACCGTGAGTGCAGACGACGACAGTTCGACGGCCGCCGATCGTCGCCACGGTCGGCTCGATCGAATCCACACCGGCGGGCGACACAACTCGCTTTGGTCGTGGCCGAGCGCGAAATCGCCGCTGCGAGTCGTGGTAAACTACGTCGTGATCGTGATCGCACGGATCGCACCGAGCCTCCGGTTGAAAAACTGGTTACTCAGCCGCCTCGGCGTGACGATCGGGACGGGCGTCGCGTGGGGGCTGGAATCGACGCCGGACGTGTTCTGGCCCGAACGGATCACCGTCGAGGATCACGCGGTCATCGGCTACGACGCGACGCTTCTGTGCCACGAGTTTCTCCAAGACGAGTATCGACTCGGGGACGTCGTGATCGGCGAACGGGCGATGGTCGGCGCGGGGGCGATCGTGCTCCCAGGCGTCACGATCGGTGCGGGAGCACAGGTTGCGGCGAACTCGCTCGTCGCGACCGACGTGCCACCGGGAGCAACCGTCGCCGGCGTTCCGGCCACACCGGTATCGCGATCGGAGTGAGCGGTGCCGATCGAGGAACCGTCACAGCGATCAGTGACTGCGAATTCTGACGATTCCGGTTCGGAACACGTTCCGGTTCGGGATGATGTGTTCCTCGTCGTCCGTCTCGATGCGAGTCACGAACAGATCGACCTCCTGGACGATCCCCCGTTGGCCGGCGACGCGAACCTCGTCGCCGATCCCGTACGGTTGGTTCAACAGGAGGTACACGCCCGCGGCGGCCGACGCGAGCAGGTCCTTCGTTGCCAGGGCGGTAAAGACGACGAGCGCGAACGCGTACGCGCCGAGAAGGACGATCAACGCCGACGTTGCGACGCCGATCTGCCCGAGCGCGATCAACACCGACACGAAGAGGACGCTGTATTTGACGATCGTCGGGATGATGCCGATGTCGGGAATCTTGACTCCCCGAAGGCGTTCGGCCACGAGCAGTTCGGCCTTGTCGGCCAGGACGACGCCGATGACGAGTACGATGACGGCGACGAAAAGCTGCGGGAGGAAGACCGCGACACCGCTCCAAAAGAGGTCGGCGTACTCCAGTTCGGTGACCGTCAACGCGACGAGAATCGACAATAGGAGGATGAAGTACCCGCTGAGTTTGGCGATAATCGACACCGTGGACGTCCCGAAATCGCGAGCGGTCCGTTCGAAGGCGGTTCCCTCGATCGCCTCCGGGATACCGGCTCGTTCGAGTATCCGTCGGTTGACGACGATGACGACGTAGCTCATGAGGAACCCGACGACGACGATGAAAAACGCGAGCCAGATCCGGGAAGGAACGGCGTTGATAAGCTCCCGGGGCGCAGATTGAAGAGCCGTCGTCCCCGCCATCAGTACTCCTCCGGATCGATCTCCAGAATGATTTTGCCGCCTTTGAACGCGCGAATGAGGCCGTCTGACTCCGAGAGGACGATCGCGGTCGCGTTCGTGTCACGCGTGATCGCACCCGCGGCCATGTGTCTCGTTCCGAGCCCCTTCGGGATGTCGACCCCCTCTGCGCTCGCTTCGAGGTAGCGGTACGCCGAGACGAGTTTACCCGAATCGGAGATGACGAACGCCCCGTCCAGCCGCGAGAACTCCTTGAGCATGACGTTCACGATCGGATCGCCGACGTGAACGTGGCTCTTCTCGAAGGGGTTGTAGCTGAGCGGCCGGGATTTGTTCATCACCTTGCCGGCGTCGCCGACGACGAAGAGCGCGCCGACGGGTTTGCCCTTCTGGCCTTTCTTGCCCAGCTCGATCGCGACCTCGAAGACGTCCCGAATGACGCTTGGATCCGCCCGGGAGTTCGTGAACAAATCGTAGATGCCCGAATGCATCGACTCCGACACGCGCACCCGTATTACCGAATCGCTCTCGTCGGCGAAGACGGAGGCGACACAGGCGACCTCGTCGCCTTCTGCGACGAACCCCCCGTCCATTGCCCCCTCGATGCCGAACCGAATGCGATCCCGAACGTTTTCGAACTGCAAGGGCAGTTCGACGAAGTTCGACGCGCCGACGGCGTTGTCCTGTGCGATCACGACGACGTCGTCGATCGCTTCGAACCGCTCGAAAAACCCACGGTTCGGAGAGAACAGAAACGCCGCGTCGACGTCCGAGGCGAACTCCGAAACTACCTCTGAAAGGGGCGCCATTACTACACCACTTCTCAGAGTGGACTCAAAGGGTTTGCGGGGCGTCGTGCGCCCGTCTGACGGGGGCGTTGACCGACCGCGCTAGTCGGTTAGCTGGACGACGTTTCCGTTGGCGGAGACGTGAATGTCTCTGTCGATCGAATACCCGAACGATCGCGCGGTGTCGACGTAGCCCGACTGTCCCTTCAGATTCTGGTGGGCAGGGATGATTTCGGTCGGCTGGAGGGCATCGAGCATCTCGTAATGTCCTTCGCGGCTGAGGTGCCCCGAGACGTGAATGTCGTCGTAGATGCGGGCCCCCTGCATTTTCAAAAGCGTCTCCGATTGGTACCGCTGGCCCTCGTTGGTGGGTTCGGGGATGATGCCAGCAGAAAAGAGCACCTTGTCGCCGTCGTCGAGTTCGAAGGGCGTCTCGCCGCGACCCATCCGGGTCAACAGCGCACGGGGTTCTCCCTGGTGGCCGGTCACGATCGGGAGGTACTGTTCTTTCCCCTCGTTCATGATGCGACCGAGCGCGCCGTTTATCGATCGCCGATAGCCGTGCATCTCGACGTCGGTCGGGACCGGCGCGTCGACCCGGTTCGCACTCGAGGTGTACCCTTCGAGCGACCGGCCCAGAAGAACCGGTCGTCGTCCGATCTCGCCGGCGAATTCGATCAGCGATTTGACGCGGGCGACGTGGCTCGCGAACGTCGTGGCCACGATGCCGCCGTCGTAATCCTCCATCGAGAACATGACGTCGCGAAGTTTCTCGCGGGCCACCGCCTCCGACGGCGTTCGACCCTTCCGATTCGCGTTGGTACAATCCTCGATGTAACAGAGGACGCCGTCGCCCTCACGGCCGATTTCGCGGAACCGCTTCATGTCGAACGGATCGCCGATGACCGGGGTGTAATCGATCCGTTTGTCCAGCCCGTAGACGATCGCCCCCTCGGGGGTGTGAAGGACCGGGTTGATCGCGTCGATCGTCGAGTGGGTGACGTTGACGAATTCGAGTTCGCACCGCTCGCCGATCGGCATCGACGCGCCGGCCTCCATGGTAACGAGTTCGTTTTCGACGGTGAACTTGCCTTCGTCGCCGATCTGATCGCGAACGAGTTCGATCGTAAACGGCGTCGCGACGATCGGCGCGTCGTATCGGTGCGCGAGTTTCGGGATCGCGCCGATGTGATCGAGGTGCCCGTGGGTGGGGACGATCGCCTTCACGTCGCCCTCCAGTTCGCTCATGATCCGATCGTCGGGGATCGCACCCATGTCGATCAGATCGAGGCTGTGCATGCGTTCGGTTTCCACGTCGTCGTGGATCAGTACCTGTGAGAGGTTCAGTCCCATGTCGAAGACGACAATGTCGTCGCCCGCGCGGACGGCGGTCATCTGTCGACCGACTTCCTCGTAGCCGCCAATAGTTGCAATTTCTATTTCCATAGTTCGTCCGAACTGCACGGTCCACACGCCCTCACGCGCCGTGTCACCCGACGTCGGGGGGACAGGTCGGCGGGACGACCGATCGAATCGATCGAACGTGCACCCCGGTGGAACACCGGAGACACCGTATCGTCAGCGTACGCGTGGGGACCGCGCGCCGGTTATCGTATCTGCCGGTCCCAGGGGTTAAATAGCCAGTGACTCCCGCCGGTCACTGGGGGTAAATAGCCAGTGACTCCGGACAGGAGGTGAAATGCGAACCGAACGGGCGGCGTTCACTCGACGGTTCCCTCCGTAATGCGCGTCTCCAGGGCCGGCGGGGGCGACAACCCGTCGACGAACTCCTTGACGATTATCTCCTCGGCGCGGTGTAGCGTTTCGCTACAGGTCGATTTGGCGTTGCCGCATTCCTCGGCGAGTTCCGTCAACGTACAGGTTCGCGGCGTGTCGTAGTAGCCGTTTTCGACCGCGAGTGCGAGCAGCTCCTGTTGTGTTTCGGTGAGTAGCTGGCTGGTGTGGAGTCGTTCCTGGATGTATTCGATGTCGAACTCCAGCCCGAAGTTCCGCAGTTGCGTTCCGAGTTCGGAAAGCCGTTCGTGCGAGCCCGTCACGTCGATCGTCGCGTGCCCGTCGACGACTTCGACCGGGAACTCGATCGCGATGCCTGATTCCTTTGCGGACAACATGATCAGCGGCATCGTGGTCTCGAACTGAATCGTCACCTCCGTAGCTGTCCGTTGGATGATCGAGATTTCCGTGACGGCCGCGTGCGCTTCTATCCGCGGGAGTATCTCTTCTAGGTCCTGACTGGTGATCGAAACGAGCGCGTAACCGGCGTGTTCGCTCGGCACCGCAGTGAGGATGCGGAACGTCGAATCCGGATACTCGCGGGATATCTCGCCGATCCACAGGGTATCGGGCATTTTCACGACGAGTCGGGCTTGTGTCATAGGTGACTACGCGATACAGGTACGCGTCGAGATGGGTAACATGTTCGGGCGAACATGTTCGCCTCCAGGCTTACGTGCGAGCGGCGTCCCATCACGCCCGTGAATCCGACCGGAAACACCTCCCGTGGAGAGGGCGCGAGCCCAACCCCGATCGACACGGCCGATCGGCCGTTCGTCCTCATCTGGGAGGT
>JBNJFV010000039.1:0-13998 GCA_051747145.1 Halobacteriota archaeon
CCGCAGAAGACGCCCGAGGCGGGATTTGAACCCGCGTCACGACCGTGACAGGGTCGTATGATAGGCCACTACACCACCCGGGCCCGCTGCTTGCTGTACCCTACCGTATCGGGGTTACGCAAATAAGACTTACCATCCAGCCCGGTCGTGTGTGGCGAAAGCGTAATCGTGTGCGGCGATAGCGTAATTGACTCGTCGAACGTGAACCGTACCAATTCTTCGAACGCGAGCTGTTACCGATTCGTCGAACGCGAGCTGTTACCGATTCGTCGAACGCGAGCTTTGCAAAGTCGTCACGGGTGAACCTTACCGAACCGTCGCAAGTGATTTATAATCACGTCTCGAGTGATAGCATGTCACGTTTGCCCACCCCCGATAGCGCCGACTTCGACACGCGCTTAACAAGTCTTAAATGGTTGGCTCGAATAAATCGCTGTAGTATCTCGTGACAGTAGTTTCTCCCCTCAGCCGAACGCACCCATGGTAGACGTAAGCCAACACGAACTCGTACCGGAACACATCCTGCTCGACGACGACTCGGCCGTCGAACAGGTGCTCGAGGAGTACAACATCAAAAAGACTGACTTGCCGAAGATCAAACGAAGCGATCCCGCGCTGCCCGACGGTGCCGAGCCGGGCGACGTGATCAAGATCGTCCGCGACTCGCGAACGACAGACACCGCGATCGTCTATCGGCTGGTGATACGATGAATCGGGCCGATCGACGCGTCATCTCGCGGGAGTACTTCTCCGACGATCGGTTGGCGGAACACCACTTCCGCTCGTTCAACAACTTCCTCAACCGCGGCATGCAGCAGGTCGTCGACGAGAAGGAGACGATCGACACCGACATCGGCGACAAGGAGGGCCAAGAGCCCGTCTACGTCGAACTCGGCGACATCCGAATCCTGACGCCCCGCGTTCGAGAGGCCGACGGCTCCGAGGAGCTGCTGTATCCCCAGGAAGCCCGACTCCGGAACATCACCTACTCCGCGCCGGTGTTCATGGAAATGTCGATCATCCGCGGCGGCGACGAGGAGCCCGAGACGGTCGTCGATTCGACGGAGACGAAGGTCGGTCGGATGCCGATCATGGTCGGTTCGGACAAGTGCAACATCACCGGATTCGGCGACGAGGAACTCATCGAGATCGGCGAGGACCCCGTCGATCCCGGTGGCTACTTCATCGTCAACGGCTCCGAACGCGTCCTCATGACGAGCGAGGACCTGGCGCCGAACAAGATCCTCGCCGAATACGACACGAAGTACGGCGACGAGATTCAGGTCGCGAAAACGTTCAGTCAGCGGCGAGGCTACCGCGCGCTCGTGCTCTGTGAGCGCGGCCGCGACGGCCTGCTGGAGGTGTCGTTCCCGTCTGTCTCCGGGAGCGTCGACTTCGTCACGCTCGTCCGCGCGCTCGGGTTGGAATCCGACGAGGAGATCGTCCACCGCGTCTCCGACGATCCAGAGATCGTGAAGTTCATGCTGGAAAACCTCGAGGAAGCCGATGTCCAGACCGAGGAGGAGGCGATCGAGACGCTCGGCAAACGGGTTGCCTCCGGGCAGGGCAAGAACTACCAGCTCAAACGGGCGAACTACGTGATCGATCGATACCTGCTCCCGCACCTCCACGAGGAGGGCGTCGACGAGGAGGACGTTCGGATCAACAAGGCGTACTACCTCTGCCGGATGGCCGAGGCGTGTTTCGAATTGGCGCTTCAGCGCCGCGAATCCGACGACAAGGACCACTACGCGAACAAGCGGTTGAAGGTCTCGGGCGATCTGATGAAGGACCTGTTCCGCACGGCGCTGAACAAGCTGGCGCGCGACGTGAAGTACCAGCTCGAACGTGCGAACATGCGGAACCGCAATCTGACGGTGAACACGGTCGTTCGATCGGACGTGTTGACAGAACGGCTCGAACACCCGATCGCGACCGGCAACTGGGTCGGCGGTCGATCGGGCGTCTCACAGCTGGTCGATCGGACCGACTACATGGGCGTGTTATCGCACCTCCGTCGGCTCCGATCGCCGCTGTCGCGATCGCAGCCACACTTCGAGGCGAGAGACCTACACGCGACCCAGTGGGGTCGAATTTGCCCGTCGGAGACCCCCGAGGGGCCGAACTGTGGGCTGGTCAAAAACTTCGCGCAGGCGATGGAACTCAGCCAGAACATCGAGGACGAACAGGGACTCAAACGAGAACTGGCGTCGATGGGTGTCGAGGGCATCCCCGGCATCGAGGGCGTCAACCGAACCACACCGGCGGACGACTAATCCATGGCGCAGGCACGAGAAGCGAAAGTATACGTCAACGGCAGTCTGGTCGGGACCCACCCCGACCCCGAACAGCTCGCAAACCAGATCAGGGAGGCGCGCCGACGCGGCGACGTCTCCGACATGGTCAACGTCTCGGTCAAAGACCGGACGCGCGAAGTGATCATCAACGCCGACGCCGGACGGGCCAGACGACCGCTCATCGTCGTCGAGAACGGCGAGCCACTCCTGGGTGACGAAGAGATCGCCGCCGTCGACGCCGGCCAGCTCGAATTCGAGGACCTCGTCGACCGCGGCTACGTCGAGTTCATCGACGCAGAAGAGGAGGAGGACATCTACGTCGCCGTCGACGAGGACGAACTGACCACCAAACACACCCACCTGGAGATCGACCCACAGCTCATCTTCGGGATCGGTGCGGGGATGATCCCGTACCCCGAACACAACGCGTCGCCCCGGATTACGATGGGTGCGGGGATGATGAAACAGTCGCTTGGGCTGCCCTCTGCGAACTATCGCATCCGGCCGGACACCCGCCAGCACCTGATGCACTACCCACAGCTGGCGATGGTCAAAACCCAGACGACAGAGCAGATCAACTTCGACGATCGCCCGGCCGCACAGAACTTCACTGTCGCGGTCATGTCCTACGAGGGGTTCAACATCGAGGACGCGCTCGTCATGAATAAAGGATCGGTCGAACGGGCGCTGGCCAGATCGCACTTTTTCCGCACCTACGAGGGCGAAGAACGGCGCTACCCAGGCGGACAGGAGGACCGCTTCGAGATCCCAAGCCAGGACGTTCGGGGCGCTCGCGGCGAGGACGCGTACACGCACCTGGACGAAGACGGACTGGTCAACCCAGAAACGACCGTCGACGAGAACTCGGTACTGCTCGGCAAGACGAGCCCGCCGCGATTCCTCGAAGAACCAGACGACATGGGCGGTCTCAGCCCACAGAAACGCCGCGAAACATCGGTCACCATGCGATCGGGAGAGGACGGCGTCGTCGACACGGTCACGCTGATGGAGGGCGAGGACGGATCGAAGCTCTCGAAGGTGAAAGTCCGCGACGAACGGATCCCCGAACTCGGCGACAAGTTCGCATCCCGGCACGGACAGAAAGGCGTCGTCGGGCACCTGGCACCCCAGGAGGATATGCCGTTCACCGAGGAGGGCGTCGTCCCCGACCTCGTCATCAATCCGCACGCGTTACCCTCGCGAATGACGGTCGGCCACGTGCTGGAGATGCTCGGCGGCAAAGTCGGCGCGCTCGAAGGTCGGCGCGTCGACGGGACGCCCTTCCAGGGCGAGGACGAATCGGAACTTCGCGGGGCGCTCGAGGAACACGGTTTTAAATCCTCCGGCAAGGAGGTCATGTATTCGGGCGTCACCGGCGAGCAGATCGACGCGGAGATCTTCGTCGGGATCATCTTCTATCACAAACTCTACCACATGGTCTCGAACAAACTGCACGCCCGATCGCGCGGGCCAGTGCAGGTGCTCACCCGTCAGCCGACTGAGGGTCGCGCCCGGGAGGGTGGTCTCCGCGTCGGCGAGATGGAGCGGGAGGTCCTGATCGGTCACGGGGCCGCCCTGGCGTTAAAGGAACGCCTTTTGGACTCGTCGGATCGCGAGGAGGTGTTCATCTCTGCGGACACCGGGATGGTCGCAGTCGAGGACCGGGAACAGCGCCGGATCTACGATCCGATCACCGGCAACGAGGACAACATCCACAAGATCGAGGTCAGTTACGCGTTCAAACTGCTCTTAGACGAGATGAAAGCGCTCGGCATCCGACCGACGCTCGATTTGGTGGACGCGGTCTGAGCAAACTGGAGGAACACACCCTATATGTCAATGCAAACACCAAAAGAGATCGGCGGCATCAGCTTCGGGCTGATGGACCCCGAGACGTATCGAGACATGTCCGCGACCAAGGTCATTACGGCGGACACGTACGACGACGACGGCTATCCGATCGACATGGGGCTTATGGACCCGCGGTTGGGCGTCATCGACCCCGGCTTAGAATGTCGGACCTGTGGTCGCCACTCTGGATCGTGTAACGGGCACTTCGGTCACATCGAACTTGCCGCCCCCGTCATTCACGTCGGCTTCACCAAGCTCATCCGTCGATTGCTTCGATCGACCTGCAGACAGTGCGGGCGGCTCGCGCTCACTGCGGAGGAAAAAGAGCAGTTCCGCGATCGGCTCGTCCGTGCGAAGGAACTCCACGAGGACCCAGACGACGTGCTGAAGGCGGCCGTTCGACAGGCGCGAAAGGCGTCGACCTGTCCGCACTGCGGGGAGCCGCAGGCGGACATCAAACACGAAAAGCCGACGACCTACTACGAGGTGCAAAACGTCCTCTCGGGGGAGTACTCCGAACACATCGCAGAAGCGATGCAACCGGACCCCGACGACGAGGACGACACCGGGATGGCCCCCCAGGCGTTGGCCGACGAAACGGGGATCGACCTCGATCGAATCAACCAGATACTCGGCGGCGAGTTCCGGCCGCGCAAGGAGGACCGCCGTGCGCTCGAGAAGGCGCTCGGAATCGACCTCACAGAAGAGGATATGAACAAGCTGATGCCCTCCGACATCCGCGATTGGTTCGAGGACATCCCCGACGAGGACATCGAAGTGCTCGGCATCGATTCGGAGCACTCCCGCCCCGAGTGGATGATCCTGACCGTGCTTCCCGTCCCACCGGTCACCGCTCGTCCGTCGATCACGCTCGACAACGGGCAGCGATCGGAGGACGACCTCACGCACAAGCTCGTCGACATCATCCGAATCAACCAGCGGTTCATGGAGAACCGCGAGGCCGGCGCGCCGCAGCTGATCATCGAGGACCTGTGGGAGCTGTTGCAGTACCACGTCACCACGTTCATCGACAACGAGATCTCCGGTACGCCCCCGGCGCGACACCGCTCGGGGCGGCCGCTGAAGACGCTCAGCCAGCGGTTGAAGGGCAAAGAAGGCCGATTCCGCGGTTCGCTGTCCGGAAAGCGCGTGAACTTCTCCGCGCGGACGGTCATCAGCCCGGACCCGACGCTCAGCCTGAACGAGGTCGGAATTCCCGATCGCGTCGCAAAGGAGATGACGATCACGATCAACGTGACCGATCGGAATCTCGAGGAGGCTCGCCAGTACGTCAGTAACGGCCCGGAGGCCCATCCCGGATCGAACTACGTCAAACGGCCTGACGGCAGACGGCTGAAAGTCACCGAGAAGAACTGCGAGGAGCTGGCGACGAAAGTCGAGGAAGGGTGGGAGGTCAACCGCCACCTCACGGACGGGGACATCGTGATCTTCAACCGACAGCCGTCGTTGCACCGGATGTCGATCATGGCCCACGAGGTCGTGGTCATGCCGTACAAGACGTTCCGGCTCAACACCGTCGTCTGTCCGCCGTACAACGCCGACTTCGACGGCGACGAGATGAACCTCCACGCGCTGCAGACCGAGGAGGCTCGTGCGGAGGCGCGCGTGCTCATGCGCGTACAAGAACAGATCCTCAGCCCGCGGTTCGGCGAGAACATCATCGGCGCGATTCAAGATCACATCTCGGGGACGTACCTGCTCACCCACGAGAACCCGCAGTTCTCCGAGACGCAGGCGCTGGACCTGTTGCGGGCGACGCGGGTGGACGAACTGCCGGGGTCCGACGGCGAGGACGCCGATGGTAACCCGTTCTGGACGGGCCAGACGATCTTCTCGTTGCTGTTGCCCGACGACCTGCATCTGGAGTTCACCTCATCGACTGGCGACACCGTCAGAATCGAGGGTGGCAGGCTAACGGAGGGCACTATCGACGAGGACGCAGTCGGCGCGTTCGGTGGCGAGATCGTCGACACGCTCGTGAAACACTACTCCGAGCGGCGTGCGCGGATCTTCGTCAACGAGATCGCCTCGCTGGCGATGCGTGCGATCATGCACTTTGGCTTTTCGATCGGGATCGACGACGAGTCGATTCCGCCGGAAGCCGACGAACAGGTCGACGAGGCGATCGAGAGCGCCTACGAGCGCATCGAGGGGCTCATCGAGACGTACGACGCGGGCGAACTGGAGTCGCTTCCCGGCCGGACCGTCGACGAGACGCTGGAGATGAAGATCATGCAGACGCTCGGGAAGGCGCGCGACTCCGCCGGCGAGATCGCAGAAGACCACTTCACCGAAGACAACCCGGCTGTCATCATGGCTCGATCGGGCGCGCGTGGATCGATGCTCAACCTGACCCAGATGGCCGGCTGCGTCGGCCAGCAGGCGGTTCGGGGCGAGCGCATCAACCGTGGGTACGAGGATCGAACCCTCGCACACTACGAACCGCACGACCTCTCGGCGGAGGCACACGGCTTCGTGGAGAACTCCTATCGCGGCGGTCTCACCCCGCGGGAGTTCTTCTTCCACGCCATGGGCGGCCGCGAGGGGCTCGTCGACACTGCGGTCCGGACCTCGAAATCCGGCTACCTGCAGCGACGGCTGATCAACGCGCTGTCGGAGTTGGAAGCGCAGTACGACGGGACCGTTCAGGACACGTCCGGGACGATCGTCCAGTTCGAATACGGCGAGGACGGCACGTCGCCGGTTCGGGTCTCCTCCTCGGTCGATCACGACATCGACGTCGAGGGGATCGCAGATCGCGTGATCGACGCGGAGTTCGACTCGGAGGCCGAAAAGGAAGCGTTCCTCGGCCGCCAGGAGCCGCCGACGAACCTCTCGGAGATGGGTGAACCGCGCGGCTACGAGGAGGTGCAATCGGATGACTGACTACGAGACGATAACCGACGACATCGAGGCGATCGTCGAGGACGGGGATCTCCCTCGACGGCTGAAAGATAGAGTGTACGCGACGATCGACGATCGCGGCGGCGTGACGACAGAACAGGCCGCCGAGATCGTCCGCGGCGTCGTCTCGCAGTATCAAGACACCCGGGTCGATCCGCTCGAACCCGTGGGGACCGTCTCGGCGCAATCGATCGGTGAACCCGGAACCCAGATGTCGATACCCGCGGACGAACCGGTGTTCGTTCGACGAAGCGGCGAGACGACAGTGACGGAGATCGGTCCGCTCGTCGACACGCTGCTGGAGGAGACCGAAACCCGGCGCATCGACGATCACGAGGTCGGGCTCCCGTCCGAGGAGCTCGATGTATTGAGCCTGCGTTCCGACGAGACCGTCGCGTGGAAGCCCGTCGAGGAAGTGAGCAGACACGAGGCGCCCGACGAGCTGTTGCGGATCGAACTGAAGTCCGGGCGGACGATCCGGGCGACCGAATCCCACTCGTTCGTCACGCGGGTGGAAAACAGCGTCGTCCCGGTTTCGGGTGCCGCCCTCGAAGAGGGTGATTGGCTCCCCGTCGTCGGGTCGTACGCCACCGACGAGCGGACGTCGACCGTCAACCTCCGATCGTTCCTTCCGACCGCCGACTACTGGTTCACGTCGACGCTGACCGACGGCGGTGTGGACGCGACGACTCCGGGTGGGGACGACCAGCTCCGAAACAAACGCCAGGCGCTTGAAGCGGGCACCTTGGCACACGAGACCGCCTATCCCGTTCAGGGAACCGTGGGACTGCCCGAATCGTTCCCGCTCGACGAGGAGACGGGCTTTTTCGTCGGTGCGTGGCTTTCGGAAGGCTCCCTCACGGACTACTACGTGTCGATTTCGAACGTCGACCCGGCGTTTCAACAGCGGATCCGTTCGTTCGCCGATCGGTTCGACCTGACGCGAAACGAGTACGAGAACGAAAGCGGGTTCGCCACCGGGTACGACATTCGAGTCAACGGCAAAGTGCTCGCGGACTTCCTCCGTTCGGCAGCCGTCGCCGACGGGGACAAGTTCGTGCCGGACTTTGCGTTCGACGCTTGCGACGCGTTCGTTCGCGGAGTCCTTGCCGGATACTTCGGCGGTGACGGAAACGTGAGTTCGGCGGCCATTCGGGCCAGTTCCACGTCGGATCGGTTGATCGAGGGGATCGGCCTGCTCTTGGCGCGATTTGGGATCTATTCGACGTTCGGCAGCCAGGATGGATCGCGAACCCTCCGCGTCCCCAAGAAGTTCGTTCCGCGCTTTGCGGAGACGGTCCCGATGGTCGGCGAGCGGGGCGACCAGGTGGCCGCGCTTGCCGAATCGGTCGATCCGGACGCCCCCGACAGCACCGACATGATCCCGAATTTCGGGTCGGTCCTCGAAGACGTCGCCGAGGTTGCTGGGATACCGAACCGCGAGGTACACAGCGCGACTACTCGGCAGCGAATCGGTCGCCGGACACTCGAGCGATTCGCCGATCGATCCGCACAGGTCGACGGCGTCGACGAGCTCGATGCGATGGACGACATTCGACAGGCCGTCGATGGAGACGTCGTCTGGGACCGAATCGAGTCGATCGATCGCGTCCCGTGTGACGACCGCTTCGTGTACGACTTCTCCGTGGAAGGGTTGGAGACGTTCACGACCGGCCAGGGTGTCGTCACCCACAACACGATGAACACGTTCCACTACGCCGGCGTCGCCGAGATCGACGTCACGCAGGGGCTGCCCCGGCTCATCGAGCTTGTGGACGCACGGAAGACGCCCGACACGCCGATGATGACCGTCTATCTGGAGGACGAGTACGCGGCCGATCGCGAGCGCGCCCACGAGGTCGTCTGGGCGATCGAGTCGACGAAGATCCTCGCGCTGGGGGACGTCTCGACGAACGTCGCCGACATGGTCGTTCGGATCGACCTCAACGAGGAGACGCTCTTAGAGCGGTGGCCGACGGTCGACGACGTCGACACGATCGCCACCGAGATCGCCGCGACGATCGAAGACGCCCTCGGCGTCTCGACCAGACAAAGCGGCACCGCGATCGAGTTCGGACCGAACGAGCCAAGTTACCGGGAGCTGCTGCAGCTCGTCGAACAGCTCCGCGACGTCGTCTTCAAGGGGATCGAGGAGGTCACCCGCGTCGTCATCCGAAAAGAGGACACCGACGACGGCGAGGAGTTCGTTCTGTACACCGAGGGGTCGGCCTTCGGCGACGTGCTCTCGATCGAGGGCGTCGACGCGTCGCGATCGACGTGTAACAACATCCACGAGATCTACCGAAATCTGGGCGTCGAAGCAGCCCGCGAGGCGATCATCAACGAGACCGTAAACACCCTCGAAGAACAGGGGCTCGACGACGTGAACGTCCGGCACATGATGCTCGTCGCAGACATCATGACGAACCGGGGGACGATCGAGTCGATCGGTCGCCACGGCATCTCAGGGTCGAAAGACTCGGTTCTCGCACGGGCGGCCTTCGAGGTGACGGTCAACCACCTGCTGTCGGCGGCGATCCACGGCGAATACGACGACCTCAACGGCGTCATCGAGAACGTCATCGTCGGCAAGCCAGTCGCGATCGGAACCGGCGACGTCAAACTCCGGATGGGATCGATAAGCGCCGACGGCGGGACGCCCTCGGACGACTAGTCGATGCGAGTTACCCTTTCGGACGAGGCGCGGCGATTTATCGGCCTGTTCGACGAGCTGACTGACGTGACGCCGCGCGATTGTCTCGTCGAGGACGATCGGCTGGTGTTCGTCATCCCGGCCGGGGAGATGGCTGCGGCGATCGGCCCGGACGGCCGGACGGTCACCCGCGTCGAGCGGGCGATCGGGCGGACGATAGAACTGGTGGAGGACGCCGATACGGCCGAAGCGTTCGTCGAACGGACGCTCGCGCCGGCGGTGGTTCGGGGGATGACGATCTCCGAGCAGAACGGGCGCGTGGCGTTCGTCGAGGTCGACGAGGCAGATCGCGGCGTGGCGATCGGTGCCGGCGGGCGAAACATCGAGACGGCCCGGACGCTGGCGCGACGTCACTTCGACATCGACGACATCCAACTGACGTGAGCGATCGACGTGCTTGAAGCGACGATCGACGTGCTCGAAGCGACGGTCGACGTGCTCGATGAGACGATCGGTGTACTCGAAGCGACGATCGACAACGAGCGATTTTGCGACCCGTTCGACGCCTCGGCGGCGCTGTGATCCGGTAACTGCCGACCGAGAAACCGTCTCAAATCCGATTAGCACCCCCTAAGAAGCGATCTCGTGGCGTCGTTGCGGATTCAAAGAGGGACGCTTAAGTAGCTCCGTCGGGAACCACCGTGTACTATGGCGAACGGCAAATACGCCGCCCGTATGCTCAAAAAGGACCGGCAAAAACGACGCTGGTCCGATTCTGAGTACGCTCGCAGAGAGCGCGGGCTCAAAAAGAAGTCAGATCCGCTCGAGGGTGCCCCGCAGGGTCGCGGCATCGTCCTCGAAAAGGTCGGTATCGAAGCGAAACAGCCCAACTCCGCGATCCGAAAGTGCGTTCGCGTCCAGCTGATCAAAAACGGCAAACAGGTGACCGCCTTCTGTCCCGGCGACGGTGCGATCAGCTTCATCGACGAGCACGACGAGGTGACGATCGCCGGTATCGGCGGCGCGAAGGGGCGGGCGATGGGTGACCTTTCGGGCGTCAACTACAAAGTCGAGAAGGTAAACGGCGTCTCGATGATCGAACTGGTTCGCGGCAACGCCGAGAAACCGGTGAGATAAGATGGCAGAAAGCGAATCCGAACCCGAATCCGAATCCGAAGCGCCGGACGCCGAGGACGCTCCGGAGGAGGAATCCTCCTCGTCGAACGCGCTGTTGTTCGGCGTTTGGGACGTCTCGGAGATCGAATACGTCGATCCGAGTACCCAGCGGTATCTCACTGTCACGCCGATCGCACACACGATGGGGCGACATTCGAGCAAGCAGTTCGAAAAGTCCGAACTTTCGGCCGTCGAGCGGCTCGTCAACCGGCTCATGCAGACCGAAGAGAACACCGGCAAAAAACAGAAGACGGTCAAGATTGTGCGTGACGCCTTCCAGATCGTCCACGAGCGGACCGAGGAAAATCCCGTACAGGTCCTCGTCCGCGCGGTCGAAAACGCCGCCCCGCGGGAGGAGACCGTTCGCCTGAAGTACGGTGGGATTTCGGTCCCGAAGGCAGTCGACGTCGCACCCCAGCGCCGCGTCGATCAGGCGCTGAAGTTCCTCGCGGAGGGGACGAAAAACGCCAGTTACAAGAGCACGACGAGCGCGAGCGAAGCGCTCGCCCAGCAACTCATCGGTGCGGCCGATTACGACATGCAGGCCTACGCGATCTCACAGAAAGAAGAGCGCGAACGCGTCGCCGCTGCGGCCCGCTAACGCGTCGATCTGCGGTTGATTACCCTTGAACCGGATTTCTGTTCTCGGGTTCGACCCACGTTGCACCTCTCAGTCAACACCCTTTAGCGATCGCCAGTCCAACGGCAGGTATGTTCGAACGATACAGCCGACGCGCCCTCCTCGCGATGGCAGGTGCCGGGATCGGAACTCCCGCACTTGCAGGCTGTTCGGGGACCGACGAGCCGAACGACACCGATCGGCCAGGCGATCCGACGGACGCACCTGACGGGACGCCGACATCGGCCGACGGTGACGCGTACGATCTGTCCGTCGATCACGATCGCCAATCGTGGGACCGTTACGATCCCGACTGGCGTGCGCCCACGTCGGCACCGACGGGCGTGTCGATCGAACGCGAGATCCTCGTGGAGAACCTCGAACTCCCGTGGGATCTGGCGTTCGCGCCGAACGGCGACCTGTTCATCTCCGAACGAACCGGGCGGATCCTCAAATACAGCGCCGAGGAACTGGATGCCGTCGCAGCGCCCGACGACGTCATCGACAGCAGCTCGGCGGAACCCGGCGACACCGAGCACGACTGGTGGGCCAGCGGCACCGAGGGCGGGCTGATGGGGCTTGCGGTGCATCCGAACTATCCGGCCGTGCCGATCGTGTACGCGTTCTACACCTACGATGGGGACGATGGCGAACGAAACCGGCTGGTCTACTACGACGTCTCGGCGGCCGATCCGAACGAGACGATGACGATCCTCATCGACGACATTCCCGGCGACACCGTCCACAACGGGAGCCGGATCGCGTTCGGTCCCGAAAACTACCTGTGGGTGACGATGGGCGACGCGAACGACGAGGCGACCCGGGTGGCGCGGAACGACGACGCCGAACCGGCGTATCAACCGCTCCCGCAGGATACGAGTTCGCTCGTGGGCAAAGTGCTCCGCATCGAACCGAACGGCGACCCCGCTGCGGACAACCCGGATCTCGGCGACGGTTCGGATCCGCGGATCTACAGCTACGG
Source organism: Halobacteriota archaeon (assembly GCA_051747145.1). GTDB lineage: Archaea > Halobacteriota > Halobacteria > Halobacteriales > Haloferacaceae > JBNJFV01. The sequence goes on from JBNJFV010000039.1 coordinate 12,504, forward strand.
CCATCGAAACCCACAGGGGATCAGCTGGCTCCCCGACGGGACGCCGATCGTGACCGAACACGGCCCGTCCGGACGCGACGAGGTGCAACTCCTTCGCCCCGGGGGGAACTACGGGTGGCCCGATGCTCGAAACGCCGAGGAGTATCCAGGTACGGCGTTCGATCGGCCGGTCGTCAACACCGGTCCGGGCGACACGTGGGCACCCAGCGGCTGCGTGTTTTATACCGGGGATGCGGTTCCCGAATGGCGACACCGGTTGCTCGTCGGTACCTTACGCGGCGAGCACGTCAACGTCACGACCTTGTTTCGAAGCGAGTGGGATCGCCCCGCCGACGCAGGCGGCTCGCTGTACGACGCCGAGTGGATGCACGAAGAGTGGCACGCGACGTCTCACCGGTTTTTCGAGGGCGAGTTCGGTCGGATTAGACACGTCGAACAGGGGCCCGACGGACAGCTGTACGCGATCACGTCGAACCGCGACGGCAGATCCGAGGGTCCGTTCCCCACAGCGCGTGACGACGTGTTGATGCGGCTGGTTCCGGAACGCGACTGACCGATCGCCGTGGTCGATCGTTTGGACCGATCGCCGTGGTCGATCGGTTCTCTCGTCCGGTTTCAATCCGCCGCCTGCCCCGCCGCGTACGATCGCGTCACGTCGACGAGCGATTTTCGGTACTCGCTTTCGGTCGGGTTGTCGGCGAGCGACCGGAACCGGTTGGTGAACGCCTCCACGTCGATCGTCGGCGCGTCGTCCGCCGCGGCGTGTGCGAGATCGTACAGCCGGTGTGACGGATCGACGACGCCGTTTCGCTCGACGAGTGCGAGTGCGAACGCCGCGTTGACGGCCGTGATCTCCGGATCCGCCCCCGGCGTCGTCAACTGCGATCCCGGTCGGGGATCGGGGGCTGGCCGATCGGCGATCGCCGACGCCAGCTGGGACTCCAGAAAGTCGACGAGCTTCGTCGCCGGCGCGACAGACAGCGTGATGTCGTCGGCGTAGATGTCTTTCATGTGATTTGCGATCTGATAACAATGTGCAAGCTTTCTACGCTCGACGGATCTCCCCGAAAGTCCAAGGTAGAGCGCCTCTTCGGTCGATTGAACGTGTGAAGGGTGTCGTTCTTCGTACCGGGCCATGTGTGCGTATTCGTGGAGTGCGAGTTCGCGAGCCATGACGCTCGTCGACGCCCGTCGGGAGATGTTGAGCACGTGGTGGTCCGGATAATGACCCGCCCACGTTCTGACGTCCGGGTCGTCGCGGACGTGCACTCGGACCGGGAGGTCGAGATCGTACTCCGTTGCGAACAGGTCACCGGCGCTCAAAAACGGATCCGGTGGCACCCGTCCGGATACTCGGATATCCATGCGTACTGTTCTCAGGGGGTGTGTCCCTATTACTGTTGTGTCGACACTGCTTCAGTACTCCCGGCGGACGAATCACCGCCGCCAGTGTCGTCTCGAAGGTGTCGGTAGTATGTCGAAGTCGCACGTGTCG
>JBNJFV010000039.1:14098-18019 GCA_051747145.1 Halobacteriota archaeon
GTCGAAGCTGCACGTGTCGTGTCGAAGCCGCACGTGTCGTGTCGAAGCCGCACGTGTCGTGTCTCCGAACTGACGTTGATCTTCGTCACCGCCGTGCGAATCGGTTGCACGGGTCGTTGGGCCTATCTCCGCCACGAATTCGGCCGAATCGCCCCGCGGCGAAACACTATCCTTTTCACGTTCCTGCCGGTAGGGGTCTGTATAATGGGCCGACGAAAGAAGATTGTACAAGAATGTGAGAAGTTAATGGACAACCCGGAAAATATCCGGAATATCGCTATCGCGGCTCACGTCGACCACGGCAAGACGACCCTCTCGGACAATCTCCTTGCGGGTGCCGGCATGATCTCCGACGAGACCGCCGGCCAGCAGCTCGCCATGGACACGAAAGAGGACGAGCAGGAGCGCGGGATCACGATCGACGCGGCGAACGTTTCGATGACCCACGAGTGGGGCGGGGACAACCACCTCATCAACCTCATCGACACGCCGGGCCACGTCGACTTCGGTGGCGACGTGACGCGTGCGATGCGAGCGGTCGACGGCGCACTGGTCGTCGTCGACGCCGTCGAAGGGGCGATGCCCCAGACCGAAACGGTCGTCCGACAGGCGCTCCGCGAGGGCGTCAAGCCGGCGCTTTTCATCAACAAGGTCGATCGGCTCATCAACGAGCTGCAGGAAGGTCCCCAGGAGATGCAAGAACGGCTCCTCGACGTCATTCGCGACGTCAACGAACTCATTCGCGGGATGACCGAGGAGAAAGAGTACGACTGGACCGTGTCCGTCGAGGACGGGACCGTCGCGTTCGGATCGGCCCTCTACAAGTGGGGGGTTTCGATGCCGTCGATGGAGGCGACCGGTATCTCCTTCGGCGAGGTCATCGAGATGGAACGCAACGATCAACGGCAGGAGCTACACGAAGCCTCGCCGCTTTCGGACGTCGTACTCGATATGGTCGCAGAGCACTTCCCGAACCCGCTGGACGCACAGCCGCGTCGTATTCCGACGATCTGGCGCGGTGACAGCGAATCGGAACTGGCAGAATCGATGCGGCTGGTCGACGACGAGGGCGAGGTCGTCTTCATGTCGACGGACATCTCGATGGACCCACACGCCGGCGAGATCGCGACCGGGCGGCTCTTCTCGGGGACGATCGAGAAAGGACAGGAACTGTACGTTTCCGGAACTGCCGGGAAGAACCGCGTCCAGTCGGTCGGGATCTTCATGGGCGGCGAACGCGAAGAGGTCGACCGCGTTCCCGCCGGCAATATCGCCGCGGTCACCGGCCTCCGCGATGCGATCGCGGGGTCGACGGTCTCCTCCGTGGAGATGACCCCGTTCGAGTCGATCGAACACATCTCCGAGCCCGTCATCACCAAATCCGTCGAGGCGATGAAGATGGACGACCTGCCGAAGCTCATCCAGGTGCTCCAGCAGGTCGCAAAGGAGGATCCGACGATCCGCGTCGAGATCAACGAGGACACCGGCGAGCACCTGATCAGCGGGCAGGGAGAACTACACCTGGAGGTCATCACCCAGCGCATTCGCGACAATCAGGGCATCGACGTCCACACCGGCGAGCCGATCGTCGTCTACCGCGAACAGCCACAGCAAGCGTCCCGCGAGGTCGAGGGCGTTTCGCCGAACCGCCACAACAAGTTCTACCTCACCGCCGAGCCGCTCAGCCAGGACATCGTCGACGAGATCAAACTCGGCAACGTCTCGATGGACATGCCCGAGCTGGAGCGCCGTGAGGCGCTACAGGAGGCGGGAATGGACAAAGACACCTCCCAGAACGTCGAGCACATGTTCAAAACGAACATCCTCATCGACGACACGAAGGGTATCCAGCACCTCAACGAGACGATGGAACTGGTCATCGAGGGGCTAGAGGAAGCGCTCGACAGCGGTCCGCTGGCCGCCGAACCGGTTCAGGGTGCGCTGCTTCGTCTGCACGATGCGAAACTGCACGAGGACACGATCCACCGCGGCCCCGCGCAGGTCATCCCTGCGGTTCGAGACGCCGTGCACCGATCGCTCATCGACGCGCAAATCAAGCTGCTGGAGCCGATCCAGGACGTCCGGATCGACGTCCCGTCCGAATACATGGGTTCGGCCTCCGGCGAGATTCAGGGTCGCCGCGGCCGCGTCGACGACATGTTCCAGGAGGGTGACCTCATGGTGATCGAAGGCATCGCCCCGGTCGAGGAGATGATCGGGTTCTCCTCGGACATTCGCTCTGCGACCGAGGGCCGCGCGTCGTGGAACACCGAGAACGCCGGCTTCCGCGTCATGTCGGACAACCTCCAGACGGAGAAGATCACCGAGATCAGAGAGCGGAAGGGAATGAAGCTCGAATTGCCGCCGTCTGTCGACTACATCTGAGGACGGCGATTCGATTCTGCAGGTTCGTTTGATCTAATACGCGATCGGGGTGTCTTCGGACGCCCCGCGATCGGGATTTCTCGATCGGTTCGCACGACTGAGACGGTTCGATCGATCAGACCGGTTCGCTTCGATTCCCTGATCGATCGGCAGGGTGTGTGCCGATCGATCGGTGGCAAGCAGTGCCTTCGACGAAGCCTTATAGCCGAAGGCAAAACACAGAGTGTACATGTCGCGGGAACAGCAATCCGCGTTGCGACGCACCGACACGGAGCCACTCAGCGTTCGCTCCCCGTCGGGGACACCGACAGCGATCCTGTTCCCGACGGAGGTGCGCCGATGAGCGACGCCGCCGACGCGAGCGAGGTGCAAACGCACACGGTTCGGCTGGAACTCGTCGACGAACCGGGCGAACTGTTGCGCGCGCTGGAACCGATTTCGGAGAACGGCGGCAACCTCATGTCGATCTACCACGAACGGGGCAACCTCACACCGCGGGGTCACATCCCCGTCGAGGTCGACTTCTCGTGTACGGCCCACCGGTTCGAGACGATCGTCGACGCGCTCAGGGACGCGGGCGTCAACGTGATGCAGGCCGGAACGGAGCGATACGACGAGGAGCTGACGGTGCTTTTGGTCGGCCACATCGTGGATACGGACCTTTCGGACACGCTCCAGCGGATCGAAGCCTGTGCGAACGCCTCGCTCGACGACCTTTCTCTGTCTGGGACGAACGGCACCGACGAACCGTCGAGCGCCCTGCTCAGGCTTGCGGCCCGATCGGGTGCGACGGCCGACGTGCTCGGTACGCTCCGAACGATCGCCGACGAGAAGGACCTGCACCTGATCGAACCGCTCACGGAGGTGAGCGGATGAGCCGCATCGCCGTCGTCGGTGCCGGCGCGGTCGGCCGATCGGTCGTCGAACTCGCAGCCGAGTACGGCTACACGGTCACGGCACTGGCGGACTCTTCGAGCGCGGTCGTCGACGACGACGGGATCGACACTCGATCGGTTCTCGAGGCGAAAGCCGAGTCGGGCTTTGTCGGCGAGTTGTCCCCCGAAGACGCCCTCACAGCCGAGTACGACGTGTTGATCGAGGCGACACCCACGACGCTCGGAGACGCCGAACCGGGCTTTTCGCACGTTCGATCGGCGTTGGAGCGCGATCGACACGCCGTGCTCGCGAACAAGGGTCCCGTCGCCGAGCGGTACGGCGATCTGATGGCGCTCGTCGAGGCGAGCGAGGGGTCGATTCGCTTCGAGGCGACCGTCGGTGGGGCGATCCCGGCGCTGTCTACGATCGAGGACTTCGGCCCCGCGCACATCACGGCGGCGCGCGGCGTCCTCAACGGGACCGCGAACTTCATTCTGACCCGGATGAGCGCCGAAGGACTCGGCTACGAACACGTGCTCGCGGAGGCGCAGGACCTCGGCGTGGCGGAGGCCGACCCCGCCTTCGACGTCGAGGGGACCGACGCGGCGTTGAAGTGCGTCATTCTGGCGAACGTACTGGGCAGGGGCGATCGGGTGTTTA
>JBNJFV010000040.1:0-2269 GCA_051747145.1 Halobacteriota archaeon
CGCGATGGAGTCACTCACCGGCTCTATGACGAGTACCGCGTCGGAAACCGATCGGGGGCCGTCGTTTCGCAGTGCACCGGATATGGTACCGCTGTATCCGACCGCGAGCGTGTCCTCGAGGGTTGCGATCGAAAACGAGAGTTTCTCGTCGACCGGAATCCGTTGGGCGACCGGATCTGTCTCGACGGATACGGGGCCGCCGTTTGCGTACTGGACGGAAAACTGCGCCTGCCGCATTCCACCGGCCGTATCGCTCGAGACGGTCGCATCGTACTCGAAAGCGGCGGACCCGCCGCTTTCGAGTTCGGGAAGGGCAATCTGCGGTTCGGATACCGAGATCGACTCGCTTGCGGGATCGATGACGAGCACGCCGTCTGTCACGGCAGTCGGCCCGTCGTTGTGGATCGTCCCGCGTATGTGTCCGTCCTGGCCGACCGCGAGCGAAGTCTGCACGTTCTCGATGCGAACCGTCGGTTTCGGTGCCGTCGGGAAGCCGCTCACGATCGGAGGTGCCTCCCGGGAAACGCCGGCTGCATCCTCGAATTCGAACGCCGCCTCGACGGGTACTGCACCCTCGAGAGCGCCGTTTTCGAGCGTCGTGTCCACCTCCACGGTCGCGGAGTCGCCGGGTTCGAGGTCGCCGATGAACACGTCCGTCGCCCCCTCTCCGAACCGCAGTCCGTTCCCCCCGGTGATCGTCGCTCGCGCGTCGAACGCGGGCTGGTTGCCGACGTTTTCGAACTCGATCTCGCTCGTTCCGCTCATCCCTGCCTGGAGATCGCTCTGCACGTCTTCGATCGAAAATCGGGCGTCGTCCGTCACGACGATCGTCACCTCAAGGTTCTGCAGCCGCGACCGCTCGTTCACGCGCTCGGTTTGCGGAGAAATCGATCGAGTGTGCGAATACCGAACGTTTAACGAGACGTCGTACGTCCCCGCCTCGAGGTCGTCAGGGACTGCGAGACGGAGATCGGTCGTGACCGCAGCGCCGTCCTGTATCGGTCCCAGTGCTGTCTGGTCGGTTTTCACGTCGAACGGCCCTTCGTCGTCGACCTCGACTGTGACGCCGCGTGCTGTCGTCACCACGTCAGTTTGCGTCCCGACGTCGACCGAACCGTCGTTTTGTAACTGAATCTGGACTGTCGACTCCGTACCCGGAACGACTTCGTTTTCCGGTGCGTACGCGGAAATCTCGGGTTCTCCCCTGGTGTACTCCTGTCCGGAGACGGGAAGTGCGATCGACGCCACGAGGAGTACGGCAACAATCGTTACGAGGAGGTTCCGTCGTTTTTCAGCAGCCATGCGTTCTCCTCCAGTCTGGCGTAGTGGCGTTCGAATGCGGTCCGAAGTGGTCGGTATGCAACGTTGTGGAGGACGCAGCGCACATACCGGCAGGAGGGACTACAGGGCTGGAGTCGCGACCGGGTTTCATTCGGTGAATCGATTTCGCCGCGACACCAAAGAACTATTGATTAAACGTTCAATCAACACGCCTATCACGTGCGGTGTCTTTCAGACGCCTGGTGAGGCCCGACCAGTCGATCGAGTACGTATTTACCGTCGGCACTGAAACAGTGATCCGACGAGTCCACCGCGTACCATGACCGAATGTTTCGATTCGCCCACAGATACTCGTGAGGAGATTTTAGCAGCGGCGTACCGAGCGCTGTCAGTCCACGGTTACGCGGATTTGACGATCGAAAAGATCGGCGAAGAGTTCGAAAAGAGCACGTCGCTCATCTATCATCACTTCGATGGGAAAGACGACCTACTTCTCGCCTGTCTCGAGTACATGCTGGGACAGTTCGAAACTGACGCACCCGCAGTGCACCAGGCAGCCCCCACTGCGGCGATCGAGGAGATCCTCGATTGGGTATTGCAAACCGACACCGATCGCGAGCAGTACCAATTCCTCTCCTCGCTGACTGAGTTACGCATGCAAGCGGCCCACGACGAACGGTACGTTGCACACTTTACCAAGAGCGATCGCGTTCTCCACGATCGGCTCACGGCTGTGATCCGCTACGGTATCGAGACCGAGGCGTTCACCGAGTGCGACCCTGAGGCGGTGGCTGCCACGATTCAGACGTCGTTGCTTGGGGCGATGGTTCGCGGTGCGACGACCGAGAACGACGAGTGGGTCGAACCGGTTCGCAACGAAATACAGGCGTACCTGCGCCAGCGTCTGTACGGGTGATTTCTTCGGTCGATCGCGTTTAGTGTTGAAAGCGTTATTCGATCGATTGCCGTCTCGACGTCGTTATTCGAT
>JBNJFV010000040.1:2369-17933 GCA_051747145.1 Halobacteriota archaeon
CGTTATTCGATCGATTGCCGTCTCGACGTCGTTATTCGATTGGCTGCCCGTCGGCCGACGGTAGCTGTGTACTCACGTCACGGTTGACGTTGGCCAGTGCGGTCGCGCTGTGGGCTGCCAGCAGTTCGATCAGATCGATCGTCTCCGACTCGAAGGAAACGTCGGCGCTGTCGAATAAAACGAAAAGCGCTGCGGTCTCGTCGGTTCCAGAGATGGGAATGGCGATCGAGAGGTTCGAGCGCTCGTCGCTGGAAGGGTCGGCCTCCATGTCTGCGTCGGTCGTCGCCGTAAGCGGCTCGCCGGATGCGACCGACTCGGCCGTCTCTGTCACGACCGAGTGGTCGTATTCGGGAGCCAACGTGCTGTCGAGGACGCGAAACTTCCCGTCGAACCGGTACAGGAACGCCGCGCCGTCGCCTTCGAGCACGAACTCGCCGACCTCGATCGACAGGGAACTCACCTCGTCGATCGTCTGCGACTCGTTGAGCACCTTGCCGTACTGGTGGATCGCCTCCAGTTTGTGGGCGAACCGTTCGATCTGTTCGAAGCTCCGTCTGCTTCTGGCGTCGTACAGTCCCACGAGGACGCCGCCGAGAACGCCAGCGGTCGTCACGTCGACCAGCACGAACAGCACGTCCTCGAAGCGAAGGTCGACCCCGAAGAAAACCAACACGCCCACCGCCGCAAAGCCGAGGCCGCTGCCGGCACTCCAGACGGCTATCCGCGGCGCAAATCGGCCATACTCCTCGGATCCGAGCAGCCAGTAGCCGGCGTACGCGATCGCGGCGGCTATCCACAGGAACGGAAGGGTGTTGAAGAACAGTTCGATCGTCGACTGGCTCCAGAGTACGAATCGAGACAGCTGCAGCAGGGCGAATCCGACGCCGACTGCGATCAACCCGCCGGCCGCGTATTCCCATCGTTGCATGTGTCTCGTCCCCACCGACCTCGATCCTCAGAAAAACTGACACGGCGATCGACTTGAGTGTTCCCGTTCGGCGTGTCTCGACGACATCAGATTGACGTCGAATGCGTCCCCTCACTCATCGCCTGGCTCGCGGTGTGGCGTGTCCGGAGGCTGCTGGACGAACTCGAACAGCGGTTCGAAGTCCTCCGGCAGTTGGTTTCGCGCTTTCTCGACGTTTCCTGGGGGGACAATTTCGCTGACCAGTCCGACGATCTGTTGTGCGTAGTAGTTCGCGTCCCCGCGATCGCTTTGCTGGCGCTTTGCGACTCGATCGAGAAACTCGTCGTAGGAGAATCGCTGGCCCGAATCGGCGGTTGCGAGGTACCGATCGATCTCCATGGGGAGCGGACTCGCGAGGTCCGTCGCTTCACCTTCCTCGAGGCGTTCGCCCAGCGTGGTCAACGTCGCGCGGATCGCCCGAACAGCCTGGCCGAACGTGGCAAGTTCGAGTCGATGGTGCACCTGTCCGACGAACGTTTTGTAATTCATGGCATCAATACGGCGGTCGCTGGCCGCGGATGACTTCTGCGAGTTGCTGTTGTTCGTCAGCGAGCAGCTCTGTCAAATCGTCCGCCGTGATGATACCGACCAGCTCGTCCTCGGGATCACACACTGGAAGCCGTCGAATACCGTTTCGGCTCATGAGTTCGGTCGCCTCGTAGAACCCGGCGGATCGGTCGATCGTTTCCAACTCCTCGGACATGACGTCTTCGGCAGTCAGCTCTGAGGGGGACGTCCCCTCCGCAAGGACGCGAATCGAGAGATCCCGATCGGTTACGATTCCGACCGGCTCGTACTGGTCGACGATCACGACGCTGCCGACGTCTTTGTCCTTCATCGTGGACGCGAGTTCAGTGATCGAAGCGGTTGGCGATGCGGTAACGACGTCGCTTCGTGCGAGGTCTTCAACTGGCATGATTATTCACGATGAATCCTACGCCCCTGCGACGTAAATACCATATTTCAATTCCCACCGAATGAAAATCAAATAGGTCTATTGACAACTACGTCGGGTTGACTGGTATGGTTGTCCGTATCGAACGCCCGCTCGCTCAGTTAATCGATAACACCGGGCGGTTCGAATCACGGATCACTCTCCGTGTCGTACTTCCGAGCAGGTACTCCGGGAGCCCCGATCGGCCGCGCGTCCCCAACACGAGAAGGTCAGCGTCCGCGTCGTCCGCATACGAGAGGATTTCCGCGGTCGGAAGCCCCCGAAGGACGCTTCCGGTGGATGGGACGTTCACGTCCTCTGCATCCGCAATTATCGACGCCATCGCGGTTTCACCGCCCTTCCGCAACAGGCCGATGATACTCCGCGGGGCGTCTTCGAGGTCGTATATCGAGGTGTCGATCACGTATACGACGTGAATCGTCCCGCCGAACTGTTCGGCCAGTTCGATCGCGTGTGACGCCGCCCGATCGGCGTTGTCGCTGCCGTCGATCGGGACGAGGATGTCGGTGACGGCTCCGTACGTCGGCACGGCTGCGGCGGCACGAACGGTCGCCACTGGAACCTCCGAGAGCGTGACGACGCGTTCTGTCGTACTGCCGATCGGGGCCGCAGTCGCGCCGTAGGTCCCCATGACGACGAGATCAAACTCGCCCTCGTCGATCGCAGACAGTATCTCCTGATGTGGAATTCCGTGACGAACCTCCCGAGTGACCGTGGCGTCGGATTCGACTTCCACCAGCTCGGCTGTCGCATGCCGCCCCGCCTTTTCGGACGTCACTCCTGTGATCTCTAGATCACTCTCGGTTACGATCGGCGTATCGACCCGCGAATCAACGACGTAGAGGAACTCGACGGCCGCGTCGAATCGTCGGGCGAGCGCGAGCGCGTACGCGACGGCGTTGTCCACTCCTGACGACCCATCCGTCGGGACGAGTATTCGATCGTACATGGGCGTACGTACCACTCCCAGGCTGAAATACACCGGTGGCGATTCTCGGTGGATGCCCACGGAGCCATCGTCCGCGGTCACGATCGAGACGTCCCCTTCGAGACTCGTATACGAGACTCGCCGCAGACGGACCTTTGATGTGTGTTCACGCCCCACCTACGTAGTATGCGTACCAACAGATCGAATTTCGACCGCAGGCTACACCGGGACGGCGAGCAATGACTGCGTCGGAGGCAGAACAGAAAGCGGATGCGTCGATCGCCGATCGGCTGGCGAGGTATTCGATCGACACGTCCGTTGGCGACCTCGACGATGCGGTCCTCGATGCGATCGGGAAACGACTCTTGGATTGGATCGGGCTCGTCGTCGGCGGTGCGTCGATCGCCGAATCGAGCGACAGCGTCCGCGCCGGCGTCGAAACGCTCGCGATCGGTGCTGTCGAGAGCGGTGATGCGGACGGCACGGCGACGGTCGTCCCGAGCGGCGAGCGAATAGCGGCCGATCGGGCGGCGCTGTTGAACGGCACGTACGCCCACAGTCTCGACTTCGACGACACGCACCGCGCCTCGTCGTTGCACCCCGGCGCACCGGTGTTTGCAGCCGCATTAGCCGCCGCGGAAGCCAACGGTGCGACGACTGACGAACTGCTCGCGTCGATCGCAGTCGGCTACGACGTCACCTGTCGGCTCGGACAGGCGGTGAATCCCGACAACCACTACGGACGAGGTTTTCACATTACGGCGACCTGTGGGACGTTCGGTGCGACCGCGGCCGCCGGACGGTTGTGGGGGCTCGACTCCGCGCAGCTTTCGACCTCGTTCGGGATCAACGGCAGTCAGGCCGCCGGTTCCCTGCAGTTTCTCGAAAACGGCGCGTGGAACAAACGGCTCCACCCGGGACTGGCGGCGAGTCGTGCGATTCAGGCGGTGTCGCTCGCCGATGCGGGGTTCAGGGGTGCGAGCCGTCCGATCGTGGGCGAACACGGGTTCTTCGCGGGATACACCGAGGATCCGGATTCGTCCGTTCTCGAAGAGATCGATCCCGGTCGTTCGGTCGTCGAGACGGCCCTGAAACCGTATCCGTGTTGTCGGTACACTCACGCGGCGATAGACGGTCTGCTCGCCATGGCCACCGAACACGACATCGATCCCGAATCGGTTCGCACCGTCGAAGTGGATCTTCCCGCCTCAGGGGTCACCCTCACCGGCGAGCCGATCGACGCGAAACGTCGCCCCGAGAACTTCGTGAACTGCCAGTTCAGCATGCCCTTCGCCGCGGCGCTCGCGCTGCGCGAGCGCGACGCCGGATTGGGCGCGTTTCTGGACGCACAGGATAGCCTCGACGATCAGGGGTTGCGGTCGTTGATGGATCGGGTGAGCGTCGTCACGACCGATCGGACCCGATCGAGATTCCCCGACGTCTGGGCTGCGGGCGTTCGGATCGAAACGGAGACGGGGACGTACGACCGGTTCGTCGAACACGCCCTCGGCGAACCGGAACGGCCGATGTCGTGGACAGACGTCGAGACGAAGTTCTCTGAGTTGACCGATGCGGCGGGCGTTTCCGCATCCGCACAGGATGCGGTTGTCCGTACCTGCCACGATATCGAGGACGTCGAATTCGAGGTACTGCTGTCGGCGATCAAAGAATTGTCGACCGGCGAGTGATACTCCGTCGATCCGATCGGTGATCCGATCGGGGATCGGAAATCGGAAATCGGAGACGGACGCCTCTCGATTTCGTTCGAACAACTGGGGTGTCACGACTCCGTTCGAACTAGTACGATCGAGGGAGCCCCAGTACGCGTTCGCCCAGGAAGTTCAACGCCAACTCCTGGGTGATCGGCACGAGTCTCGTCAACCGCGCCTCCCTGAGGAAGCGTTCGACGTCGTACTCGCGGGCGACGCCGAATCCGCCGTGCGTCTGGACGGCGGCGTCAGCGGCCGAAAAGGCTGCCTCCGCGGCGAGGTACTTCGCGACGTTCGCCTCCGCACCGGCGTCGGTTCGATCGAGCGTCTCGAGGCGATCGGCGGCGTCGTAGAGTACCTTCTTTGCGGCCAACAGTTCGGCATACGCCTTCGCGAGGGGGTGTTGAATCGCCTGGTTTGCGCCGATCGGTCCGCCGAAGACCTCGCGTTCGCGCGCGTACTCGATGCCACGTTCGAGTGCGACCTCACCGAGACCGAGACACTCTGCGGCGATGGCGAGCCGTTCCTCGTTCAGTCCGTCGAGCACTTGATAGAAGCCGTTGCCCTCCTCGCCGATCAGGTTCGACGCGGGCACGCGGACGTCGTTGAAAAACAGCTCGTAGGAGTGGACGGCTCGCCCGGCGGTTTTCGGGATCTGTTCGATTTCCAACCCGTCGTCGTAGGCCGCCTCGAGATCGACGAGGAACATCGAAATCCCTCGGGTTCGTTTCTCGACCGCATCGCGCGGGGAGGTTCGTGCGACGAGGACGAGGTAATCGCTCGCGTCGACCCGGGAGATCCAGATCTTCTGCCCATTGATCACGTACTCGTCGCCGTCGCGTTCGGCCGTCGTTTCCATCGCCGTCGAATCCGACCCGGCGTTCGGCTCGGTGAGCCCGAACGCCTGGATCGATGTCGCTCCGCGCGCGACATCCGGCAACACGCGTTCTTTGAGCTCCTCGGAGGCGTATTTCACGATCGGGACGGAGTTGTACACGCCGCCGTGGATCGCCTGTGCGGCAGCGAATCCGCCGCCGCTTCCGGCGATCTCCTCCATCATCACCGCGACTTCGGCCGTCGACATGCCGACGCCGCCGTACGATTCGGGGATGAGAATCCCCAACCACCCGTCCCGTGCCAGCGTGTCGACGAACTCGGCGGGATACTCGGCGTTTCGGTCCTGTTTCCGCCAGTATTCGTCGTCGAACTCGCTGCAGACGTCACGGATACTCCGACGGACGAGTTGTTGTTGTTCGCTCAGTGAAACGGAATTGCGCCAGCCGTGGGCCATGCTATGACGTTTCGACCGCCGATCGATAAGGATTCGCCCCGCGGCAGGGAGACGAGTCCCACACCCACGTCGCCGGAACCCACACGACAGTTCGAACACCACCGAGGATCAATTGCCGGTCGTCGATCACCACCGACGATCGATAGCCAGTCGTCGATCACCGATCGGTTGTCGATACACAGTCGTCGATCGTTACTCGCGACGACACCGACGTGTGGACGAATGAAATTCGGGACGTTGGGCGATTGAAACTGGAACATGGGGGCCGAGGCGAGCACGCCACGCAAATTCGAGGCGACTACGGCCGCGAGAGGAACGTCTATACGCAAGCGGCCGCTCGGTCCGAGGCATGCGTCGAACGTTCGAGGGAAGTACCCCTGAAGTCGCAGAAAGTGCGTTTGTAGCCGACCTGACGTTTCTCACCGGCGACGTAACGATCGGCGAACGCGCAAGCATCTGGCCGTTCGTCTGTTTGCGGGGCGACGGCGGACCAGTCGCCGTCGGCAACGATACGAACGTACAGGAGTTTACCACGCTCCACGGGGCGCAGCTCGGGGGCGAAGTGACTGTCGGACACGGGGCCGTCGTCGACTATGCCACGGTTGCGGATCATTCGCTCGTCGGGATGCAGTCGTCGATCCTGCGCGGGGCGACGATCGAATCGAACTGCATCGTCGCGGCGAACGCCGTGGTGCGACACGGCCAAACGATACCGGAAGGCCATCTTGCCTACGGAACGCCCGCGGAGACGCGACCGCTCACCGACGAACAGATCGACGAGATCGATCGGCTCCATCGGGAGTACGTCGAACTCTCCAGGAGACACGCGAACAATTCCCACCCAGTGGAGTGATCGACGGCCGGACAGACCGTTCTCGATCGACGAGTACGCATCGACCGGCCCGTGAGCAGCAATTGACCGACGATCACGACACGTAAGTGCCACCCGATCGAACGGTACCAACGGAGACGCAATTATGCAACGACGGACGGCCGATCGAATCGTCGCGCTCATCGTCGGCGGTGTCGTTCTCGCTGGTGTCCTTATCGCCTGGCAGACGGCTCGACAGACCGCTGTGGACGGTGGTATGGGTGCGCCGATGATGGGATCACAGATGCCGACGCACGGAACGAACCCGCTTTGGTTCGTGTTCGCGGCGATCGCACTCGGTGGTCTCGTGGCTGTCGTCTATCTGGTGGCGCGGGACGGTATCGGAGGGCCGACTGCTGATACTCCGACAGGTAGCCGTCGCGACGGTGCGACGTCGATCGGTCCAGATGCCGGCCAGCCCACGCGACCGAACGATCGGTCGACCGGGCAAGCCCCGTCGAATGAGGACACGGCGACGCACGACGACGAACCCGTCACCGGCGAGGCGATCGAAAGCGACCAACAGGTGGCACGTGAGGCGATCGAAAGCGATGAGACCGCGACTCGAGATGCGCCCAACGTGCTCGATGTGCTCCCCGAAGACGAACGTCGGGTTCTCGAGCCGGTGGTGGCGTCACCGGGCATCACACAGATCGAACTCCGCGATCGATCGGATTTCTCGAAGAGTAAAGTGAGCCAGACGGTGAGCGGACTCGAAAAGCGTGGCCTGCTGTATCGCGAACGCCAGGGGCGAACCTATCGGGTCTATCCCAGCGACGAACTCCGATCGCAGTGACTGTGCGACAACTACCGGCCAGTTGGGATCACCGAAACGCGACACGCGTGAATTCCGGAGGCACGAACGATTCTGCGAACGAGACACGGTTAGATCGTCCGATAAACGGTCTCGAACGATCTCTGTAGTGTGTTCGTACCCACGCCGATAACCCCTCGGCACTACTACGTCCACCTGTAGGTGACACACTATGACCGACAGAATCCGTCGACACTGGTATTTGGCCACAGCTGCGGTCGTCATCGTAGCCGTGGTCGTTGGACTCACATTCGCTGCACCACCGGTCGCCGCCCACGGCGATACGACGACGTCGAACGACACGGTCGCTGAACCCGGTCCATTCACTGGCGGTGCCCAGGGGCTGGGGTCGCAACTGGCCGATCACATGGGCGCTGAGTCGATCGGGTGGATGGCGTCCACAATGGACGTGCAATTCAGTGAGATGGCCACCCGAATGCTCGGCGATGGCCAGTACGGCGAACACACACAGCAGGGCGAGCACGCCCACCAAGGACAGCACGCCAATCAGGGCGAGCACGCCCACCAAGGACAGCATGCCAACCAGAGCCAGCACGCCCACCAAGGGCAGCACGCCAATCAGGGCCAGCACGCCCACCAAGGGCAGCACGCCAATCAGGGCCAGCATGCCAACCAGGGTGAGCACGCCAATCAGGGCCAACAGCGGTCCCCTGGATCGCACGGCAACGGTCCGGGGAGTCGATAACCACGCGGGGAGTCGATAACCACGCCGCACGAGCACCGACCGAAGAACACGTCCCGTCCCAACGGTCTGGACACGAATACAACTGACAACTCATGACATACACAAACATGCGCTCACAATTCACAGGAATCGCTCGTTCGATCGTCCTCGCCACGGCGGCGGTGTCGATCGCCGCGACGGGAATCGTTGCAGCACACGGCGGATCAGGTGGCGTTTCGAACGGTATGGCGGGCGGATGGAGCGGCGGCTGGGGCGGGATGGGACTGTGGGGCGGTCTGTGGATGCTCCTTCTCGTCGGGATCCCGTTGCTCGTCGGCTACCTGTATCTCGCTCGGCGATCGGATCCCCCGTCCGATCGGGCGATGGAAACGCTCCGGGACCAGTACGCCCGCGGGGAACTCTCCGAAGAGGAGTTCGAATCCCGTCGGCAGTCCCTTCGACGTTCCAAAATCGAATAACGGTGTCGCGATAGCGGTCGATCGGTGATACGATACCGATCGGAGGCGGGGTCTTCACCCGTGTTTGTACGTGACGCCGCTTCCGGTGTCGGGGTAGGTCCACTCCACGTTCCCGTGCGGACAGCCCCACCGGCAGCTTCCACATTCCAGACAGTTCTCGTAGGCGATGTGAGGGACGCCGTCGTCGCCTTCTCGCCACACCTCCGCCGGACAGACCGATACGCAGTCGTAGGTGGTACACCGCTCCGCACAGATTCCGGGGATCTTCACTCCAAGGTGGGAGTCGCCGGCGTCGTCGTATTTCACCGTGAAGAGGCGATCTTCGAGCGAATCGTTCTCCGCTCCGGGGATGGTCGCGTCCATCGAAGGAGCGTTCGTTTCGACGTCGGGTGTACGTGGCGTAGCACTCATGAAATCACCTTTCTGTATCTGTAGGCCAGTTTCGCAGTTCCTCGCCACCCGCCGAGGGTTTCGAGGAGTCGCTGTTTCGCCGTCTCGGCGTGCGTTTCCTTCGGCTGGCGATCCATCCGGAAGTATTCGGTTCCGGCGTCGGCGATCGCCCGCGGAAGCCGTTCGAACACCAGATCGCGATCGGCGTTGACCTGCTCTGTCAGCCAGTCGTACCGATCGAGGTTCTGCACGACGAACGACGATTCGAGATCTCTCGGATACGCCTCCAGCGCGCGAAGGCTCCCGCGATCGACCGCGTTGGTGATCGCCCGGCCGGCGAGGTAGCCGCTCTCGACGGCCATGTTCGTCCCTTCGAGGTGCACGCCGTTGTTGAGGACCAATCCGGCAGCGTCGCCGACGATGACTGCGCCGTCGTGGACGAGTTCGGGTATCGAATCCGCACCCCCCTCCGGGATCGTCTTCGCGCTGTACTCGACGGTCCGAGCGCCGCGAAGCAACGGCGCGACAGCGGGGTGAGATTTGAACGCGTTCAGCGTCTGTTCGGGGTTCGGTTGGCTCCGCGCGGCGTCTTCCAGCCGGTAGGCGAGCCCGACGCTTATCGTGTCGCCGTTCGTGTAGATGAACCCGCCGCCGAAAGCCTCACCCACCGCTCCGCTGCCGAAGTAGTGATAGGAGGCCCCAGCGTCGCCGAATAGCCGGAATCGGTTCTCGATGACGTCGTCGCCGGTTGGGAACTCCAGCACTTCCTTGACGCCGACGGCGACGTTCTCTCTGGACTCGCGTTTCTTCAGGTCGGCGCTCTCCGCGACGAGAGTGTTGCCCCCTTCAGCGAGGACGACGTGCGGAGCGCGGAGGGTCCCATCGGGTCGATCGGTCTCGACGCCGACGATGCGGCCGTTCTCGCGGACGAGGCCGGTGACCGTCGTCTCGGTGACGACGACCGCACCTTCTTCGACCGCCTGTTCTGCGAACCACCGATCGAACTCCCCGCGAAGCACCGTGTACGAATCGTTGTGCGGTGGCTCGTGCCACTCGCCGGGACGGAGCGTGACGGCCGTCTCGTCTCGGTCCGACAGCATGCTGAAGCGCCGTTCGGCGACGTACCGCTCCAGCGGGGCCCCATCGAGGTCGACGAGCGTCCGGATCGTCGGCGTGTAGAGAACGCCACCGAAGACGTTCTTCGCTCCCGGATACGCACCGCGTTCGATGACGAGGACGTCGAGGCCCTCCCGGGCCATCGTGATCGCCGCCGCACTTCCGGCCAACCCGGCACCGACGACGATCGCGTCGAACGCGCCGTCGTAGTTCGGTACCTCGGGTGGCGATCGATCCCACCCGTTCGACTCATCGGTCGTCGTGGAACGTTCGTCGCTCATGCGGTCACCTCCGGTTTCGAGTCGTCCGCACGGAGCTTTTCGGCGAGTGCGGGACAGATCTCGAAGAGGTCGCCGACGTACCCGTAGTCGGCGTGTTCGAAGATCGGTGCGTTCGGATCGTCGTTTATCGCGACGACCACGTCGCTGTCTTTCATCCCTTCGAGGTGTTGGATCGCCCCGGAGATGCCAACGGCGACGTACAGCTCCGGCCTGACGGTTTTGCCAGTCTGACCGACCTGTCTGGAGCCGTCGATCCATCCCTCGTCGACGGCCTTCCTGCTTGCGGCCACCTCTGCGTCGAGGGCGTCGGCGAGGTCCTCGATCGGCCGGACGTCGCCGTCGATCCCGCCGCCGCCGGCGACGATCCGGGTGGCGTCGGTGATGTCGGCCGTGTCGCCGATCTCGCGTTCGAGCACCTCCGTCAGCGTGTCGACCTCCTCGACGACGACCTCGACGCGTTCCACCTCGCCCTCGCGATCGGCGTCCGGCGCGGCGGCTTCGAACACGCCGGGGCGGACCGTCGCCATCTGCGGGCGGTGGTCCTCACAGACGATCGTCGCGAGGACGTTTCCGCCGAAGGCGGGCCGTCGCGCCTGCAACAACCCCTCGTCGTCGACGCCCAGTTCCGTTACGTCCGCGGTGAGCCCGGCGTGTGTCGGAACCGCTACCCGCCCGGCGAAGTCGCGTCCAGTGTGGGTCCCCCCGATCAGGACGATCGAGGGTTTCCGCGTTTCGACCATCGTTCGGAACTGCGTTCCGTACGGGTCCGCCCGGTACGGTTCGAAGATCGGATCGTCGGCGACGAGCACGCGGTCGGCCCCGCGGGCGATCGCCTCCGAGGCGACGGCATCGAGGTTCTCACCGATCACGAGTGCGACGAGGTCCTCGCTCATCTCGTCGGCGAGCGATCGGCCCTCCGCGAGCAGCTCCCAGGAAACGGGCATCACCTCGCCGGCGTGTTCCTCGACGAATACCCACACGTCGCCGTACTCGCGTACGTCGATGCCGTCGGTTCCGTCGATCGTGCCGTCATTCACGTCGGTCATGCCGTCGTCACCTCCTCACGTATCGCCGCCAGTAACTCCTCTGGTGAGTCGAGTCGCCGCTTTTCCCGTTCGACTGGGGCGACCGTATCCATCCCGCCGACCTGCGTCGGCGAGGCGTCCAGCCCCACCTCGTCGGGATCGATGCGGAGTTCGTCGGTCGTCAACACCGCCGGTTCGAAATCGTTCTCGGCGAACAGTTTCCGGTGTAGCCCCGCCGGTCGGGGTTCGAACTCGCCGTACGCGACGGCGACGACGACAGGGAGGTCGGCAGCGACGACCTCGTGACCGCCTTCGACGTCCCGGGTCGCAACCAGCCGATTCTCCGCCGGTCGCGGCTCGAGTCCCTCCACGTACGTGAGCTGTGCCCACCCGTTGTGGGCGGCGATTCCGGGCGGAACCTGCCCGGTGGACGAATCGGTCGTCTCCTCGCCGCAGATGACGACGTCGGCGTCGAGGTATTCGGCGGCCGTTGCGAGCGTGAAGCTCGTGGGCCACGTGTCGCTGCCAGCGAACGCCCGATCGGAGATCAACACCGCGTCGTCGGCCCCCATGGCGATGGCCTCCTCCAGCACGGCGGTGGCGTTCGGCGGTCCCATCGACATCGCGATAACCGTCCCGTCCACCTTGTCCGTGATCTGGAGCGCAGCCTCCAGTGCGTCCCTGTCTGGCGGGTTGAGCACCGCCGGAGCGTTGGCTCGATCGAGACGCCCGGTGTCGGGGTCGATCGTTACCTCGTCGGAGTCGGGGACCTGTTTCACCCCGACGACGATCCTCCATTCGTCGGTCATGTGTCCCGTCTCACCTCCCAGCGTCGTGAATTTGTCATAGATTGCATGGAAATCGCTCCAGGTAGTGTACGCGCGTATAGAGATTGGACCAGTCGTTTGAAAGGTGGCGCTACGTTTCTCAAACGGTGAGAATCTTCCACACGGCGAACCGCGAGGAGTGTTAGTCAGTGAGTCAGTGAGTCAATCAGTCTGTCAGCCGAGCGACGTGTGCGTCGCCGGTTTGGTTTTCGACGTACACGTTGAATCGATCGCCGTCAGCCGACGCCGTGACGACCCACAACGTGTTCTGCCGCGACGGCGCCTCGGGGAAATCGACGTCCGTGTATCCCTCCGCAGTGAGCCGCTTTTCGGCGAGTCGTTTGGCTTCTTCGGCGTCGGTGACGGTGACGTCGGGGCGTGAGGACTGGACGACGAGCACGGGCGTGTCCGAGCGTTGGATGACCCGTTCGGTGACGCTTCCGAGGACGTACCGCTCGAGTCCCGATCGCCCCCGCGTCCCCATTACGATCGCGTCGATCCCGTGTTCCACCGCGTACGAATGGATCTGTTCGTGCGGGGTACCGGCTCGAATTTCCGTTCGGAGGTCGACGTCTGTGTCGGCGAGGAGGGCCTCGATCTCGTCGATCGCAGCCTCTGCCATATCGGAGTGGTCCCCGCTGACAGAATCGGCCTCTCGACGTGACGCGCCGATCGCGTTGTCGTCGATCACGTAGAGCGCGTGAATCGTTCCGCCGAGCTGTTCTGCGAGTCCGACGGCGTGTTTTGCGGCGTGTTTCGCGTGTGGACTGCCATCGGTTGGGACGAGAATGTCTGAATACATCTGTGAACGCTAGTAGCTTGTCGGTCACGATCGAAAAAACGCGTCGGTGTCGCCGACCGTCGATCGATTAACTCGACGACCACCTCGGTCGTCGATCGAATTCGCCGCGACCCGCGCCTCGATCGCCAGAAGTTTGACGGTCCCCTCCCGTGAACGCACTCGTATAGATGATCGATCCCGTTTCCGAACCGCTCTTATCGCTCATCTTCCGATTGGCGGTCGCGTTCGGAATCGGCGCGATCATCGGATTGGAACGCGAACAGAGCGAATCCGGGGGCTCGTTCGCCGGCAGCAGAACCTTCCCGTTGTTCGCACTCTTCGGCGCGCTCGTGCAAGTGTTTTTCCCATCGCTGTTGGCTGTCGCGCTCGCGGCGATCGCGCTTTCCCTCACCCTCGCGTACGCCGGGAAGATATGGATCGAACGGGACATCGGGTTAACGACGGTGAGTGCGTCGCTGCTCACCGTCGTGTTAGGTGCGATGACGACACACTCCGATCGCGGGTTGCTCGTCGCCGTGATCGTCGGGGGGACCGTAACCGCGGTCCTTTCGGCAAAGGATCCGATCCACGAGTTCGCAGACAGGATCGACGCTTCCGAACGACGGGCCTCCGTCCAGTTCATCCTCGTCGCGCTGGTGGTGTTTCCGGTACTGCCGAACCGGGAACTCGACGTCTTGTTGGGACTCAACCCGCGCGTCGTCTGGTTCATGGTCGTGTTAGTCTCGGGGTTGAGTTTCGTCGCGTACCTGTTGAGCCGCGTCTTCACCGTCCATCGTGGGATCGCCGTGACCGGCGTCCTCGGTGGGTTCGTTTCCTCTACCGCTACTGCGGTGTCGATGGCCGAACGGACGGCCAACTCCCCGGAACTGTATCGCATCTGTGGGTTCGCCACGGTCGCGGCGGCGATCGTGATGTTCCCCCGCGCGCTCGTGGAGGTCGCGTTCGTCAATCCGCAGTTGCTGTCGCACGTGATCGTCCCACTCGGTTCGATGACCGTCGTCGGTGCGCTGGTCGCCGCCTACGTCTACTGGCGATCGACGACAACGAACGACATCGACCTCGACGTCGTCGAGAACCCATTTCAGCTCAAACCCGCACTGTTTTTCGGAGTGGTGTTTGCGGTGGTCCTTTTGGTATCGAAGTACGCGAACGAGTTGCTCGGCTCCTCGGGCGTCTACGCGACGGCGTTCCTCTCGGGGTTGGCCGACATCGACGCGATCACGCTTTCGTTGAGTTCGCTCGCCGCTGACGGGGCTATTTCGACGGACGTCGCCGCGACCGGCATCGTCATCGCCGCGATCGCAAACACCCTCGTCAAGGCGGGGCTTGCGTTGGCACTCGGCACTCGGCAACTTGGACGCGTCGTGATCATCAGTCTCGGCGTTGTCATGGTCGTCGGCCTCCTGGCAGTGCTGTAACACGCACATACTCCTTTAGGCCTCTGCGTACTACGTAGAGACGATGGGAAATCGGGCGCACAGTCGATCTCCCGACGCCGTTCTCGAGGACCTCCGAACGCAACGGGAGGGACTTTCGCCGGACGAGGCACGTCGGCGGCTCGATTCACACGGCGAAAACGACATCGTCCGCGGCGGCGGTCGCTCGCCGATCCGCATCTTTCTCGCGCAGTTCGACAGTGTGTTGATCTGGGTCCTTTTCGGGGCCGCGTTCCTCTCCGTGTGGGTGGGTCATACGGTGGATGCGGTCCTGATTGTCGTCATTCTCGTTGCGAACGGCGTTTTCGGGTTTCTCCAGGATTACCGTGCCGAACAAAGCCTCGAGTCGCTCCGGAAGCTGGCTGCGCCGTCCGCGCGGGTGCGACGGAACGGTGAAACTGAAACTGTCGAGTCGACGGCGATCGTCCCCGGAGACGTTCTCGTGTTGCGAAGCGGCGACGTCGTCCCCGCGGACGGTCGGCTCCTTGACGCGTCCGACATGGAGGTAGACGAGGCCGCGCTGACCGGGGAGAGCCTGCCAGTTGGAAAGACCACAGAAGCTGTCGATCCGTCCACGACGCTGGCCGAGCGGGAGGGAATGGTGTACAAGGGGACGAACGTGACTCGCGGGACCGGCGTCGCCGTCGTCACCGACACCGGCATGCAGACGGCGGTCGGGGCGATCGCAACGGAACTTGCAGCGACCGACGAAACGCGAACACCGTTGCAAGCGCAACTCGACACGCTCGGGCGGACGCTCGGGATCGGGGTGATACTCCTTTCGGCGCTCGTCGTACCGCTTTTGTTCCGTCGCGGCACGTCCGTCGTGGAGTCCGCGCTGACGGCCGTGTCGCTCGCTGTGGCCGCCGTCCCGGAGGGGTTGCCCGCGGTGGTAACGCTCACGCTCGCGTTGGGCGTACGGACGATGTCAGAGGAGAACGCGCTCGTTCGACGGCTCCCCGCGGTCGAAGCGCTCGGCTCCGTAGAC
>JBNJFV010000041.1:0-14423 GCA_051747145.1 Halobacteriota archaeon
GAAACGAATAGTGCTCGATGAAAGAACCGAATTGAGCCCGATCAGAGCCGATCGACGATCGCGTCTGTTACCTCTGTGGTCGAGGCGGTGCCGCCGAGATCCGGCGTCCGCGGTCCGTCAGACAGGACGGATTCGACTGCAGACCGTACCGACGCCCCTTCGGTTTCGTAACCGAGGTACTCCAGTAGCATCGCTGCAGACAGGATCGTCGCGGTCGGATTGGCAACACCCTCACCGGCGATGTCGGGCGCGGTGCCGTGGACGGGCTCGAAGAGCGCGCGATCGGGACCGACGTTTGCGGATGGGAGTAATCCGAGCCCGCCGGCGAGCCCCGCCGCGAGATCCGAGAGGACATCGCCTGCGAGGTTCGGACAGACGATCACGCCGAACTGGGTGGGGTCCAGACACACCCGCGTCGCGAACGCGTCCATCAGGACCTCGTCGGCGTCGACGCCCGCGCGATCGGCAGTCGCCAACACCTCCTCGCGGAACCGACCGTCCGTCTCGCGCATCACGTTGGCCTTGTGGGCGACCGTGAACCCGTCGTATCCGCCGTCTGTGACGTACTCGCAGGCGAACTCACCCAGCTCGCGCGAGGCCGACGAGGTGACGACCCGAGTCAGCGTCGAGAGGTCCTCGGAAAGCCGACTCTCGTGTCCCGCGTAGACGCCTTCGGTGTTCTCCCTGAGAAACACGAGGTCGGTCTCGGGGCGCACCGCGTCGACGCCCGGATACGCCTTCGCGGGACGGACGTTGACGAACGAGCCGACGGCCTCTCGCAGGGGGATGATCACGTCGGCGGCGGTTTCGCCCGCCGCGCCAAAGAGCGTCGCGTCGGCGGCCGCCGCCAGGTCGTACGTCTCCTGTGGTAACGGCTCGCCGGTTTCGGCTGCGACCGCGTCACCGGCCTCGGCGGTGACGTACTCGACGTCGATCGTCGCATCGAGGACCCGCTGTGCTTGCGGCACCACTTCCGCACCGATACCGTCCCCGGGAATGACGACGACCTCCTCAGTCATCGTCCACCGCCGGCAGCTCCGACTCGCGCACGTACGGGAGCGACGAGGCGTTCTCTCGAACCGCGTCGGCGTTCGATTTCATCAGCGCGGTCGTGTCCCAGACGCCGTCGACGAGCGCTTTCCGCTGGGCGTCGTCGACCGCGACGTCGATCGTCTCCTCGCCGTACGTGACGGTTTCTGCGGCGACGTCGACGTCGATCTCCGCGTCTGGGTTCGACTCTACGAAGTCCTGGAGCGCGTTCGCCTCCTCGGCGCTCACCGTGACGGTCGGAATCCCGAGCGCCAAACAGTTGCCCGCGAAGATCTCCGCGAAGCTCTCGCCGACGATCGCGTCGATACCCCACCGCTGCAACGCCTGAGGAGCGTGTTCGCGCGAGGAGCCGCAGCCGAAGTTCTTGTTCACCACGAGGACGGTCGCGTCCTGATAGCGATCCTCGTTGAACGGGTGGTCCTTCGGGTTGTCGTCGTCGTCGAACCGCTGGTCGAAGAAGG
This sequence comes from Halobacteriota archaeon, assembly GCA_051747145.1. Taxonomy (GTDB): domain Archaea; phylum Halobacteriota; class Halobacteria; order Halobacteriales; family Haloferacaceae; genus JBNJFV01. The sequence goes on from JBNJFV010000041.1 coordinate 1,512, forward strand.
CGAACTCGCCGAGGCCGTCGAACGTGATGACCTTCAGAAAGCGCGCCGGAATGATTTGGTCGGTGTCGATGTCGTTACCGCGAACGGGAATTCCCGACCCCGAGACGAAATCGACGACGTCCGCCGGCCCGTCGTCTCCGCTCATACCGACACCACCTCCTCGAGTTCGCGAACGTCTGTGACCTCGCCGGTCACCGCCGCCGCCGCGACCATCTTCGGACTCATCAGGACGGTTCGACCCTCCTTCGAGCCCTGTCGACCGACGAAGTTCCGATTCGACGAGGACGCGGACGCCTCGTCGCCCTCCAGCTGGTCTTCGTTCATCCCGAGACACATCGAACAGCCGGCGTCGCGCCATTCGAAGCCGGCGTCTTTGAACACCTCGTCGAGGCCGTCTGCCTCCGCTGCGGCCTTGACGCGCTGACTGCCGGGGACGACCATCGCCCGGACGCTCGGATCGACAGTCCGCCCCTCGACGACGTCTGCTGCCGCTCGCAGATCGGGCAATCGCGCGTTCGTACAGGATCCGAGGAAGGCGACGTCGATGTCGTACCCCGCCATCGTCTCGCCGGGTTCGACCCCCATGTGTTCCTGCGCCTGTCGGGCGGTCTCGCGTTTGTCCGCCGGCAACGCTTCGGGCTCGGGGATCGGCTCGGAGATGCCGACGCCCTGTCCGGGCGTCGTCCCCCAGGTGACCATCGGCTCGATCGCCGATCCGTCGATCGTGACGACGTCGTCGTACTCGGCGTCCGCGTCGCTTCGGATCGACTCCCAGTAGGCTTTCAACTCCTCGAACCGCTCGGGATCGTCGACGAACTCGTCGGTGTCGGCGAGCCACTCGTAGGTCGTCTCGTCGGGGTTTACGTACCCCGCACGTGCGCCACCTTCGATCGACATGTTACAGATCGACATCCGACCCTCCATGCCCAGCGACTCGATCGCCTCGCCGGCGTACTCGTAGACGTAGCCGACGCCGCCGTCGACGCCGAGTTCGCGGATGATCGCGAGGATCACGTCCTTCGCGGTCACGCCCGCGCCGAGTTCGCCGGTCACCTCGATCTTTCGCACTCGCTGTTTCTCCATGGCGACGGTCCCGGTCGCGAGAACGTCGCGGATCTGACTGGTTCCGATGCCGAACGCCAGCGCGCCGAACGCGCCGTGGGTGGAGGTGTGCGAATCGCCACAGACGATCGTCTTTCCCGGCTGGGTGAGCCCCTGCTCGGGGCCGATGACGTGGACGATCCCCTGGTTGCCGCTGTTCGGATCGTCGAAGACGATGCCGGAGTCGCGGACGTTCGCCTCCAGCTCCGACATCATCTCCTCGGCCGCGTCGTCGCTGTACGGACGCGACTGATCGGCCGTGGGGACGATGTGATCGACCGTCGCGTGCGTCAGTTTCGGATACGCGACGTCCATGTCGCGCTCGCGGAGCATGCCGAACGCCTGCGGGCTCGTCACTTCGTGTATCAGATGCAACCCGACGAACAGCTGCGTCTGTCCGGTCGGGAGTTCGGTGACGGCGTGTCGGTCCCACACCTTGTCGTACAGCGTTCCCCGGCTCATCGCTCAGATACCTCTGTGGCCGACGTGTCGGCGTCGCCACCGCGCGACCAGACGCCGTTTGCGGTCTCCCCGTCCGGCCCCGTGTGATCGACGTCACCCATTCGATCGCGGGCCCCATTCTCGTCGACGGTGGGCGACCCGGCGTTGATCGGAACGGTTCGGCCCCCGTCGGCAAGCACTGGCCCGCGTCGGTAGACTGCGCCGAACGTCTCGCCGGTGTAGGGGTGGGTGTGGCGGACGTCTTTCATCGTCGGTCGATCGCGGTCAGTCATCTGCCTGCAGACGCGTTTGCTCGGCGTCGTCTTCCGCCTGCTCTTCGGCCGTTTCCTCGTCAGCCCACGCGAACAGCGATCGAAGCTCCCTGCCGACGGCTTCGATGTCGTGGCCGCGTTCTGCCTCGTACAGCTGATTGTACGTCGGCCGGCCTGCCTGATTTTCGAGGACCCACTCGCTTGCGAACCGACCGTTCTGCACGTCCTCCAGTACCGCCTGCATGTTCTCGCGGACGTGGTCGTCGATTACCACGCCGCCTTTGGTCAATCCGCCGAATTCGGCGGTGTCGGAGACCGAATCCCACATCTCGCTGGGGCCGCCCTCGTACATCAGGTCGACGATGAGCTTCATCTCGTTGAGACACTCGAAGTACGCCATCTCCGGGCTGTAGCCCGCTTCGACGAGCGTCTCGTATCCCGCCTTGATGAGCGCGGTGATGCCGCCACAGAGGACCGCCTGCTCGCCGAAGAGGTCGGTTTCGGTCTCCTCTCGGAACGTCGTCTCGACGACGCCCGCGCGGGCGCAGCCGATCGCCTGCGAGTACGCGAGCGCGCGCGCTTTCGCGTCGCCGGTGACGTCCTGATACACGGCGATGAGCGCGGGCGTCCCCTCGCCTGCCTCGTAGTTGCGTCGGACGAGGTGCCCGGGCGACTTCGGCGCAATCATCGTCACGTCGATGTCGTCTGCGGGTTCGATCTGGTTGTAGTGGATGTTGAACCCGTGGGCGAACTGCAGCGTATTGCCCGGTTCCAGTTCGTCTTTGATGTCCTCGTAGACCGAGGGCTGTACCGTGTCGGGAATGAGTACCGAGACGATGTCCGCGGCGGCCGCCGCTTCCTTCGGAGTCGTTACTTCGAGTCCGTCTTCCCGGACGGCCGAACGCGAGGAGGACTCCTCGTGGAGGCCGACGATCACGTCGACCCCGCTGTCGTCGAGGTTCTGTGCGTGTGCGTGCCCCTGGCTGCCGTATCCGAGTACGGCTACGGTCGTGTCGTCGAGGTAGGTCGAATCTGCGTCGTCGTCGTAGTAGATCGTTGCGTTGAGTTCGTCAGTCATTGTATCGTGTCGTGTAGCGTCGTGTATCGCCGGTGAGTGGATAGTCGTCGGTACTGTACGTCTGTTCAGTCATCGTCACTGTGCATCGGTTCCAGCGGCGTCGGCTCGTCGTCGATCGTTCCCGCCGCAGAGGGCGTTTCACCCGGCGTCGTCGGGGTCTCCCCGCGAGCGAGTGCCGTCTGGCCGGTCCGGGCGATTTCGATGATCCCGAACTGTCTGAACGCGTCGACGGCGTCGTCGATCTTGTCCTCGTTGCCGGTGATCTGCACGGTGATCGTACGCGGACCCGCATCGAGCGTCTGCCCGTCGTACATCTGCGTGATCGCGTGGACCTTGTCCGGTTCGTCGCCGTGGACTTTCAACAACACCAGTTCGGCACGAACGGCGTCCGTTCCGAGTTCGCCGACCGCGAAGACGGGTTTGAGCTTCGCGAGCTGTTTTTTCACCTGATCGATGCCGGGATCGGTCTCCTCGACGACCAGGGTGATTCGCGCGTTCCCCTCGACGGTCGTCGGGCCGACCGTCAGGCTCTCGATGTTGAACTGCCGCCGCGAGAACAGCCCCGAGACGCGCGAGAGAACGCCCGGCTCGTGATCGACGAGCGCAGACACCACCGCGGTCCTGACATCGGGTTCCGCCTCTGCGTCGGGATCGATCCTGATCCCCTGGCTAGTTCTTCGACCCTCCGGGTGCGGACGCGCTTCCGGCGGCCGACCCGGCAGTCCGTGCGTGCGTTCGGTCTCATCGTTCGGATCGGGGGTCATAGTTGCTCCTCCGTCAGGGCGAATTTCCCGTTCGCGCCACCGCTTGGAACCATCGGATAGACGTTCGCGTCCGGATCTATGTGGAAGTCGATGACCGACGGCCCCTCGTAGGCAAGCGCCTCCTCGATCGCCGGAGCGACCTCGTCGTAGTCGTCGACCCGCCACCCCTTCGCACCGAACGCCTCGGCCAGCTTGTCGAACTCGGGCATCCAGTTGTAGTCCGACGCCATGTGGCGACCCTCGAAGAAGGCGTCCTGCCACTGTTTGACCATCCCGATGTACTCGTTGTTCAAGATCGCGACGGTGATGTCGAGGTTCTCCCGAACCGCGACTGATAGTTCCTGCAACGTCATGAGGAACGAGCCGTCGCCGTCGAAACAGACGACCGATCGATCGTCGTCGGCCGCAAACCGCGCGCCGATCGCCGCCGGCAGCCCGTACCCCATCGTCCCGAGACCGTGAGAGGACACCCAGGTCCGCGGCTCGGTGTAGGTCCAATACTGCGCGGCCCACATCTGGTGTTGACCGACACCGGTCGTGACGATGGTGTCGGCTGCGGTCGCTTCGTCGAACGCCTCGACGACGAACTCCGGTTTGAGCGGTTCGTCGTCGGGTGCCAGATACTCGAGCGTGTACTCGTCTTTCCACGCCGAACACTGCGTTCGCCACTCGCCGGTGTCGGGTTCGGTCGTGATCGCCTCGTGTAGCTGTTCGAGGACGGTCCCCGCGTCACCGACGAGCGGATAGTCGGCGTGGATGTTCTTCGAGATCTCCGCCGGATCGATGTCGACGTGGACGACCTCCGCTTCGGGCGCGAACGTCTCGATCCCGCCGGTCAGCCGATCGTCGAACCGGGTTCCGACGGCGATGAGACAGTCGGTGTGGGTGATCGCCATGTTGGCGTACCCCGTGCCGTGCATTCCAGCCCACGACAGACACAGCTCGTCGTCCTCGGGGAAGCAGCCGATCGCGGGCATCGTCGTCACGACCGGGATCTCGTATTCGCGCGCGAACGCCCGCGCCTGAGCGCTGGCGTTCGATTTGATCACGCCGCCACCGAACAGACACAGCGGCCGTTCGGCGCGTTCGATCGCCCGAACGGCCTCGGCCACGGCGGCGTCGTCTGCCGCCGGCGACGGTGTCGATCCCTGCGGCGGCGTCGGGTCGCCGGGGTCGCGATCGGTCTCGCCGAACGTCACGTCCTTCGGGAGGTCCACGAGCGTCGGTCCCGGTCGCCCCGTCTCCGCCAGCGCAAACGCCTCGCCGACGGTCGAGCCGACGGTTTCGGAGTCGGAGGCGAAGTAGTTGTGTTTCGTTATCGGGGCGGTGACGCCGGTCGTGTCAGTCTCCTGGAACGCGTCGGAGCCGACCATGTCGCTTGGGACCTGGCCGGTCAGCGCGAGCACCGCGTCCGAATCCATCGATGCGTCGGCGATGCCCGTCACGAGGTTCGTCGCGCCGGGGCCGGACGTCGCAAGGCAGACGCCGGGGCTGCCGGAGACGACGTTGTACGCGTCCGCCGCGTGGGACGCACCCTGTTCGTGGGCCATCGTGACGTGTCGGATGGGCGAGTCCCACAGGGCGTCGTACACCGGCATGATCGCGCCGCCCTGAACGCCGAAGGCGTGTTCGACGCCGGCGTTTTCGAGCGCCCGAACGACGGCCGTCGCGCCATTTGTGACCTGCGTCGACGGGCGATCGTCGCGCCCCGTTTCGGTGCCGGTGTTGGCGTCAGTGTCGTCGATCGACTCGTCAGTGTCGTCGATCGACTCGTCGGGATCCGTCGTCGGTGGTGCGTGTTCGCTCATCGACACGCTCGCCTCCGAGAGTGCGTTCGTCGGGCGAACGTCCCTTGCGTGGTCGTTCGTCGGGCTGTACTGTCGTGCGTCCGTGGCTGGTCGGTCTGATGTCGCGTCATCTGCTGTCGGTCGCTGAAGGTGTACCGGCCGCGATGGTCGGTACTGATGGTCGAAATCCGTACGTCAAAATCGAAGGGTAGGGGTGTAGTAGGGGCTAGGCCCCTACAATACCGATCGCGCCGACAGCAACCGCTCCGGACCCGCTGGATCGGAGTTCGGTGTGCTGTAGCATCGTACCTGCGAGATTCGTCCACAGGGATATAACCGTTACGCGTTCGGCAACGGCTGCGTCCGTGGCGACCATCCCCGAGTGAGCCGATCGTCCCGACGGCCCGGATCGATCGAGCAGGTCGACACAGTCGCTCCCGGTGGTGCACTCGGGGCGACCGGACCATCAGATCCGGACCTCCTCAGTCTCGGGTCGGACGCCGATCTCTTCTGCGAAGCGCGAGATGACCTGGTCAGTCACACGGCGTTTCTCAGCGCCGAACTCCTTGACGCGCTTCGTTACCGCTCGGACTTCCTTCTCGGTCGGATCGTAGCCAGCCTCTACGAGCCGTTTGCGCACCGAGTGCGTGCCCGTGTGTTTGCCCATCACGAACTCCCGCTGTGCGCCGACCATCTCCGGGGTCATGACGCCGGGTTCGAACGTGTCGGTGTTCTCGATCACGCCAGCGGCGTGGATACCGCTCTCGTGGGCGAACGCGTTCTGTCCGACTACCGCTTTGTTCACCGGGATCGGGATGTCGGATTTCTCCTCGACGATCCGGCTCAGTTCGGTGATTCTCGTCGTGTCGATACCCGTGTCAACGTTGTACAGACTTTCGGCGGCCATGACGACCTCCTCGTAGGCGGCGTTACCCGCACGCTCGCCGATCCCGTTGACCGAAACCTGCGCCTGGTGGGCACCGGCCTCGTATCCTGAGATGGCGTTCGCCGAAGCGAGCCCGAAGTCGTCGTGGGGGGGGGGGGGCCCGCCGCCGGGGGGGGGGGTTAGGGTGCGCCCCCGCGACCCCGAAGTCGTGGGGCGCGTGGACGTCCACGCGCGCGTCGGTGTGATTTCGGACGGTCGTCACCAACTCGGCGAAGCGCGTCGGCGTCGCCACCCCGCAGGTGTCGGGGATGTTGATCCAGTCGACGCCCGCCTCGTCGACGGCCTCGATGACCTCGATCAGGTACGCCTCGTCCGTCCGAGTCGCGTCCATCGGCGAAAACATCACTTCCACGCCCGCCTCTCGGACGCGTTCGACGCTTTCGACCGCACGCTGTTTGGCCTCAGATCGGCTCGCGTGCATCGAGTCTTCGAGCTGGACGTCGCTCGTGCTGACGAACACGTGGATCATGTCCACGCCTGCGTCGATCGCCGCCTCGATGTCCGTGTCGACGACCCGCGCCAACCCGCACGTCGTCGTCTCGGTCGCCGCTGCGATGTCCGAAACCGCCTCGAACTCCGGTTCGGAGTTCACCGGGAACCCCGATTCGATGACGTGGGTTCCCATGTCGTCGAGAATCTCGGCGATCTCGCGTTTGTCTTCGTAGTCAAACGATGTGCGTGGTGACTGTTCGCCATCACGTAGCGTCGTGTCGAAAATCCGTGCTGACTCGATTCCGTCAGTGTTGTCCAGTGTGCCCTGGAAGAACTCGATCCGCCGGGGTAACCGACGAATCCTCCGTGTCTTGGTAAGACATTGTACACCAGTATCCGTCAGGCCACTATAAAAACGTTTTGCTCCGACAGCGAGGGTGGACGAACGTATGCGACATGAACGTCCGTTATAATTACGGGATCGCAGTACGCCACCGCCCTACCGAATTGCGACGGTTGTGCGACCGTCACAAACTGCTGAGATCCCGTCGTTGGTTTATATATACGTCGTCGCTACCGGTTTCGTTTGTCAACCACGTCCGTTCGCCGTACTGGTCGCTATTGACAAAATACGTACAGAACGTACCTCACGTGGACACCGTCCACTGGCTAGATTTTTGCCCGAAACCTTTTGGGTCGCCCCGGTAAGGGACGGGTATGAGTGAGTTCGATCTGGACCTCCGTACCGCCGAAGACCACCTCGAAGCGTTGCCGACCGAGGAGGTGGTGCTCGGGGTACTCGACGGTTCGACGCCACCAGAGGAGTGGATTATGGCCGTCGATAACGGGAACGTACTCGTCCTCGCAGTCGAGGGCGACCTGAACGCGCTCGCCGCCGGGTTCGCTCGGGAGATCAAGGACATGGGCGGCGAACTGATGCACTTTCGGGAGTTTCTCATCGTCTCGCCGGCCGAGACGGCAATCAACACCGATCGGCTGTAAGCGACACCACCGATCGGCTGTAAGCGACACCACCGATCGGCTGTAAGCGACACCACCGATCGGCTGTAAGCGACACCGTCGCGTCGCCTGTGCGCTTATGCGGCTGTGTCACGTACCCCAATCATGTCGATGAAAGGGACCGGCGAGACGACCCTTCGGGAGATCGATCGGTTCGACGGTGGCGTCGGGTGGATCGCGTACCCAGACGAGAAAATGGCGCGGGCGAGCCACGCGTTGCGGACCGACGAGGGCCTCTGGGTTATCGATCCCGTGGACGCGAAGGGAGTGGACGACCTGTTGGCGGAGTTCGGCACCGTCGCTGGCGTCGCGATCTGTCTCGATCGGCACAAACGAGACGCGGCGACGATCGCGAGCCGCCACGGAGTCGCCGTCTCCGTCCCCAGTTGGATGACCGGCGTCGCGGCGGAGCTCGACGCCCCCGTCGAGCGGTTCGACGATCGGCTCGGCGAGACGAACTACCACGCGTTCGTCGTGCGCGACTCCAGTGTTCCGCCGTGGCAGGAGGTAGGTTTGTACAACCCGGACAACGGGACGCTTCTCGTGACAGAATCGATCGGGACGGCGTCGTACTTCCTCGCCGGAGACGAACGACTCGGCGTCCACCCGATGCTCAGGCTGTTTCCTCCGACTGAGCCTCTGGCAGGATATCGTCCCGATCGGATTCTCGTCGGCCACGGTGCGGGCATCATGACTGACGCGAGCGGTGCCCTTCGTGACGCGCTGTCGGGGTCGCGTCGACGGACGCCCGCGCTGTACGCCAAAACGATCACCGACCTGCTCGGTGGGAGAACCTGATGGCGGGATTCGCGAAGAACGACGGCACCGCGCCGGTGTACGTGACCCGCGGGCTGTTGGCGGTCCTGCTCGAACACGCCGAATCCAACGAACCGGGCCGCGTGAGCATCTCCCTCGCGTCGACGCCTGCGTCAGCGTTCGGTGCTGCTCTCGAGGGCGTCGTCGATCCTGACACGCCGATCGTGACAGACATGTACATACCAGATGCCGGGCGATCGGTCAACTCGGTGTTCGGAATGGATCTCGCTCGCCCCGCCGGCGGCGCGAGTGCGAAGTTCGTTTCGCATCCGAACGGTCCGCTTGCGGTGACAAAGGAGGACGATCTCGCGGGGGTCGTGCTCGTCGCCGTACCCCCGTGGGACGATTCGAGTGTGGCCGCGTTCGGTCGGTCCGGAACCCACCTGGAATTGGTCACCGTCGACGCCGAACCACCGGTCGACTCGATCGAGTGACTGCTCACAGCCGACCGCACAGTCCCCGCGTGTCCGTCGGTTACGTCAGATAGCCGAGATCGCGGAGCTGGGTTGCGATCTCGTCGAATTCCGCCTCCGTCAGCTCACCCTCACGCTGGTATTGGATGACGATGCTCCGCAGCAGGAATCTGACCAGATCGCTCGTGCTGGTAAAGGAGGTGCCTTCGATCGTCTCGTCGACCCGTTCGGCGAGATCTTTCGGTATCGAGACGGTCGTGTACTCGGTCATACAGTACCGGACGCGTGGCGATCGGATACGTGTTCCCCTGTATTCGCGCGACCACCACAGCGGTTCTACAGGTCGAATCCGTACCGGTGAACCGATGGCTGTGAGACCACCGACGAACGACACCTCCGAGCCGGCGGTGATCGAATTCGGCATCGCCGCGCTCGATGCCCGAATCGACGCCGACGCGCTGGCTTTTCCCGTGACGTCCGAGGACGTACTGGCTGCGGTCGACGACACCGAGGTCCCAGTCGACGGGGCCGGAAACGCCGTCGAATTGGCACGGGTCTTCGATCGCGCCGAACAGCCCCGGTTCGAAACCAGAGCGGAGCTTTTGGACGTCTTACAGCCGATCTTCGAGGCGTTTCGAACCGAGGCCGAATCGACCGTCATCGGCAGACTTCACCGACTGGTACCGTTGTGAATACCGAAATCACACCGACTCAGTCGTTCGAGCCGGTCACCGGTTCGGATCGGTTCGACGCCCCACGCGAGGGGTCGTCGGTGTCTGCCGACTGCAGTCGATCGAACTGCATCTCGGTACGCTCTTCGAGCCGTTCGAGGCGCGAGAGTTCCTCGCGATGCAACGAGAGCATCATGTCCGAGAGGACGCCGAACATGAGCAACTGGACGCCGAACAGCACGCCAGCCACCGCACCCACCGCCAGGAGTTCGTGGGTAATCCCGAGTGCGATCCACCGGTAAATCACGTACAGCCCCAACAGAAGGCCAGTCGAGGTCGCACCCGCTCCGACGCTGCCAAAGTAAAACAGCGGGTTGTTCGTTTTCGCCTTCCGGTACAGTTCCAGGAAGATGATCCCGCCGTCACTGATCGGATGGAGGTTCGTGTCGGATCCGTACGGTCGCGGCCGATAGGTGATCGGGACGACATCGGTTTTGACGTCGCGTTTGGCGCACTCGACTGCCATTTCGGTTTCGACGCCGAACCCGTCGGTCGTCAGCGTCATCCGCTCGAAGGAGTCGGTCGTAAACGCTCGGTACCCCGAGAGGATGTCCCTGTAGTTCTCTCCGTGGATCCACGAGAACGCGCTGTTGATGAGCCGGTTGCCGATCCGGTTGAGCCTGGTCATCGCACCCGGTCGCATGTCCGCGAACCGATTGCCGATGACGTGTTCGAAATCCCCCACGAGGATCGGCTCGAGCATACGTTCTGCGTCCTCGGCGTCGTACGTCGCGTCCGCGTCGGCCATGAGCACGATCTCGGAATCGACGTGGTCGATCGCCTCCCTGATCGCCTGTCCCTTCCCCGATCCCGACTGGGTCAGGACGCGCGCGCCGGCCTCGCGTGCGAGTTCCCGCGTGCCGTCCTCCGAGCCGCCGTCGACGACGAGGACGTTCGTGAATCCGAGATCCAGATACGATTCGATTACGTCGACGATCGTCGGCGCTTCGTTGAGCGTCGGGAGCAGCACGCAAACGTCAGTATCCGCGGGTTCGATGGCGGCGTCTGACACGGACGATCGATCGGGCATTGCCGTGGTGTGTATCGTGAACGGATAAAACAGTATTCGTTTGGTGACGGGACCGAACCGACGGGCGGCAGAGTCGATACACATCGGTTCGTTGGGTGGTGGATGATCCCGCCGACCTTCGAGTCGTGTTTCGTACCGCTCTCCGAGACGGGACTCATATCGTTTTCGAGACGCGTTCCGTACCGTACACGGACGGAAAACCTACTACCGTTCGCGACGATACGTTCGCACTGTCAAATGGGACGTACCTGTCGGCGGCGATCGACTCGTCCGCGGCGATCGAATCGCGCCCACCGAATAGCGGCCTCGACCAAAATACTACCCCAGCAATGACCCCGTTTCCGACGTATCCACCGCCGTCCGAGGCGGCCGAGTCGACGTTCGAAACCGGCCACCTCTGGCTGCTCGAAGAGATTGACGGGTGGCCGTTGCGCGTCCGGTGCACCGCCGGGGGCACCCTTCGGTTCGGCACCGAGCGCGAACTGTTCGAAGAGGGATCGGTCCCCGCGCCGTACCAGCCGGCGGTGAGACACGTTCGAGAATCGATCGATCGGAGTGCGTTAACCGAGGCGGTAGCGACCGCCGACTCGATCGATTTCTTCGGCGTGTCGACCCACAAACGCCGAATCGACTACGAATGGGATCGATTGGCCCCGTTCGTCGGCGTGAACATCTGGTCTGCGGCCGCCGACGCGTTCCTCCCGCCCGACGTCGTCCAGGCGGCGTATCGACGGCTCGGACTCGAACCAGCAACGGCAATCCAGAAGGAACAGCGAGCGACGGACTTCGATCCAGATCGCTACGAGGTACCCGCGTCCGCGTGGTACGACGGTCCCGCATTCGGCGTCCTCGTTCGGAACAAGAACGGTCACCGAGCCCGAATCCGATCGGAATCGATCGATCAGACCGAGGGCCCCACGCGATCCGACGTGAACGAGGGTCCCAATCGATCCGACGTGAACACCACGCAATCTGACGCTACCTTGGCGGCCGAATTGGCCACGGACGATCGGTTCGACGCGATCGAACGCAAACTGGAATCCGACGGCGTCGCCGTGACGTTCGACACCGTCTACGAACGAGTCTTCGATCGGATCGTCCGCGAACACCATCACCGACTGTTCGAAACGCACCCGCCCGTGGACGTCCAGTCGTTCCGTTCGAAGCTAGCTGAAATCACCCGCCGTCGATTCAATCAGTGACCGATCCGACGCGATCGGTCACGGCCATTGCGGACTGCGAAGTGACGATCCGATTGTCGGCCGACGATCCGTTTGCTGCCCGACGATCGGTCTGTCACCCATCTCACGAAGCGGTACTCCGTTCAGATAGCGGGTCGCTCGGCTGGGACCGATTCCTCCCGATCGACGAGCATCGGTCGGACGTCGCCCCACGTACAGCCGATCACGTAGTAGGCCGCAACGAGCGCGTAGAAACTGACGAACGCTGCGAGGATAACCCCTGCCACTGGTATCGAACCGACGAATCCGCTGACGAACGAACCGCCGAGGACGACGACGGCGGCGGTGAGCCATCCAACGAGATAGGTTCGCGAGGTCAACACCGGCCAGAGCGTCCCGATCGCAAAGCCCGATCGAATCTGGCCGGTGTCGGCGTAATTCGCGATCGCGGCGGGCGTAACGTACAAGCCCGCGATCGCGGCGATCGTACCGACGAGCAACAGCGACGCGACGAGGGAGAACCCGACGACGCCGGCAACTGCTGACAGCTCTGCGGGCATATTCGCGACCGAAAACACCGAAACGGCAGCGAGTATCCCGGCGATCGCGAGGACGATCGCCGGGAGGACGACGTAGACGGCCAGCACGAGCCACGCCTTCGCGCCGTCGATCGTCGTGTCGACCCACTCGTCGAAGATCGGTGGTTCTTCGTCCCCGCGCGCGGTCCGGCGAAGCACCGCCAGGAGATACCCGGTTACGGTGAAGACCGGGATCAAAAGCGGCGAGAGTACGAGCAACACGCCGCCGATCAGGACGGTTCTAAGCGGGTCGTCTGCGCCTCGGAGGTACTGTAGCGACTCTTGGATCATCACTGTCTCACAGTGTAGTAACGCGCCAGTC
>JBNJFV010000041.1:14523-17656 GCA_051747145.1 Halobacteriota archaeon
CGGTGAACTGTCAGAACCCACCCTCGCGATCGAACATCTGTGCGGACATCGGCGCGGGATCGCCCTCCGTAACGTTGTACGCCGAGAAGTCCGTGACCCCCGCCGCTTCGAGCACGTCTTCGGTGTATACCGCGTTGCCCGTGTAGGCTGCCGGATCCTTCGAAAGCATCGTCAACACGGCGTCGGAGACTATCTGTGGCGTTCGCCAGTCGTCTTCGGTCCCCAGACCGAAGTATCGGGTCGCCCGGGTGTCGATCGCCGTCTTCGGCCAGAAACTGTTACACCCGATATCGTGCCCGTTGAGTTCTTCTGCCAGCGAGAGAGTGAGAAACGACATTCCGAGTTTCGACCAGGCGTACGGCGCGAGCCCGGGTGCCCGATCGACGGTCACCGGCGGTGCGTTCGTGAGAATCCACCCGCCGTCGTCGTTTGCTTTCAGGTGTGGTATGAACCCTCTGGAGACGAGGTACGTCCCTCGGACGTTTACCTCGGTGAGGAGATCGAACCGCTTCGGCGGGAGATCCTCGACGGTCGCAAGCTGGATCGCGCTGGCGTTGTTGATCACGATGTCGACGCCGCCGAAGTGGTCGATCGTCGTCTCGACGGCCGCCTCGACCGCGTCGGGGTCGCGGACGTCGAGTTGGACCGCAAGCGTGTCGACGCCACGGTCCCCACAGGCGTCGGCGGTTTTGTGGATCGTCCCCTCCAGATCGGTGTCGCTGTCGTCGACGGTTTTGCCCGTCGAGACGACGTTACACCCCGACTCTGCGAGGGCGAGGGCGATCGATTTGCCGATGCCGCGCGTCGTTCCGGTGATGAATGCCGTCTTTCCCGTGAGGTCAGGACGTTCCATGTGTGGTGGTGTCGCGGGATCGACTAAACTGTACGGGTGTGTACTGTTTGCGGGCAGGACGAACGCAGATTAATCCGTTTCAGGGGATTGTCCCACCGACGCCGTATCCTCGTCGGTCGGTTCCGTGCTCGTCCGTTCCTCCCACAGTCGTAACCACGCGGCCAGCGGTGCGCGGTTTCCGTCGATCGTCACGCGAACGGTCCCGTCGAATCCCCACTTGGCCCTGGGTGGATCCTCGCCGAAGCGCGTCGGGACTTCGATCGAGAGTTCTTCGGCCGTCAGTTGGATCGCTTCGGACCGATCGACCCCTTCGTCCAGGAGTCGATCGACGATTCGCAGCCACGATTCGTCATCCTGTTCGGCATTCCCGGCGGATTCGTCCTCGGAGACGGCGTCTACGGGAACGTCGGCAGATCCGTTCATAGAATGGTATCCGTGTTGCAACCTACTGATTCCACCGGCCATCGCCACGCGTTGGGAACCGACATCGATTTTCGACGCACGCCAACGGCAGCGATCCGAGAAAATCGACGCACGCCAACGGCAGCGATCAGAGAGAATCGACGCACGCTAACGGCAGCGATTCAGCCGGATCGACAGTCGGTCACGTGAACAGTCGAACCGCTGCAACAATCACGCCACGAAGTCGAATCGAAACGCCTCGAGAACCGAGTCCCCCGAGCGGCCGTGCGGATTTCCCACCGGTGTAGACAGCGACGGTCGATCGACGAACGCGAATCGCGATCGAGAGGTCCGCCACGTTGACCTCGGGTGAGGTACTCGTCGGGGCAATCGGTAGCGACGAAACGGGTTTCCAAAGCGATCGGAGCGACCGCAACGATCGAAACGACGGGGCGTCGACGACGAGCCGATCGTCTGTCGAGTGAACGGCGAACGATTCCGAACCGTTCGTGAGCGTCAAATCGGCGTCCAGCTGGATCGATCGAGTCACTGGGTTTTCTCTTTGGTGCTCACTTTGAGCGTCCCGTCGACGCGCCAGTTTGCGTGCTGGGCGTCCTCGCCGATCTTGCTGGGGACGTCTATCTCCATGTCCTCGAATTCGTACGTGATCTCCGCACCGCGACCGGTTAGTCGATCGTAGACGGCGATCGCCAACTCCGGCCAGGTTTGCGCTTCGATCTCCTCGTCGAATCCTTCCGTCGAGTCCCCACCACTCATGCGTCTGAGTTCGATCGCCGTGCCCTTAATCGTAGTGACGGTACCGACCGTTCGGATCGCCCATATTTCCACCGTGGATCGCCCACGTACGAACAATTAAACGACAGGCGGGACGAGTAGGCGTATGACCGAGATTCATCCATCCCAACGAGTCGCCATATTGGCCGACTCTCAGAACCTCTATCATACCGCACAGAGTATCTACTCGAGAAACATCGACTATTCGGCGCTGTTGGAGAAGGCCGTCGCCGGGCGACAGCTCGTCCGGGCGATCGCGTACGTCATCCGAGCGGATTCGCCCGAGGAGGAGAAATTCTTCGACGCGCTCGTCGACATCGGATTCGAAACCAAGATCAAAGACATCAAAACCTTCGGCGACGGTACGAAAAAAGCCGACTGGGACGTCGGAATGAGTCTCGACGCGGTGACGCTCGCCACACACGTCGACACGGTCGTGTTGTGCACGGGAGACGGTGACTTCTCGCGGCTCTGTTCGCACCTCAGACACGAGGGCGTTCGCGTCGAGGCGATGGCGTTCGAATCCTCAACTGCCGAAGAGTTGATAGACGCGGTCGACTCGTTTATCGATCTGGCCGAACGCGAGGAGACGTTCCTGCTGTAACGATGGGGACCGACCACGGTGACGAACCGTTCCCGGTCGAGGTGCTCGCAATCCCGTTCGTGATCGGTATGTCGATCGGACTGGCGATCGGTCGAGTGGGGTTTCAAAGTACGGCGCTGGGCGCGATGATCGGGCTCGTGCTGTTCGTGATACTGGCGGTGGGACGCGTCCGGTTGCTACCCGTTCGGACCGCCCGAGAAAGGTGACGTCGACACGTCAAACCGCGTTCACAGATCGGAGATCAACGGGGAGTCCTCGTTCGCGAGAGACGGGATACCGCAGACGCCAGCGTCCGCTCCCGCCTGTTCGACGCCGGCCGCGAGTCGGTGGATGTCCCAAGTGACTTCGTGTCCGGTGTCCTCGGCGTGTGTCGAAAGCGTCTCGCGAGCGATCGACAGCCGCGAGAACTCCTCGCGAAACGAACAGTCGAGACACGAGACGGTAACGCGGGTATCGGTCATAGAGGTCGGTAGCAGCGG
>JBNJFV010000042.1:0-3061 GCA_051747145.1 Halobacteriota archaeon
CTACTATAGCGCCGCGTGACTACCGGTATCCGCTGGTGACTATCGGTATCCGCTGATGGTGTCCCACGGGTACGCTCACATTGGATCGCTGGTTCGACGAACCGGTGCCAATTTTGCACGGGGCTCACGCTTCGGTTCCGATCGACGAATCCGTACGATAGGCTAGTACCTCGGCAACAGACGGGACCAAAATTTAAACGAACCAGCTGCTGGTCACTGGCATTTTTACCTGTGCGTAGGATGCCGCATCCCGGGTTTGAATTTCCGAACGACTTCGCTGTGCTCGTCATTCAGCTTCCCGCTTTATCCGCTCGCGGGAACGAGGTCAGTTCCCCCAGCACTCGTGAGGGCTTTAGAGCAACCCATGAGCGAAGAACTCGAACCCATCTCGTCTGCTAAAGCGGAGGGGATGGACTCGACGCGTGGGTGCACCGAAGGAGCGCTAAAAAACCCGTTATATCGGACAGGTCAGCCATCGATATATTCTTGGATTGCTATGGTAATTTCGGAGTATGGACGAACGGACCACCGATGAACGTTCGCCACTGTGGATCGATCGATACGCCGAGATAACCCGCGTTGCCGATGTCACGGATCGAATCGGTGCGAAGAGCATCGCACCCCATATTTTTGTGACGCTCGTGTGGGGCCTCGAAAAAGGTACCATACTCCTCACGGGTACCGCCGATCCGACACCGATCTGGATCGCCGCCAAGGGGCTCGAACTCGCCGGATTGCTGCTCGTCGCCTCGACGGCTGCAAGACTGGCCGCCAGGTACGAAGTCCTCGCCACCGACGTCGAAACCTACGGGTCGGTGGCCGACGATGATCCGGATGATCTCGGTGTAGTCGATCGCGTCCTTCGGCGTCTCGATGCCGGAGCGATCGCAGCGGTGTGGCGGGCGGACGACGAGTGGGTTGACTTCCCCGCCCCCCCGCGACTCAGGCGGGTACTTCTGGGCTGTGGGTGGCTCCTACACGCGATCTACCTGTTCGCCCTCGGAAACGTCGATCACGTGCTGTCCACGCAGGGTGTCTTACCAGGCAGTCTGTCGTTTTTCGTGATTATCCCGTTCGTGTACTACCCGATTATCGCCGAGTTCGTCTCGATCATTGCGAACGTCCACGTCGCACTCCCGGCTCGGATCCGCTCGGAAGGACTTCTCGATTTCGAGGACATTTCTGGGTACGGAGGACTCCGACCCGTCGGCGCAGTAATCGAATCGAGCGGTCATCGGTACGTCGTGGGACTGATCATCTACACACTGCTTACTATTACCACGGGCATCCAGGCTGGTGCGATGAGCGGCAACGCCGAAACAGTTGCGGTGGATACCCTCTACCTCGTCGTCGGAACGCTCGTCGGTATCCTCCTGTTTTTCTATCCCGTGTTCTCTCTGCACCGCTTCATGACACATCAGAAGGATGCCCGACTGCACGCCATCGCCGACCAGGTTTCCCGGCTGGAGGGCGATGGAACGAACTTCCCAGAGGTGAATCCCGAAACCCCAGACACCGCGTCGCAGTATATGCAACACTTCATGAACATGAACGTCGTCAAGGAAATGCACGAGTATCCCATCAAATTGCAACAGGTAACGAGCGTCGTAACGGGGCTCGTGATCCCCTACGCGCTTGAGTACGGCTCGGGGTATATTTTGTCGATCATCTGATCAAAATCCGCTCGGGTGCGTTTCCACTGCTCTCTTCGATCGCAGAAGTGGCGGCCGTCTCCCCGAATACCGCGCGGGACCATCTGCGTCGACTCATCGATCTCGGTGTCGTGATGCTGACGGAGAATAACGGAACCCGTCACTACTATCCGGACCCGTTGTACACGCGACTCCGAGACGTCCGGGGGTTACTCGAAGACACGACGAAACGGGAACTATCAGAGCAGGCAGCGGCGTTGAAAGAAGACATCGAAGCGTGGAACGCCCAGTATGGCGCTGGCTCCCCGGACGCACTCCGTGAACGGGCGGCCGTGGACGAGATCCCTGCCGAACAGGCGTACGAACTCACGCGGGCAGCAAGGGACTGGGAACTCGCCCCGTATCGGCTCTCGCTCGTGCAGGACGCGATCAAGAACTACGACACGTGGACGTCTGACTCGTCGTCGATCACCGCATGACCGGCGATCGGGATGCGTCGACAACCAGTCCGACACTGGCGGTCCCCCACGCGCGTCTCCTGACTCCTCACGAGAACGAATTCGCTTCGGTGGGGGTTCGGCCCCCGGTCGTGATCGACACCGCATTTCACGCGAGTTGCGCGGCGAACTGGCGCGACATCCCGCTTTTCGGTCAGTTGAGGGGGAACCGCTGGACGAGTACCGGGAACTACAGGCCATACTCGATCCGTCGTGGTTCGGTCGCCCAGCAGGGACAGCGTCTCTCCGGGTGACGTGGATCCCGGATCCCTCTCCTGGCCCGGTGACGTCCGACTGCGCGAACGACACCTGGATGCGGACGCCGATTCGGGCGTACTACTCCCTCCATTACCGCGAACTGGATGGGTTCGACTGCGAACCGAATCCCCACGTCGATGGATTACTCCATTATCAGGAACGCGATGACGCGAGCGACCGATACTCGTACGAGGCGGTATCGTTCGGCGCACGCTCCGTGTCCGAACTCCTGTGGGAACTGATGGACGCGCTCGCCGATCGGCTTAGTGATTGAGTGAAGCAACCAGAGGTTCGGTTACCGAAACGCCGTGCTCCGAGTCGAGTTCTATTTAAAACGGAAAGTGGCTGACCAGCAGCTGTGTGCGCACTACGCTCAGGGACAGTTGAACTGTGAGTCTAATGAACCCTCCCAGGGTAGAACGCCACTTACATGCGCGCTACTAACCTAACGACGATTGTCTACTATCGATGATCTGTGTCCTGTGACGGTCGCTTTCCACCCCCATCATTATGCCGCCGCCACACAATGAAGGAGAGCACAATTCCCCCACCGATCACCAACAGCCAGCCGTACCAGCCCGCGTCGATATCATCCCCACCGGCCTCGTCAACATTTCCATCGGTCTCGTCAACATTTCCATCGGTCTCGTCAAC
>JBNJFV010000042.1:3161-17270 GCA_051747145.1 Halobacteriota archaeon
CTCGTCAACATTTCCATCGGTCTCGTCAACATTTCCATCGGTCTCGTCAACGTCCCCGTCGCCTTCGTCAACGTCATCGCTCCCTTCGACAGTAACGGTACCAGCATCGACACCATTGATTTCGAGTTCCGAGACACCGAGTTCTGGCACGAACGAGAGGCGCACAGCCATCGATGCTTCCCCGTTGAGCTCGACCGTTTCGCTGTTTACGGTTTCTCCATCAGCGACGAGTGCAACTGTATACTCACTGGTTTGCTGCCCACGATTGTTGACGGTTGCGGTCACAGACGCTGTCTCACCTTCCGTGATCGTTTCCGCTTCGAGGAAGACATCCGTCACCTCGAACTGTGCGGCACCGGTCCCGAGTGCGAATACCGAGAGACCAGGTGAGGTGCTCTCGAATCGAATGTGACTGTCGGTGCTTCCGATATGGTTGGTCGGAAGTGGCTTCCAACCGTCGCTCTCCTGGCGGTAGAGCGTTACTGCCCCCGGGTCAACGCCGATATCATCGAGGTACGCCTGGCGAATGCTGAACGAGAAGGTAATGTCGTCGACCTCCTCGGCCGCCAGATCGTGGTCGATGTGGACGTAGCCAGCCGACAGCGTCTTGGTTTCGGATTCAAAGGAGGCCGAAGCGGCTCGGAGTCGCCCGTTCATCTCATCACTCGTTTCGTGACCGTAGCTCGGCGTGAGGTCACTCTCATACGTCGAGATATCGAATCGAATCTCTCGATCTGTGTTGAGGCGGATATCGAGGCTGTCGACCTGGATGTTCTCTACCCCAGAGAGTAGGCTGCCGGCGCCTGTGCTCGCGCCGTCGACGGTGATTCGATCGCCGGCCTGGTGTCCCGAGATCGTCACCGAGAGATCACCGGATTCGGAGGGCTCGCCAGTGACGGTCGGTCCGGCGTCGACAACTGTTGGTGCGGACGAGTCACCACCGGGTGATGATGTCGAAGCTGGGTCTGGGTCCGGAGCTGGATCTCCACCGTTTCCATCCGAAACGGTGACTGCGAACTCGGAGAAGCCGGGTGTCTCGACGCGGTAGTAGTACTGGCCGCCGCGCTCCTCGCGAAACTCGGCCGCAAGCGTGACGTACTCGTTGTTGGTTTCGTCGAACCGGTGGATCTCGACATCCTCGCTGGTGGCGTCGACAGGAAGCGCGGCACGGTCGACGCGGTAGACTAACGCGGTGTCCTCGAACGTCTCGTTTGCGAGGTGGTCAATATGGTCGATTCCAACATATTGGACGATTTCCGTGTCGCTATCGGGAGTGAATGCATTGTCGAAAGCCGACTCGTTGTTGACGAGGTTTATTTCGAAATCACCCTCGCGCTGCATAGTGAATCCGAGTTCGTCAACGGTCATAGCCGATGCTCGCGTACTCGGCGTCGAGACGTTGAGCAGGCGCGTACTGCCCTCATCGAGGCTGTTGGCGTCGATATTGACTGTTGGATTGCTCACCTCCTGGACGACAATATAGCTCCGCGTGTTTGTTAGCCAGACGTTCGTTTGCCCTCGGTTGGCGTCGCTGTTGATCTGCAGTTGGGCTTCGCGTTCGCCAGCCGCCAACGCCGTGAAGTTGATCTGCAGGTCGCGTTCCTCGCCAGCCTCGATGGTGAACGGCCGGTCTGGAGTTTCGACGCTAAAGTCCGCCGGATTGGTGCCGACAATCGAGGTACTCGAAACGTTGAGCGCGGCCCCCGCGTTGTTTTCGTTGCTAATCGTGAGATTCAAGAATGCGGACTGGTCGACTTCGGTGGTTCCGAAGTCGAGCGTCGTCTGGTCAACGTCGATGTCGGCGGCGACTGCCTCACCACTGAAGGCGATTTCAGCGGTGTCGGTCGTCGTACCGTTGTGCTCGATGTCGATGGTTGCAGTGTATTCACCCGGCTGCTCGGGTGCGAACGTGAGGTCGACAGTCGCGCTGTCGTCTGGAGCAATCAATAGGTCGTCGGCGTCGGTCTCGACTTCGAAAGCATTGGTGTCGCCGGTCAGCGTGAGGTTTGCTATGTCGAGCGGCTGTGAGCCATAATTTCGGAGCTCAGCCGCCACCGTTGTGTCGGTGCCGCTACCAATCGAGCCAGCCGAGCGGCTGACTGACGGAACCGAAAGTTGTGGCCCTCCCCCGCTACCGTTGAGTGCAACTCGTGTCGAATCGCCATCGGTGGTTTCGACGCGCAGGGTCGCACGCTGACTGCCCACCGCCTGTGGATCGAAGGTGACCGTGACGTTTGCCGACTCGCCCGCGGTGATTGTCGAGAGACCACCGTTGACGCTGAACTGCTCCGCATCGTTTCCGAGGAGTTCGACGGTCTCGATCGTGGCGTTGTCGGTGCCGTCGCTTTCGAGCGTGACGTTCTGATCGGCAGAGGTGCCGAGATTGACACTGCCGAAGTCAACCGTCGAGGTCACTGCGGAGAGGTTGCTTTCGATGCTCCCGCCGCTGAGAACGACCTCGAAGTTGTTGGTTCCGGCGTTGTTTTCGGTCGTGATAGTGAGCGTCGCGTTTTTGTAACCGACTGCGGTTGGCTCGAAGGCGATCGCCAGCGACCGGCTCTCGCCGGACCGGATGCGTGGTTCGTCCTCGCCGATGACTGTGAAGGCGGTCGCATTGTCGCCGGTGATCGCCGACTCAGTGACGTTCAGTGCGGTCGTCCCGTCGTTCGAGATGCTGACTGATTCAGTGCTCGCGGAGTTGTTTCCGACCTCACCGAAGTCGAGTGGATCGGTCGCAACTGTGGCGTTGGCCCCCTCGACGAGAATGGTTGTGGTGTTCGTGTCGGTGTTGCCGCTCGTGTCGATCACCGTGAGGACGACGTTGTACTCGCCTGGCACGGAGTATGTACCGGTCGTCTCGTCGAGCGTCGAACCGTTGATCGCGGTGTCGTTGCCGAAGTCCCACTCGTAGTCGGCGATGGCGACGTTGTCAGTCGAGTCGGTTGCATCGAGGTCGAACGGCTGGTTGACGCCGGTCGTTGTGGGTGCGGTGAGTCGGGCGTTCGGACGGCGACGATCCTCGACGTCGACAGTGAGGGTGTCGGTGCTTGTTTCGTTCGCCACGGTCACGTTGAGTGTCGTGGTGACCGTCGCTGGCTGGTCGAATCTCGTCGTGTGTGTGAGGCCGGTCGCGTTTTCGATTTCTGTGCCGTCGTCCTGTTCGAACGTCCAGTTGTACTGCGGGTTGCTGCCGTTGGGATCGACCGAGTCGCCCGCGCGGAAAGTGACGTCCGTTCCAGGGCTGACCGTGTAGGAACTGGCCGAACCGCGGGCCTGCGGAAGGGCCGGTTCGAACTCGACGCCCGCAAGCACGGCCGAGTTGTCCTGCCCGGATTCGCGTTCCGTGAAGGTGAACGCCACGTTTTCTTGGGGTGTTGCCGTCTGAATCGTGAACGTGGCCATTGCGTTCTCGTCAGTGTCTTGCTCTCGGTCAGGGTGAACCATTGTGCCGGCCGCGGAGTCGGTTACATTGACTGTTGCGTTGGGAACGAGATTTCCGAACGCATCTGTGAGCGCGATCGAGACGTTCAGCGCGTTCTCGTCGGTGAAGTCGTTCGAGACAGTGTGGACGAGCCCGTTGGTTTCGATGCCGAAGTTCACCGCGGCCGCCGGACCGACGGCGAACACGTCGCTGGCTGTGTCGTCGGACGCCGCAACGCCGTCTTCGGTGTCGGTGATCGAGAACTCGAGTTCGTAGTCAGTGGCCGTCTCGATGACGAGGTCGTCGAAGGTGGCGATTCCGTCGACCGTTTCGGTGGTTGAGGTTCCGCTGTCGAACGCGTATCCACCCGCTTCGGAGACGGTGACATTTACGCCGTCGACGGGGTTGTCGAACTCGTCGGTCACGAGCACAGCAGGCGGGCCAGCGAGCGACTCGCCTGCTGTGGAGTCGGCCGGCTGGGCGTCGATTTTGACCGAGTTGGCGTCGGTGGGTTCAACGGTGAACGCGGCGCTGGTCGCGTTGTCGACGTCCTCGCCGTCGACCGAGAAGTTGAGTGTGTATTCGCCAGCTGTCTCGATGACGAGGTCGTCGAAGGTGGCCGTGCCCGTGGCGTTCGTTTCGGCGTCGGCACCGCTTACGATCACACCGGGACCGTCGGCAGTCGCCGAAACGGAGTGTTCGGGGATCAGATTGTCGAACTCGTCGGTGACGGTGACGGCCGCTGGACCGGTGATGAGTTCGCCTGCGGTTTGGGTTGGTTCGGGTTCGTTGTCGACGGTAAGCGAGTCGGGGTTGGCGGGTTCGACGGTGAACGTGGTGCTGGTCACCGTGTCGGATTCGTTGACGCCGTCGTCGCTGGCGTTGATTGCGAATTCGAGGTTGTAATCGTCGGCGATTTCGATGACGAGATCGTCGAAGGTGGCGATGCCTGCCGCGTCCGTCTCGACCTCGAATTCGCCGCTTACGATCGATCCGGCACCGTCCCCCGCGGTAACTGACACGTTGGTTCCTGGCGTAGGATTGCCGAACTTGTCTTTGACGAGGACGGCCGGTGGACCGGTGATGGACTCGCCAGCGGTGGACTCGGCCGGGGGCGTGTCGACGTCGACCTCGACGGAGGGCCCCGGTGTGACGGTCAAGGTTTCACTGTCTTCCTCGGTTCCGTACATCCCCGTGATCGTCACGATTCCGACCCCCGTTCCGGTGACCGTGCCCGCTTCGTCGACGGTCGCGTTGGCAGTATTGGACGATGTGAGCGCTGACACCCGCGTCGCCTCGCTCTCGCCCGACTCCGAGAGCTCTACAGTCACCATAACCGAGGTTGTTTCGGCCTGTTCGATCTCGTCATCTGCGAGCGAGACGGTAATGCTCTCGACCGTTTCGAATCCCGGTGCGGGGTCTTGGGAAATTGCCTGGAGGAACGGATAGGATACGTGTGTGTCTGAGACGACGTCCCAAGTATTCTCGAAGTCGAACCCATCGAGTCTGCTATCTGCGCCCTTCATTTCGATCGTGGTAAGGCCCACCCCGCCAGCGGAAGTCGATTGGGTGGTCGCTTCCGTATCCCAGTAAGAGTCAGTCACGGTGTCGTCGTTGCCGAATCCGACGAGCCCACCGACGTCATCGGTGCCGTCGACGGAGCCACTAGCGTATGATGCCGTGATATGACCTTCGTTCACGCTCTCACCCTTTTCTCCGGAAATTTGGTTCTTCCCAACGAGTCCACTCACAGCTTCGTCGCCGTCGACGCTACCAGTCGCGTACGATTCCGTGATTTCGCCTGCGTTCGCTCCAACGAGTCCGCCCACGTCGGTCGTGCCGTTGGTGGTGCCGCTCGCGTACGACTCTACGATATCTCCTGCATTTATCCCGACGAATCCTCCCGCGCTGATAGAGCCTTCGACAGAGCCAGTCGAATACGACGCCGTAACATGACCGCCGTTCGATCCGGTAAAGCCGCCAACTTTGGTGGTGCCCTCTGTGAAGCCCGTCGCGTACGAGTTCGTAATAGTTCCATCATTTTGGTTCTGCCCAACGAGTCCACCCACATTATCGGACCCGTTGACCGGGCCACTCGCGTGTGATTCACTGATCTGCTCTCCGTTCATACCGACGAGCCCACCCACGTTGCTGGATCCCTCGACGGAGCCACTCGCAGACGATTCCGTAATAGTGTCTAAGTTCTCCCCGACGAGCCCACCCACAAATCCAAGGTTTCCTGTGCCCTCGACAGAACCAGTTACGGACGAGTCCGTAATTTCACCACTGTTCAATCCAACGAGTCCGCCCACCTGCTGGGCACCCTCAACGTCGACTGCTTCGAGACTGACGTTCGTGAGGGTACCATCTCCACCAACGGCACCAAACAGCCCAACATAATCCTCGCCTGTACTGATCGTAAGGTTCGAAATCGTGTGATCGTCCCCGTCAAACGCGCCGTCGAATTCGTTGGTGGTGTTGCCAATCGGCTCGAAGCCATCGCCGCCGTTCGCGTCCGCCCCGGCGATCCGCTCGTAGCCCGGCGCGTCCTCGTCGAGATCGGCCGTGAGGACGAATGCCGAGTCGAGACTCGCACGTACAGCATCGAGCTGGTACCAGTCGGACACCTGGTACGGTGATACCTCACCGTCGCCGCGATCGAATAGCGTCCTGCTGGGTGCGGGCTCTTGCGTTGCGTTCTGTAAGACCGGGTAGAAAACGGTCAGGCCGTTTTCTGGGCTGTCGACGCCGCCGACTTGCCACGTCTCGTCGAAGTCGAACCCGGCCATACTGTCTGCAGCGCGGTCGCCAGTCATCTCTATGGTCGTGAGACCGGTGCCGCCGTCCGATTCGGATTGACCGGTGGTTTCGATGTTCCAGTATGATTCCGTAATACCGGTTCCTCCATCCCCGACGAGGCCACCCACAAAGTCACCAGATCCGTTGACGTGACCACTCGCGTACGATGTCGTGATCTCTCCGTAGTTCTTCCCAACGAGCCCGCCCACCTCACCGTTGCCGTCGACGGAGCCAGTTGCGTACGAGTCTGCAATAATACCGTTATCAGATGACGGTTCGCCATTCCTTCCGACAAGTCCGCCCACTTTTTCATCGCCGTCGACGGAGCCAGTTGCGTGCGATGTCGTAACCTCACCACTGTTCTGGCCGGCAAGGCCGCCCACACCGTCGCTGCCGCCGACAGACCCATTCGCGTACGACGTCGTGATATGACCAGAGTTCCCTCCGACGAGCCCGCCCACACCGTTGCTAGAGCCGTTGACAGTACCATTAGCGTACGACACCGTGATATTACCTTCGCTCACCCCCACGAGTCCGCCCACAAAATGGCCAAAACCGTCGACAGTGCCATTTGAATATGAGCCGATAATCTCACCAGAGTTCTGCCCGACAAGCCCGCCAACATGGAGTCCGGAGCCGTTGACGGAACCAGTTACGTATGAGTCCGTAACAGTACCTCCTGAGTTGTATCCGACGAGCCCACCCACATTAGAGGAGCCGTCAACGGTGCCAGTCGCGTACGAGTCCGTAATCTCACCCTTGCTCTGCCCGGCAAGTCCACCCACATACGAATCACCCTCAATGTCGACCGCTTCGAGACTGACTGTTGTGAGTTCTCCAGTCACAGCGACAATACTGAACAGCCCGACGTAGCTCTCATCAGACCTGATCGTCAAATTCGAAATCGCGTGTTCTGAACCGTCGAAGGTGCCCTCGAATGCGTTTCCGAAGTCGCCAATCGGATCGAATCCAGCGTCATCGTTCGCGTTCGGCCCTGCGATCTGTTCATAGCCGAACGTTCCCTCGTCGAGATCGCCTCTGAGTACGAAGTGTGCGTCAGCGGGCACGAGAGGCGAATCAATGCTCAGACGCACCGAGTTGAGCTGGAACCAATCAGAAATCCCGTACGGTGCGGCCTCGGTTCCGTTCCCACCATCGAACAGGCTCGCGCTGGGTGCGGAGTCCTGTGAGACGTTCTGTAAGACCGGATAGAAAACGGTCAGCCCGTTTTCTGGGTCGTCGGCTTGCCCAGCTTCCCACGTGTCGTCGAAGTCTAACCCGTCCAGATTACCTTCGGCCCGGTCGCCAGTCATCTCCAGGGTCGTGAGAGCGGTGCCGTTGGCTGATTCAGTTTGGCCTGTCGTTTCGATGCTCCAATATGAATTCGTAACTGTCCCTTCGTCAAACCCAACGAGGCCACCAACATCGTTGGAGCCGTCGACTGACCCACTTGCGTACGCGTTAGCAATAGTACCACCATCGTTCCATCCAGCGAACCCGCCAACATGGTTGTCGCCGTTGGCGGAAGCGGTTGCGTACGATTTTTCGACCTCACCTGTATTCCTCCCGATGAGCCCACCTACATTTTCGCCGCCATCGACGGAGCCACCTGCGTACGAGTCAGCAATAGTACCATCATTGTTCCACCCGACGAGCCCACCAACACGGTCGTTGCCGTTGCCGTTGACGGAGGCGTTTGCGTACGATTCTGTGACCTCACCTTCATTCGTCCCGACGAGTCCGCCCACATTATTGTCCGATCCGACGACGGAGGTGTTTGCATACGATTCTGTTATCGTCCCTGTATCTGTGTTCTCTCCGACGAGCCCGCCAACACGGAATCCGGTACCCTCGACGGAGCCACTCGCGTTCGCGTTCGTAATCTCGCCGGTGTTCTCTCCGATGAGCCCGCCGACAATGTTGGTGCCCCCTACGGAGCCAGTTGCGTACGAATCCTCAACCGTCCCAAGGTTCCGCCCACTTAGCCCGCCGACTGTATCGCCAGAACCGTCGACAGCACCAGCTGCATACGATTCCGTAATAGTAGCATCATTCTGCCCGACGAGCCCGCCAACACGACTGGTGCCGGCGACGGTGCCACTCGCGTTCGAATCAGCAATCGTACTACCGCCTTGGTTCCAGCCAACGAGCCCGCCCACAGCGTTACCGCCGACTACCTCGACAGTGGAAACAGACTCGTTTATTGTTGCCCCGGCGGCGGTCTGACCAATGAGTCCACCGTGTCCATCAGAATTCTGATCTCCGCTGAGGTCGCCAGCGGCGGTCACGTTTGAGACGTTTCCACCCCGCAACTCACCTACAGCTCCACCCACCGAGGCGTTTCCGCTCACGCTACCGTTCACGGTGGCGTTCGTTATCGACATCCCATCAGCACTACCGACGAGTCCCCCGGTGTAGGAACCGCCGGTGATCGTCGCCTCCACAGAGACATCAGCGATGGTTGTGTCGGACGCATCGGCGATCAGGCCACTTGCACTTCTGCGGTCTCCGTCGGAGCCATCGTCTCCTTCTCTCGCATTTTGTCCAGCTCCAGCACCACCAAGGCCACCGGTACCGGTAGCTCCGGAATCGATCTCACCGTTCGCGAGTTGTGAGCGGACTACCTGACCACCATCGATAGTCGAAACCAGTCCAGCAGCGGTCCCCCCATCGCCACCATTCCCTCCATCGCCACCATATATGGCGACGAAAGTATCCGTAGTTGGGTCACCACCGTCACCACCATGACCACCGGGACCCCCATTCCCGGACTCGACCACGGCGTTCGTCGCGACGGAACTACGTATCTCGCCCCCGGTCGTCCTCGATACCAGGCCCGCCGCGTCACCACCGTCGCCGCCAGTTCCGCCATCACCGCCGTTGACCCCGTCATCGGTGTTCGTTCCGTCGCCGCCCCTCCCGCCCGAACCGCCCGCCGACGCACGGACCGTCGAATCGCGTACGGACGCGTTGGTCGTTTTCCCGCCGTCATTGACGACCGTCACACCGGCAGCATCACCTCCGGCACCGCCGGCACCGCCGTCGGCCGAGTCTCGATCCGAGCGTTCCGACCGCCCACCATCGCCTCCGTCTCCTCCGGGGCCGCTCACGACTTCGGACCCTGTGAGCGACGAGTCACGAAGGCCGTCGCCGCTCGTGACGACCAACCCGCCGGCGTTGCCGCCGACACCGCCGGCCCCTCCGCCGCCACTGTCGAAGGTATCTCCATCACCACCGCCACCACCATGACCACCCGAACCGCTGTTCACATTCACTCGTTCGGCATGTGATTCGCTGATTTTGACCGTGGTCGTGACGGCCACTCCACCGGCCGCCCCGCCATCGCCACCCGTTCCACCGGAGCCTGCGTCACCGTCGCCGTCATCAGCGTTGCCACCCGGGCCCCCCCGTCCTCCGTCGCCAGCGTCTACTGTGGCGTCGGTGATGAGCGAGTCGTCCAAGGCCGCTCCGCCGTGGTCAAGGACTCCCCCGGCCGCAGCTCCGCCGTCACCGCCCGACCCACCGTCACCGCCGGTCGGTAAGTCACTTGTTCCACTTGATCCCTGCCCACCTCTTCCCCCGTCTCCAGCGCGGACGTCACTTCCGGAGACGACCGATCCAGTGAGGCTCACATTAGAACTCTCGAGAATTAGACCCGCAGCGTCACCCCCCGAACCTCCTGTACCACCGGACTGCCCGTCGAGTGTTCCAGTTACCGTAGCTACTCCACCTGCACCGCCAGCGCCAGCGGTTATCTGAGAGTCAGTCACGTTCACGTTGCTTATTATGCTGTTTTTGCTCGTGATGACGAACCCGGCAGCATCACCGCCGTTTTCGCCGTCCTCACCGTCAGTCAGATCTGTGCCGGACTCTCCATCGTCACCGACCCCCGCAGAAACCTCGGCATCGACGAGCCCAACGTTCTCGATCGTCCCGCCGTCCACCGCCAGGAAGAGTGCAGCATTCTTTCCTTCATCCGACTCCGACCGGTCGATTATCAGACTCTCGATGACAGAGCCATTCCCGTCAAGCGTCCCGGTGAACGGGTTTTCGTCGTCGCCGATCGGCTGGAAGCCTTCGCCGCCGTTCGCGTTCGGACCCGCTACGGTGTCGTAGCCGTCGGTCTCCTCGTTGAGATCAGTCGCCAGCGTGAAGTTGGCGTTGAGGTTATCGCGCACGTTGTCGAGTTGTTCCCAAGTTTCGATCTCGTAGGGATCGGCTTCGGTCCCAGCACCCCCAGCGAACAGTGTCCGCTCTCCGGGTGCTGGATTTTGCGTGTTGGTCTGTAAGAATGGATATGTAACGATGGACCCCGCTTGCGGACCAGCAGTAACGTCCCAGGTGGCGTCGAAGTCGAAGTCACCGCCCATGTTCTCGATGGAAGCGTCACCTTTCATTTCGGACGTTTCCAATCCCGTCGAATCGAAAGTACCACCGTTATCACCGACACCGGAGGGTTGACCGGTTGTATTTGTATCCCAGTACGATGAGGTGATCGAGCCATAATTTCTGCCGGCCAGTCCGCCAATGTCACCGAATGTGCCGACTCGGTTCACCGCCCCGACCGCGTATGATTCACTCACCGAATCAGAATTCTGTCCAACCACCCCGCCGATGCGGGACTGACCGGTAACGTTCCCGGTTGCATACGACGTACTGATCGGACCGCGGTTAGTACCAGCCACGCCACCGACTCGACTAACACCGGTAACATTTGCGGTGACGTACGATTCGCTCACCGCTCCTTCGTTCCAACCGATTGCTCCGCCGACGTACCAACTACTATCGGTAATCGAGCCACTGACAGCAACGGTTTGAACGGTTCCCGACGATTGGCCTGCAATACCACCAACACGCTCATTACCCGTAATAGTGACCACTTCTAGCGACACGTTCTCGACGACACCGTTTCCACCGACGAAACCGAACAGACCGACGTAATTGTCGTTACTGCGGTTGATGGACAGGGACGAGATGGTATGTCCGTCGCCGTCGAGCGTCCCGGTGAACTGGGTTTCGTCGTCGCCGATCGGCTCGAAGCTCTCGCCTTCACCAACGACATCGTCGTAATCCTCGGTGTGCTCATCAAGATCAGCGACGAGCACGTAGTCTCCGTCGAGACCGTCTCCAATTTCCTGCAGTTCAGTCCAGTTGCCGATTTCGATCGGATCCTCGGCGGCCGCCACACCCACGAAAAGCGAGCCAGTGAACAGCAACACACAAATAAGAACGCCAATCCGAAATGTGCTCTGGCCCACCTGAAAGCTGGCTTGACCGCCTGCCGTCGACTTTTCTGCTTTGATTCGCCCGTTTGTGTCTCGTAAATCTCCGGTCATGCTTCGTCGTCTTCGATCTGCACGCCACCGGATTGCCCCCGCAACTACCCGTCATGCAGCCCGAATAATCTCTTGCGTACATGTTACCCTACGGGGAGTTAAGCAACCTATGCATATATAGCGAAACTCACCTCCTTTTCTGACATGAACGCCTGATGTCGGCGCGGCTGATCGCCGCCTGATCGTGATACGACCGCCGAATCTACGCGCTGTCGACTGACGATTCGGCGGAGTCGTCAAACGTCTCGGAAAACACCTTTCGCTCGGCGGCCCGCAGATGGTGCAGAAACGTCGACTGCGAAATCCCGAGCGTCTCGGCAATGTCGGCGGCCGGCGACCGCTGGGGGCGCTCGAAAAAGCCCGCGACAGTCGCCGCACGTAGCGCCTGCTCCTGTTTACCCGTCAGCGACTCGAACGACGACGACGCTTTGACGTCGACAGCCTGTCGGTTCCGGGCGCGTACCCTCGCGTCGGGCCACTGCGCACGTATCGTCGCCGTGACCGTGCCGACATCCGTCAAATTCGGAAACCGCGAGACGAGTTCGGTACGGCCCTCAACGGCAGTCACCGACGTGACTGAGCCGCCGTGGTTGGTGACGATTGTCCCGACGCCCGGTTCCGGAACGCGAACGCGCACCACTGCTGGCTCGCTGTCACTTACCGGCGTCACGTCTTGGAGCCCCTCGACACCTCTCGCAGCGCGAGCGAGTATCTCTGCATCCACGTCAGCTGTTTTAATCAAGTAGGTTACCATGCCGTCGACCGACTGTAGTTCGTGGGCCCGAAGACGGGTTTCGTCGGGAAGAATCGAGGCCGTCGATAGGATCGCCAGAAAATGGCCGTCGCCGAGTCGCACCGATATCTCGGTCAGTATTTCCGAGCGTAGTGCCTCGCGCTGGCGGCGAATCGTTCGCTTGAACCCGAGTGCCGCCGCAAACTCCGTGACGAGCGTTCCCGACAGCGCTGGCTCTGGTCCCTCACAGACGACGGTCAGGACGCCATCGGAGACGCCACCGTGTTCGAGCGGCACCGATCGAACGCATTCCAGTCTGCAGTCGACGAGTCGGTTGGCAAGGTCGTTATCGTCGGTCGACACAACGGTCACGGTACGCATTTCGCCCGACGCGAGTACTTCACGTGTTACCTCGTCGACGACTACTTCTGTGTCGGCGTCGGGTGAGCCACTGCATCGAAACGTGTCATCGCCACAGACCGCGTCGATTTGATATAATGGCTCACTCGTTGACGTGCCGCTATGGGCACGAACGATCCACGCCCCGGTGTAGCCGTGGGTTGCAACCAACTGCTGACAGACGTTTTCGGCGAGCGTCCCGTCGGTCG
This sequence comes from Halobacteriota archaeon, assembly GCA_051747145.1. GTDB lineage: Archaea > Halobacteriota > Halobacteria > Halobacteriales > Haloferacaceae > JBNJFV01. The sequence continues at coordinate 16,059 of JBNJFV010000042.1, forward strand.
CGGTCTCCAAAAGCAACTGTCGAATCGCCTCCTTGCCGTCGCGCTCGGCCTCGATCTGCTGTCTGGCCTGGTCGAGTTCGCGTTCGCGTTCTTTTCGGGCTGATATATCTCGCGTGTTGATCACGTAGTAGCCGTTGGGCGTTTGTATTGACGAGCCGATGCTTTCGATCCACTTGTAGCTGCCATCGGCGACTAGAAAGCGGTGTTCAACCGTCTCGACGTGATGTTCGGTCGCGTTGGTGAGTGCTTCGAAGGCACTGAGCACTCGTTCTCGATCGTCGGGGTGGAAGTACTCCGCGACGTGGTGGCCAACGAGTTCGTCCTGTTCGTAGCCATAGATCCGTTCGATGGCCGGACTGTCGTATCGTATAATTCCATCTTCGTCGAGCAGGGTCAAAAGATCCGTCGAGTGGAGAGGCAACGTTTCGAGTTGGAAGACTATATCCAGATCGCTCGATACGGTGTTGTGACCGGCCATGAATGAATTATTGGACAACTGGTAATGAGCGTATTGGGTCGATGTGGATTCCGTCTGGGTAGCAACTCACCCTTCTCACACTGATCGCTCGAGTATGCTGTTCATTTCGAATATAGGTTAGAAGAGACGACTCTCGTGACCCATCCAGTTCCAACTGAGCCGTGAAGAGAGGCTGATTTCAGACGGTTCTACACATCGTATGTTACCTGATCTGCGACCGTGCTTCAACGGTCTCGCACAGGACCATCACAGCGCGTCAGCACGCCGCTGTGAAACTCTTATCTAGGGAGTGGGTAGTGTGACCGCACCTGCTTTGCACACAACCCTCTTACAGGCATTCGAACCGTGAGTATGATGCGCCTCCCGGATTTGAACCTCAGTCGTTCCGTTCGCTGTCGCTCACTTCACTCCTTGCTTCAAATCCGTTCGGGAAACAGATTCACGGCCGACAGCTCACTCGCTTCGCTCGTTCGTGTTGTCGGCCGCAGAAGTATGCCGCCTCCCGGATTTGAACTTCCGAAGGACTCGCTCCGCTCGTCCTTCGACTTCCCGCTCGCTCCGCTCGCGGGAACGGGGACAGCTCGATCTTCAGTCGAGTGCGAAAACTCTTCGAATGAAAATCGCGTAGATGCCGGATGCCGCCTCCCGGATTTGAACTTCCGAAGGACTCGCTCCGCTCGTCCTTCGACTTCCCGCTCGCTCCGCTCGCGGGAACGGGGACAGCTCGATCTTCA
>JBNJFV010000043.1:0-11977 GCA_051747145.1 Halobacteriota archaeon
TCCGACCGACGACACGGACGATCCGACCGACGACACGGACGATCCGACCGACGACACGGACGATCCGACCGACGACACGGACGATCCGACCGACGACACCACAGCTGACGCGTCGGATACGTCTACCGACGGTGGGGCAGCCGCGTCAGTGGGTGCCGATCGCGGGTCGTCACCGGCGATCGAATCCGGATCCGAAGACGACGAGCTGTTTTCGGGGCCGGAAGAAGACGAGGAGATGCCCCTCGCCGACCACATCGAGGAGATGATGCGGCGGCTCGGGGTCGTCTTCGCGTTCGGTGGCGTCGCGATGCTGATCGCGTACCCGTATTCGCCTGACGTCATCAACTACCTGTGGGGAACACACATTCCGGACCCGACGGCGAACGCGCCGCGGATTTACGGGCCGCTCGAGTTCATTTTGACCAAACTCAAAGTGGCCGGGTTGGCCGGATTGCTCGTGGGGATGCCGGTGTTCGTCTACGAGACGTATCTGTTCATGAAACCGGGGCTGTACTCCAACGAACGGCGATACTACCTCGCGTCGGTGCCGACGAGCCTCGTCCTTGCGATCGTCGGCGTCCTCTTTGCGCACTTTGTCATCCTCCCGTTCATCTTCAGCTACTTTACGACCTACACCGCAGACGCCGCGGCGATCGCCTTCGGCCTCAGGGAGACGTTCGCGATGATGCTCACGTTGATGGCGTACATGGCAATAATCTTCCAGATTCCGCTGTTTATCATGCTCGCGATTATGATGGGCCTGGTCACCCGCACCTGGCTCGAGAACAAACGGCTCATCTTCTGGGGGCTTTTCGTCGGGATCGCGTTCACCTTCACGGCGGTCGATCCGACCGGGATGGCCCCGATCATCATCGCGCTCACGATGATCGTCCTCTTCGAGGGGACGCTGGCGTTGTTGCGGTGGACCGGAAACTAGCCCGTCTGCCCTCCAGCTGGGTTACCGATCGTCGACGGCCGATTCGAGCCGATCGCGGAGATCGGCCTCGTCGACGCGGATCTTGTAGGCGGGCCGCCCGTCGACGAGGACGTACGGGACGCGATCGCCGTACGTTTCGCGGAGCGTCTCGCTCTCGTCGACGTCGATCTCGTCGATCGACACCGGTACGTCGAGCTGGGAACTGACGCGTTCGATCGTCGCCTTCGCGACCGAACAGAGGTGGCAGTGCTCCCGCGAGTAGATCGTAACGTCGACCGGCGTGTCGTCCATACACCGACGAGGGGCCACGCAATGGCAAGCGTTACGGATGTGCGACGTCAGAGGTGGGACGAATGCGCGACGGTGGCATCGAAGGGGACGTGGCGACGATCGTACTGGTCAGACACGGCGAGACCGACTGGAACCGCGATCGGCGAGTCCAGGGGTGGGCTCCGGTCCCGCTCAACGATCGAGGCCGCAGGCAGGTAGCGCGGCTGGCGAAGGCGATCGACGACCGATACGAGGTCGATCGGCTCGTCTCCTCGGACCTCCGTCGGGCACTGGAGACGGCCCGGCCGATCGCCCGACTCGTTGGGGTGACCGTCGAACCCGATCGGGCGTGGCGCGAACGTGACTTCGGCGTCATGCAGGGGCTCGGCTACCGGGACCTATTCGAGGGATATCCGGAGTACGCGCTCACGGAAGTCGGCTACGCCGCCGCGCGGGCGACGCCCGAAGGCGGCGAACGGTTGCTGGATCACCGCGATCGCGTCCTGGCGGGGTTCGATCGGCTCGTGGCGTCGATCGATCCCGACGAAACCGCCGTGGTGGTGACCCACGGCGGACCGCTGTACTTTCTTTTAGGATGGCTGAAAGGAATCGACGTCATCGCCGCGGTGGTCGAACAGGAGCAAGACAACTGTGCGATCACCGAACTGACGATCGAGACGGCGACCGGAGCGGTGGCGATCGGTGTGGAAAACGACACCGAGTACAGAGGGGATACAGACGCCTGAACGGCCCGATCCGACGATTGAGACCGGACTACGTATCGCTGGCGGCTAATTCCTGGAGGCGATCGACTGTGAGGTCGTCGAGATCGAACAGCGGCCGATCGTCGAGATAGCCGATGAAATCATGTTCTTCAAGGATTTCAAAAACGAATTCAGCGGTGAGCGGTAAGCTATGCGGTAGGCAGGTTCCTGCAAGATGATACTGGTCGTGGCCAGTAGCGTGATTCATAATTCCAACACAGCCTAACCGATGATCTGCGGTGGGGAGAACACACGTTTTTAACGTGTAACCGGTTGCCGAATTCGAGGACACGCGTGACCAAAACGGTAGTGACCGATCTTCGATCTGCAGCACCTCGTGTGTGGGGTCGCCGAAGAATCGAGGTACAGTGGCTTCAATGGCACACACGGCAGAAACGCATTGATTGATTGGTAATCCGGCGTAGAGAAGATCGACAAGTGCCACGACACGCCGGATCGAAAGCTTCGATCCGATCGCGGCGCCCGCCAGCAATCCGGCATCGACGAGCGAAACGAGCGGGTCGAGCCGATCGGAGCCGCCGACGGCGACCATCGCCGCATCCGTCGACGCGATCGACGCCGGATCGAGCGTCCCGTCCGCACACACGAACCCCGACGAGTCGGTCGGAAGTTCGCAGTAGCAACAATCAGGTCCCGACTCCAGAAGCCCCCGAAGCGTATCGACCGACGGTGAGGCGTGTACGTCGATCTGTTCGGCGTCGATGCTCCCGGCTGGTCGATCCGTCTCAAAGCGGGCTCGGAGCGTCCGCGCGCGATCGACCTCGTCGGTGACGACCCCGAACGTCACCGTCTCGCTCGTCGGTCGCTCGTACGCGAAAGCGTTCTCGAACGCGCTCGGGAGGAGTCGCGTCCCGCCGGCCGGAACCGCCGTACCGGTGTACCCGATCGACAGGGGCGCGGACGGCTGCGAGTCGGTGTCGAACGCGGCTGTGCGGTCGACGCGCGTCCGATCGGGGCCTGCGACGTGGATGCGGGCTAGCGAGTGACACAGGTACGGAAGCAGTTCGACATCCGAGAGGTCGGGGCGAAGGATCGCAGTCACGGGCCAGGAAGGGACGTACGGCTCGATCGTCTCGAACGGCACCTCAAGATACTCCATGAGTTGCTCGGAGAGTGACAACCCCTGCAGGTTCGGCGGATAAAACGGCAGTTCGGGTCCGAGCTCCTCGTACTCGTATCGCGGGATCGAAAAGTACCCGCCGACCCGAGTGAGGGTGTCCAACAGGAAACACCGCGCGAGGAGTCGATCGACCGCCGCCTCCGTCGATCGCGGGTCGGTGCCGAGCGGTTCGGCGTGGCCGTTCTCTAACACGAGCGTCGGCAGGTCGCCCCGCTCGATCGTCGCGCCGAGGTAGAACGCGAGCGGCGTGATTCGGTAGACGTCCGCGTACGTCGCCGGGGTCGCGATCCGGATGCCAGTTTCTGGCCGTCGCAACCGGGAGGGAACGTCGAGTTCGGTCCCGCGCTCGATCCGAGGCGGATGTCCGCGGAGCGACATCCACGATCGCTCGGCGGAGAACTCCTTGATCGACGACGCGAGGTACGAAACCCCCTCCATGACCGCGATCGGGTCGTCGGGGACCGTTATCGTCGCGATCGGTCGCGTGTGAAACGACCTGGCTCCGAGGACGATCTGTGCGGTCGATTCGGGTGTGACTTCGAGCGATCGAGCGTCAGCCTCCCGCTCCGTGTAGGCCGCAGAAAACGCCGAATCGACGATCCGGACGAACAGCTTGACGCCACCGTGTAGATCGAGACAGTACGTCCCCCGCGGTAGCTCCCGCGGCGTGTCGGTGAATCCACCGAGATCCTCGCCACGTTCGTTTCTGAGCCGTGCACTGGTGTGCGAAGATGTCACAAGCCTGGACGCCGTCAAGGAGACCGCGTCGTCGACCGGGAAGACGAACCGATCGGGCAACGCGGGCTGGACGGTCCCCATGTCGTCGACGTCGATCCGAATCGGTTCACCGCCGAGTTCGTCGCTGACGCGAACCGTCCCGTCACTCACTTCGAACGAAACCGGCTCGTCGGCTCGACCCACGACGTTCACACCGGTCCCACCACACACTCGTATTTGTATTTATCGGGCAATACTGGACGAGCGTCGATCGGGCGATGCTGGACGCAGGTCGATCGGCCGATTCCGTTTTGAATCGCCGGCAGGCCGCAGGCTGCTTCCGAGTCACTCCCTCGGATACTCCTGTGCGAACACGTCGGCGACGACCGGCTCGTCGTCGTACGCCTCGTTCGCCGGGCTGACGCTTCCGGTTTCGTACCCGTGCAGGTCCAACGTCACGTGATCGAACCCGACGTCCGAGAGGTGCTCGCGAGCGGCGGCGACGAAGTCCGGATCGAGCGCGGCGTCGAACTCCTCGGGGGCGATTTCGATCCGCGCGAGGCCGTCGTGATCTCGGACGCGAAACTGGGAGAATCCCCACGTCCGGAGGACGCGTTCGGCTTTTTCGACGCGTGTGAGGCGCGCTTCGGTGACTTCCAGACCGGTCGGGATCCGCGAGGAGAGACACGCCATCGACGGCTTGTCGGCGACCGAGAGGCCGTACTCTTCTGCGATCGCCCTGACCTCCGCTTTCGTCACGCCGTGGGCTAAAAGCGGCGAGAAGACCGCAAGCTCCTCGACGGCACGGAGGCCAGGTCGGTGCCCCTCGCCGGGGTCGGAGGCGTTCGTCCCGTCGCAGACGGTGTCGATCCCCAGTTCCCGCGCGGCCTCGTACATCCGCCCGAGTCGCATCGTCCGGCAGTGATAACAGCGCTCGCCGTCGTTTTGGACGAACTGAGGGTTATCAAGCTCCGAAAAAGAAACGATCTCGTGGGGAATGCCGATCTCCGCTGCGACGTCGATCGCGTCGTCCAGTTCCGCCGCCGGCAGCGTCTCGCTTTTTGCCGTACAGGCGACCGCGTCCTCGCCCAGCGCGTCGTACGCGAGCGCGGCGACGACGCTGGAATCGACCCCGCCGGAGAAGGCGATGAGGACCCCATCCCGTTCGGCCAGCTCCGAGCGCACGGCGGCAGCTTTCTCGGCGACGTTCATACCACCCGTTGACGGGGTACGGACAAAAGCCCGTTGTTGGCCGTAGTAGCGCCCTTCGACCAGCTGAATCGAAGGGACCCGCACGCTTTTGACCGTACCGGAGAATATCACCTATCGAATGGAACTGGAGTCGATCCCGGGAGTCGGGTCGAAAACGGCCGCGGCGCTCGCCGAACTCGACGATCCCCGACGGGCGATCGAAACCGGGGACGTACTCGAACTGTCGCGCGCGAGCGGGATCTCTGAGGGACGGGCGGCGATCATCGCCCGGGGGGCGATCCAGCGACGCCACGACGACCCGGGGACGTTTCTCGCGACCGATCAGGCGAAAGCCCTGTACGACGACGCGCTATCGCTGCTACAAGCGCGTGCGGTGACGAAATACGCCGAAAAGCGACTGGAAACGTTCTACCCCAGCGCCAAACGATCGCGCATCGAGGAGGCACAGGAGATCGTGACCGATGCGATCGAGGATCCGCCACCGGCCGACGTGAAAGCCGCACTCGCGGGCGTGGAACCGCTGTCGGATCCACGGGGGATCCGCATCAGGGATCGCTGCCTTGCGACCGCCGACGCCGAACGCTACGCCGCCGCGAAGGCGGCGTATCCGGAGGTATCCGTCGAAGTCGTCGAAGACGCCAGAGGGATCGACGAACTCGCCCGATCGTACGCGACCGTGATCGTCCTCGACGAATCGTTCGCCGGACTCGACGTGAGCGGGGACGTCCGGGTCGCGCCGAACGCGCTCGACGAACCGGAACGTGTCGCTCCCGAACGGCTGTTGGCGTTCTTCGCGACGAATCGCGATCGACTCACGGCTGCAGCCGACGTCCACGAAGTCGCGGGAATGCAGCCGGCCTGCGACGTCGAGAAACTCCGCGAGGCGCTCGCCCGCGTCGCAGACGACGGCACGATCGTCGGCGATGCGGAGCTTCGCCGGCTCACCGTCGCCGTCGACGACCTCGACGCCGCGGTCAGCACGGCGACGTCCGTCGCGGACGACCACCTCCGGGAGGCGATTCAGGAACGGGACGTGACGATCCAGGGACAGGACTTCCTCTCGTTGGTCGAACAAGGCGCACGGGTCGATTCACTGCTGTCCCGAGAGCTGGCGGACGATTACGACGAGGCGATCGAGAAGGCGCGCGAGCAGTTGATCGACAGCCTTGCGCTCGAATCGGGGGAGGCCGAACTGGCCGCACGGGTGTTCGACGGCGAGGCGACGTTCCCGGTCACCCACCGCGAGGAGACGGTGAGCCGGCTCCGGACGGAGCTTTCGACCGCCCGCGATCGACACGCAGCCGCGCTCAAAGCCGACCTCGCCGAAGATCTCGCCGCACTCTGCGACCCGGTCGAAACGCTCGTCCGAGAGGCGTTAGAAACCGACGTCGATCGGGCGATCGCCGAGTTCGCAGCCGACTTCGACTGCGTCCTCCCGACGATTACGGAGGACGGCGGGGTCACGATCGAGGGGGGACGGTCGCCACTGCTGGACGTGCCCTTCGCGGACGTCGAACCGGTCGACTACGACGTCTCGGGGGTGACCCTCCTCTCGGGGGTTAACTCTGGCGGGAAGACGTCGACGCTCGATCTCGTGGGGTTGCTGGTCGTGCTGGCGCACATGGGGCTGCCGGTCCCGGCCGAACGCGTCGAACTCGGTCGGTTCAGCGAGCTACACTACTACGCAAAGTCCCAGGGCACCCTCGACGCGGGAGCGTTCGAATCGACGCTTCGGGAGTTTGGGTCGCTCGTCGACGGTGCCGGCGGTCGCCTCGTCCTCGTCGACGAACTCGAAAGCATCACCGAGCCGGGCGCGTCTGCGAAGATCATCGCCGGCATCCTCGAGGCGCTGGACGACCAGGACGCCACCGCCGTCTTCGTCTCGCACCTGGCAGGGGAGATACGCGACGCGGCGACGATCCCGATCGCCGTCGACGGCATCAAGGCGACGGGGTTGGTCGACGGCGAACTGTGCGTCGATCGATCGCCGATCAAAGACCACCTCGCGCGATCGACGCCGGAGTTGATCGTCGAAAAGCTTGCCGAGGAGGCGACCGACGGGGCGTTCTACGAGTCGTTACTAGAGAAGTTCTGATGGCGTCGCCGACGAATGGCTGCTGGCGATGCGGGAGCCGGTTAGATTCGGGGGCACCGAGTGTGGGTCGGCGGACTGTGTGTATCGCTGTCGCGGCGAGGACGGGATGGACAGGATTTTAAGCCGAGCGAGGATACCCTATGGCACTATGGGCAAGAAATCGAAGGCCAAAAAGAAGCGTCTGGCGAAGCTCGAACGCCAGAACACGCGTGTCCCGACGTGGGTCATGCTCAAAACCGACATGCAGGTGACTCGTAATCCGAAACGCCGAAACTGGCGACAAAGCGACACTGACGAATAATGAGCACGAGTGATTTCGAAGAGCGCGTCGTGACGGTTCCGCTCCGGAAGGCGAAAAAGAAACCGATCCAGAAACGCGCAGACGCCGCGATGGGGATCATCCGCGAACATCTCGCGAAACACTTCAAAGTCGACGAATCCGACGTCCGACTCGATCCCTCGATAAACGAGGCGATCTGGGCGAAGGGGCGACAGAACCCACCGAACACGTTCCGCGTCCGTGCCGCTCGGTTCGTCGAGGACGGCGAGGCGGTCGTCGAAGCCGAATCGGCGTAGGTCGATCGTGCTCCGCGCTTCCGTCTCCGGCTCGTCGTACGTCGGCGTCTTCGCCCGGACGACGAACGAGTGTCTGTTGATCCGTCGGGACGTCGACGACGAGTTGATCGATTCGATGGCCGACGAACTCGGCGTCGAGCCGATCGCGACGACGATCGGTGGCTCCGGAACCGTCGGCGCACTCGCGGTCGGGAACGAGAACGGCCTTCTCGTTACGGGACGCGTAACCGCAACCGAGACCGAACGGATCACCGAGGCGATCGAACTGCCGGTTTTCGAGCTCCCCGGGAAGATCAACGCGGCGGGGAACGTCGTCCTCGCGAACGACTACGGGGCGTACGTCCACCCCGACCTCTCCAGAGAGGCGATTCAGGCCGTCAAGGAGGCGCTCGACGTCCCCGTACAACGCGGCGATCTCGGCGACGTCAAGACGGTCGGAACCGCGGCCGTGGCGAACAACACCGGCGTCCTCTGTCATCCGAACGCCCGCGAGACCGAGTTAGAAGCCCTCGAATCGCACCTCGACGTGTACGCGGATCTCGGGACCGTAAACTACGGCGGGCCGTTGATCGGCTCGGGGCTCGTGGCCAACGACGACGGGTACGTCGTCGGCCAGGACACGACCGGTCCCGAGCTGGGCCGCATCGAAGACACGCTCGGATATCTCGACTGATTGGTGCCACCGCGTACGGACGCGAGCCTGTCAACGTGTTTCACGTCGCGTCCGGAGTAGGAAGATTCTTCCCGCTCGCTGCCTGACGATTCGAACATGAGTCAATTTACGGTTCGTGGTCAGTTCCAGAGCCGCGGCGGCTTTCAGGCGTTCACGAGGGAGATCGAAGCGGTCAACGAATCGGTCGCCGAAGAACACGTGCTCTCACAGATCGGAAGCGAACACGGCCTCAAACGAACCCAGGTGGAGATAACGGACGTGTCCGCAGAATGATGGGTGGTGGCGGCCAACAGCAGCTCCAACAGCTTTCTCAGGAACTGCAGGCGATCGACGCGGAGATCGACGAGCTCCAAGCGGAGATCGCGTCGCTACGGAGCGAACAATCGGAGATGAACGAGGCGATCGAAGCGATCAACACGCTCGAAACCGGCTCGACCGTGCAGGTGCCGCTTGGCGGCGGCGCGTACGTCCGCGCTGAGGTCCAGGACATCGACGAGATCGTCGTGAGTCTGGGCGGCGGCTACGCCGCTGAACAGGACCAGGAGGGGGCGATCGAGACGCTCGGGCGCAAACAGGACGCCCTCGACGATCGGATCGCCGACGTCGAAGCCGAGATCGACGACCTGGAGTCCGAAAGCCAGCACCTCGAACAGCAAGCCCAGCAGATGCAACAGCAGATGCAACAACAACAGCTGCAACAGATGCAGCAGCTGCAGGACGATCAGGACGAGTAAGCCGTGTTCGACGGACTGAAGGACAAACTGAGCAAGTTCCGCCGCGACGTGGAAGCGACCGCCGAGGAGCAAACCGAGGACGGTGCGGCGGCCGACTCCGCCTCGAAAGCGGAGACAGGGACAGAGACGGGAACGGAAACGCAAACGCAAACGGCAGGCGAAGCCGTTTCTGACGATCGAACCGACACCGATTCGAAATCCGGCGATAAATCCGATAGCGGAGCCTCCGAACCGGGCGCGTTACAGCGAGCCGCCGCGTTCGCCACCGGCAAGATCATCATCGAGGAGGAAGATCTCGAAGAGCCGCTGTGGGAGCTTGAGATGGCGCTTTTGGGCAGCGACGTCGAGATGAGCGTCGCCGAGGAGATCCTCGAGACGATCCGCGAGAAGATGATCGGCGAGACGCGAAAACAGGTCGACACGACCGGCGAACTCGTCGAGTCGGCGCTGTCGGATGCGCTTTTGGACGTGATCAGCGTCGGCCAGTTCGACTTCGATCGACGAATCGCCGACGCCGAAAAGCCGATCGTCATCGTCTTCACCGGAGTCAACGGCGTCGGCAAGACGACGAGCATCGCCAAACTCTCCGAATATCTGTCCGATCGGGGGTACACGTCGGTCCTCGCGAACGGGGACACCTACCGGGCGGGGGCGAACGAACAGATCCAGACCCACGCTGACAACCTCGATCGAAAGCTCATTGCCCACGAGCAGGGCGGCGATCCCGCCGCGGTCATCTACGACGGCGTGAAGTACGCCGAATCGAACGACGTCGACGTCGTCCTCGGCGACACCGCGGGGCGACTCCACACGAGCGACGACCTCATGGCGCAGCTTGCGAAGATCGATCGCGTGGTCGATCCGGACATGACGCTTTTCGTCGACGAGGCCGTCGCCGGGCAGGACGCGGTCCAGCGGGCGAAGACGTTCAACGAGGCCGCCGAGATCGACGGCACCGTGCTCACGAAGGCCGACGCCGACTCCTCGGGCGGCGCGGCGATCTCGATCGCCTACGTGACCGGCAAGCCGATCCTCTTTCTGGGCGTCGGCCAGGAGTACGACGACCTCGAGCGGTTCGACCCCGAGCTGCTGGTCGAACGGCTGCTCGGCGACGACGAGTGAGGGCCGGGCAACCGCCGGGCGATCGGCCCGGCGCAAACACCCGAGAACTACCTACTGTCGAACCTCGATTGGGCACTCGCCGAACTCCAATCGAACCCCCGATCGACGCTCTCGGACGATCGGACGAACAAGCCTTTAGCGGTGTGGGTACGTAGACCTGCCAAATGGTACTCGATGACCTCGGCAGTTCCCTCCGGGGAACCCTCGACGACCTCCGCGGGAAGTCCCGCATCGACGAAGCAGACGTCGAGGAGGTCGTAAAGCAGATCCAGCGATCGCTCCTGCAGGCTGACGTCGACGTCAGCCTCGTGATGGAGCTGTCCGACAGCATCAAACAGCGAGCGCTCGACGAGGAGCCGGCCGCCGGCACGACCGCGCGCGATCAGGTCCTGAAGATCGTCTACGAGGAGATGGTCGATCTCGTCGGCGAATCCACCGAACTCCCCTTACAGCCCCAGACGATTCTCCTTGCGGGCCTGCAGGGGTCGGGGAAGACGACGACCGCCGCCAAGATGGCGTGGTGGTTCTCGAAGAAGGGACTCCGACCGGCGGTCATCCAGACCGACACGTTCCGCCCGGGAGCGTACGATCAGGCCAAACAGATGTGCGAACGCGCGGAGGTGGACTTCTACGGCGACCCCGACGCGTCGGACCCAGTCCAGATCGCCCGCGACGGCCTGGAAGCCACCGCGGAGGCGGAGGTGCACATCGTGGACACGGCGGGGAGGCACGCGCTCGAGGAGGACCTCATCGCGGAGATCGAGGAGATCGACTCGGTCGTCGACCCAGACGTCGGATTGCTCGTGTTGGACGCGGCGATCGGGCAGGGGGCGAAACAGCAAGCACAGGAGTTCGATCGCTCGATCGGGATCGACGGCGTCGCGATCACCAAGCTGGACGGGACGGCAAAGGGTGGCGGCGCGCTGACGGCGGTCAACGAGACCGGCTCGTCGATCGCGTTCCTCGGGACGGGCGAGACGGTCCAGGACATCGAACGGTTCGAGCCGAACGGCTTCATCTCGCGACTGCTCGGGATGGGCGACCTCAAACAGCTCTCCGAGCGCGTCGAGCGCGCGATGGCCGAAACGCAGGCCGAAGACGACGACTGGAACCCCGAGGACATCATGCAGGGGCGGTTCACCCTGAAGGACATGCAAAAGCAAATGGAGGCGATGAACCGCATGGGGCCGCTCGATCAGGTCATGGACATGATCCCCGGACTGGGCGGAGGGATCATGGACCAGCTGCCCGACGACGCGATGGACGTCACCCAGGATCGGATGCGGCGATTCGAGGTGATCATGGACTCGATGACCGACGGCGAACTGGAGGATCCTCAGTCGATCGGTGCCGCACAGATCGAACGCATCGCCCGCGGGTCGGGGACCGACGAGGAAACCGTTCGGGAGCTACTCGGCCAACACAAGATGATGGACCGGACCATCTCGCAGTTCCAGGGGATGGGCGACGGCGACATGCAGCGGATGATGAAGAAACTGCAGAAGGGCGGCGGTGGCGGACTCGGCGGGATGGGCCCGTTCGGATGACCTGAGCACCCCCCGATCGGGGGTTCGATCCACGGACGATCGATGGTTCAATCCACGGACGACCAGGGGTTCGGTCCACGGACGGTCGATGGTTCGATCCACGGACGATCGATGGTTCGATCCACGGACGATCGATCTGCCTCGGAGCCGACCCAGTCAATGGATTACGATGTCGATCGTCCTGGTTCG
>JBNJFV010000043.1:12077-14263 GCA_051747145.1 Halobacteriota archaeon
GGTTCGATCCACGGACGATCGATGGTTCGATCCACGGACGATCGATCTGCCTCGGAGCCGACCCAGTCAATGGATTACGATGTCGATCGTCCTGGTTCGAGGGCCGTCGCACTCGACGAGCAGGAGTGACTGCCACCGCCCCACGTCGAGCGAGCCCGCTGTGATCGGCACGGTGACGCTCTCGCCGACGAACATCGCGCGGACGTGCGAGTCGGCGTTCCCGTCGAGGTCGTCGTGACGCCACCCATCGTCGGGGACGAGGTCGTCGATCGCGTCGGCGAGATCCGCAAGGAGCCGCGATTCGGCCTCGTTGACGACGACTCCAGCCGTCGTGTGCCGAACGAAGACGGTGCACACGCCGGTCGCGTCGGTGGGGATCGCAGCTTCGATCCGATCGGTGACGTCGATAACGTCGGTTCGACTCGTCGTGTCGACAGATACCTGCATGGGCGATGGACCACGCGGACGGAGAAAGGACTGTCGCCGGCCCGTCTCTCGTTCGCAACGACGGGATTTTTGGGCCACTCGACGCCCGATGGTGCCGAATCTCGAACCGAGGTCTGGAACCGACGCGCCTATACGACCGTGGAACCGAACGATCGGCGTGCAGTCGATCGTCCTCCTGTCGGCGCTTTCGACGACGCTTTCGGACGTCCTCGTTCGCGTGCTTCGGATTTCGATCCTCGTCAGCGTCGCGGTCTTCCTCGCGAACGTCGCGGTGGCGTTCGGTCTCGTCGAGCGGGTCGCAGGGCTGTCGCGGTATCTCACCGGGCCGGCCAATCTCCCCGACGAGGTCGGAACGGCGATTCTGACGACGACGGCGTCGACGACGGCGGGGTACGCGATGTTGGCCGATCTCAGGGAATCCGGATACATGGACGATCGGGCGACGCTCGTCGCGGTGACGATGAACACGTTCTTCGGCTTCGCCCAGCACGTGTTCACGTTCTACATCCCCGTACTCATCCCGATTTTGGGCTGGCACGTCGGCGTCTTCTACGTCGGGATGCGCGCGGCGATCGCCCTTTCGATCACGCTCGTCGGTATCCTCGCGGGGGCGATTTTCATTTCGACGGCCAACGTCAATCCGGCGGTTCAGATCGACCCGAACGCGTTCGACAGCGAGGAACCGTCCCGCCGCGATCGCGTCCTCGCGGCGTGGGAGCGGACGTATCCGACGCTCAAACGGCTCGTTCCTCGGCTCGTGGTGGTTTACACCCTGGTAACCGTTCTGGTGACGTGGTACGACGTGACGTCGATCACCGGAGCCGCAGATCCCCTCGCGGAACTCGTCGGACTTCCCTCGGCGTCAGTCGCCGTGATCGCCGTCTACACGATGGATACGACCGCCGGGGCGGCCACGATCGCGCCGATGTTGGACGAGCTGTTCACGCCGACGCAGGCGGTCGCGACGCTGTTGCTGGGCGGGATCGTCTCCTTCGCCGTCTCGACGTTCAAACGATCGATCCCGTTTCAATACGGGATCTGGGGTGCGGAGTTCGGGACGAAAGTCATCGTCGTCAACACCGTTCTGAAGGTGGTTTTCATCGGGCTGTCGGTGATCGCGTTGCTTTCGATCTGAATCCGCAGAATCGCCGCTCGTGACCGCATTTAGTCTGTCCGATCGACTCCGGAGAGTACTCCCAATCAGTCCGATCGCCGATCGGGATCGATCGGCGTGCCGTCCTCGGTCGGCGGGGCGATGTGGTCGATGAGCGTGTCGACGTCCGGTTCGCGGACCGCGACCGTCACGTCGATGTCGCCGAGTTCGTCGGGATTTCCAACCGAGAAGTTGACGACTCCCTGAAAGGCCGCCTGTTTCTTCAGCGAAAAGGAAAACCCATCCTCGGTCGCTCGTTTGAAAAACTCACGGCGGGCGGTGTCGAGGATCTGCTGGTCGTACAATACGTCGGAGAACGCATCGAGGCTGTGCGTCTCAGCGACGAGGCGACCCGGCTCGGAGCGCACGTCCGCCATCGGAAAGAGGTTCCCGATCGCGTCGCCGACGCGATCTGTGACTTCGGTCTCGTTGACCGGTGCCTCGATCCTGACGTCGATGCTGTAAATCACGGGGTCTCCTCCGGTGGGTTCGGCTCCTGCTCCGTGTCTGTCTCCGCCTCCGTGTCTGTCTCCGCCTCCGTGTCTGTCTCCGCCTCCGTGTCTGTCTCCGCCTCCGTGTCTGTCTC
>JBNJFV010000043.1:14363-17217 GCA_051747145.1 Halobacteriota archaeon
GTTCGGCTCCTGCTCCGTGTCTGTCTCCGCCTCCGTGTCTGTCTCCGCCTCCGTGTCTGTCTCCGCCTCCGTGTCTGTCTCCGCCTCCGTGTCTGTCTCGGCGTCGAACAGATCGGCGATCCGATCGCGGAACGCCGCCAGCGTCTCGGTGTTTTCGATCCGCTCGTCCGCACGGTCCATCACGTCACCCATACCGAGGTCGAGTTCCCTGGCGTCGCGTTCGCGAAGGCGTTCGAGGTCGCCGTCGGAAGCGTCCCGACCGCGTTCGCCGAGCCGTTCGGCCCGGAGGTCGAACGGCGCTTCGATGCTGACGATGCGAAAGTCGTCGCCAAATTCGGTCTCGAACGCCTCGACTTCGACCATCGATCGGAGGCCGTCGACGAGGACGGTGTCGGCGTCCTCCAGCGCCTCGCGGACGAGCGGAAGCGATCGCTCGGCGACTGCCGCCGGGCCGCGTTCCTCGCGGAGCCGCGTTGCGATTTCGCCGTGATGCTCGCCCGGATCGAGACCGCGATCGCGGCACTCGCGTCTGATCACGTCGCCCATCGTCACGACCGGGATCCCGCGTTCGCGGGCGACTTCGGCGGCCTCACCCTTGCCGCTGCCGGGCAGACCGACGGTTCCGAGTACTCGCATACGGAGCGATACTGGAAGGACGGACTTAGATGTGCTGTTGTCCGCCCACGTCGGCCGCTGTGAGGGTCCGGAAAACGAGGGAGTCCGGAGGGTTTTGCCCGGCCAGAGCGTGTGGCGACGTATGACGCACCGATCGATCTTCGTGCGGGCACTGTGGTTCGTCTTCGTCGGCTGGTGGGTGACGCCGGTCGTCGTCAACACCGCGTGGCTGTTGAACGCCACGGTGATCCTGTTGCCGATCGGGATCAAACTCATCAACCTCGTGCCGACGGTGTTGACGCTCGCAGAACCGCGATCGGTCGTCGATCCGGCAGCCGCAACCGGCCAGCGATCGCTCGTCGTTCGGGCGATCTACTTCGTCCTCGTCGGCTGGTGGCTGAGCTTCCTGTGGGCGAATCTCGCGGCGTTATTGGCCGTCACGATCGTCGGCCTGCCGATCGCGATCTGGATGCTGCATCGGCTGCCGTACGTGACGTCACTGTATCGGTTCCACGGGTGACAGACGCGTTTCCCGAGAGAGATTTAGGACGACGACACAGGGGGCTAGAACCTGAACCAAAACCTGAACTCGAACCTGTACCTGTTCTCGAACCCGAACCCGAACGGCTTTTAGGATCCGCGGTCGATCGAACGAAGGAGGGCACGTAGCTCAGTCTGGACAGAGCGTCGGACTTCTAACGGTCACAGCCTCGCTGTGGGTGGAAGCCATCCGACGGTCGTGGGTTCGAATCCCATCGTGCCCGTTTCTGACGATCTCCGTGAGTCCGGAGCGGTGCACAGGGTTCGAATCAAAGAGCAGCTACGCTGCGAGTGTCGTTCGAATCCCATCGTGCCCGTGTACACCGGCTTTCGAATTGGGGTCCAAATCAATCATTCGCCTCGACGTTGACAGACCGCTGTACTGTACGTTGTGACTGCACGCGACAGCAGGTCACTCGATCGATCGGGTGACGGTATGGCGAAGTCGGCGGAGTGAATCGTCCAGTGGGGTGAGAACGAAACCCTTTAGAGACGCAACGGCCAATCGTTGCTGTAGTCAATCAGGGCTCGTGGGGTAGCTTGGTATCCTTCGACGTTTGGGACGTTGTAACCCCAGTTCAAATCTGGGCGAGCCCATATTGTGGTTCTCCGAGCACTGTTTCCTGTGAGCGACGGCGTCCGATCGATCGACGCACCCGATCGACTCACGGTCGATTCGTGTCAGTCCAGTCGTAGCTCCTCGACGACGTCCTGGTCGAGTTCGACGCCCAGCCCGGGGGCGGTCGGCGGCGAGATCGTTCCGTCGTCGTCGAGGCCGAACGCCTCCTGATTGGCGACGTACGGACTGGCGACGTATCGACCGGGATCGTCTGCGTCGTCGTCGTACACCGCGAACTCGATGAGGTCGCAGGCGGGGCTCGCGACGGCGACGTGGAGGCTCGCCGCGTAGTTGACGAGCGGCCCGAACGCGTGCGGGACGAACCGCTTATCGAACGCTTCGACCATCGTCGCGATCCGGGAGGCTGCCGTCACGCCGCCGCAGACGTACAGCGAGGGCTGGTAGACCTCCAGCGCGTTCGCCCGGAGGTGATCGACGGCGGGGTAGTGTGGATAGTGCGACTGGTAGGCGGCGATCGGCACGTCGACGCGGCGGTTGAGTTCGGCCTGCCCCTCGATGTCGGTGTGTGCGATCGGCTCTTCGAACCACTCCAGTTCCAACTCGCTGGCGGTGCTCGCGAGGGAGAGTGCGTCCGAAAAGCCGTAGGAGGTGTTCGCGTCGATCGAGAAGCCAAAGCCGTCCGGAAGCGATTCGGAAACTGCTCGGATCCGCGCTCTGTCCTCCGTGAGACCGCCGCCGACGGTGATCTTTATCGAATCAAACCCCGCATCTGCGAGCCACGCCGCACCCTCGAGTAGTTCGTCGGTCGGCTTCCGGCGGGGGAACGTCGCGTAGGCGGCCACGTCCCCGGCCGATCCGCCGAGTAGTTCGTAGAGCGGCTTTCCGGCGTCCTTGCCGGCGATGTCCCACAGCGCCTCGTCGATCGCTGACAGCGCCTTGAACGCCCCCGATCGTTTCGCGTGCTGGTAGAGGTCGCTCCACCGCTGGGTGACGTCGAGCGGGCTTTCGCCCACCACGTGGCGGGCGAGCGATCGGATCCCCTGGGCGGTGTAGCGCGCCTCCTCGCCCGTCGGATCGTACGTCAGCGTCTCCCCGAGGCCGGTGATACCGGCGTCGGTG
>JBNJFV010000044.1:0-1381 GCA_051747145.1 Halobacteriota archaeon
CACGGTCATCATGGCCACCGGCCGATCGGACTACCCCAATCAGGTCAACAACGTCCTCGGCTTCCCGTTCATCTTCCGCGGTGCACTCGACGTGCGGGCCCGAGACATCAACGAGGAGATGAAGCGTGCGGCCGCCGAGGCGCTTGCGAACCTCGCCCGACAGGACGTTCCAGATGCGGTTCTCAAAGCCTACGGCGACCAGCCGCTCCAGTACGGTCCCGAGTACGTGATCCCAAAGCCGGTCGATCCGCGCGTCCTCTTCGAGGTCGCACCCGCCGTCGCGAAAGCTGCTGTCGAAAGCGGCGTGGCGCGTCGTGACCTCGACGTAGACGCGTACATCGAACAGCTCGAAGCCAGGCTCGGGAAATCCCGCGAGTTGATGCGGGTCGTCCTCAACAAGGCCAAAAGCGATCCGAAGCGCGTCGCACTCGCGGAGGGCGACGACGAGAAGATGATCCGGGCGGCCTACCAGCTGGCCGAACAGGGGATCGCCGAACCGGTACTTCTCGGTGACTCCGAAACGATCCGTCGAACGGCCGCGGACCTCGGATTGGCGTTCACCCCAGAAATCGTCGATCCCGACGATCGCAGCCTCGAATCGTACGCCGATCGGCTCTACGAACTGCGAAAGCGCAAGGGAATCACGCGAAGCGAGGCCGAAGAACTCGTCGCGCGGGACACGAACTACCTCGGAAGCGTGATGGTCGAGGTCGGCGACGCCGACGCCATGCTGACGGGATTGACGCACCACTACCCCTCGGCGCTTCGACCGCCGCTGCAGGTCATCGGAACGGCCCCCGACGCGAACTACGCGGCGGGCGTGTACATGCTGACGATCGACAACCGCGTCATCTTCTGTGCGGACACGACGGTCAACCAGGACCCGGACGCGGAGATGCTCGCGGAGATCACGACGCACACGGCCGACCTCGCCCGTCGGTTCAACGTGGAGCCGCGGGCGGCCATGCTGTCGTATTCGAACTTCGGCAGCGTCCGCAACGAGGGAACCGCAAAACTCCGCGAGGCGGTTTCGAAGCTCCACGACGATCCGGCGGTGGACTTCCCGGTCGACGGCGAGATGCAGGCCGACACCGCCGTCGTCGAGGAGATCCTCCACGGCACGTACGACTTCGCTGAGCTTGCGGAACCGGCCAACGTGCTCGTCTTCCCGAACCTCGAAGCCGGAAACATCGGCTACAAGCTGCTTCAGCGGCTCGGTGGCGCGGAGGCGATCGGCCCGATGCTTGTCGGGATGGACAAACCGGTTCACGTCCTCCAGCGCGGCGACGAGGTCAAAGACATCGTCAACCTCGCGGGCGTGGCCGTCGTCGACGCACAGCAGAACTGAGCTTCCGAATCAGTTGGATCTCCCCGCGGGCCC
>JBNJFV010000044.1:1481-16707 GCA_051747145.1 Halobacteriota archaeon
GTTGTGGGTAACTGCGAGGTCTGTGTTGGGCGCAACTGCGAGGTCTGTGTTGTGGGTAACTACACGACCTGGGCCGTGCGCACTCGTAGAACTGTCCTGCACAGCGGCTGCTCGTATTGCCGTCAGTCGTCGGCGCTGGTCGTCGACTGGGTGTGAGCGAGCGATCGGCTCTCCCAGTACGGGTGGTCATCCTGCACCCGGAAGCACGCGGCCGTTTGGCCCGTCCCGACCTCGTATGCGGCCGGTGCCGATTCGCGGCACGCCTCCCGCGCGTCCGGACACCTGGTGTGGAAGCTACACCCCGTCGGCGGATCTCGCGGGGACGGGACGTCGCCGTGTAGCGCGTCGATCCGTTTGGCCTGCCCGTCCGCTTTCGCACGCGGGACGCTCCGTAAGAGCGCCTGCGTGTACGGATGGGTCGGATTCTCGAAGATGTCGTCGACCGGGCCGGTTTCGACGATCTCCCCCAGGTACATGACCGCCACGCGATCGGAGATGTGTCTGACGACGCTCAAATCGTGGGCGATAAACAGGTACGTCAACCCGAACTCCTCCTGGAGGTCTTCCAGCAAATTCAGAATCTGCGCTTGGACGCTCACGTCGAGAGCACTCACGGGTTCGTCGAGCACGATGAAATCCGGCTCGAGTGCGAGTGCCCGCGCGATGCCGATGCGCTGTCGTTGCCCCCCCGAGAATTCGTGTGGATACCGATCGATCTGATCGGCCGAGAGCCCGACCTGCTCGAGCAGCTCCCGTGCTTTTTCTCGACACTCCGCTGCGGTGGCGAGGTCGTGAATTTTGAGCCCCTCCGTGATGATGTCGCCCGCGGTCATTCGCGGATCGAGACTGGAGAATGGATCCTGAAAGACGACCTGTGCGCGTTGTCGGAACTCGATCAGCCGATCGTCGTCCATCGCCAACACGTTTTCGCCGTCGAAGGTAATCGCCCCGTCGGTTGCCTCGCGTAACCGAAGGACGGTCTCGCCGGTAGTCGATTTGCCGCACCCGGATTCGCCGACGAGTCCGAGCGTCTCCCCGGCCTCGACGTGGAACGAAACGCCGTCGACCGCTTTTACACTCCCGGGTTCCTGCCCGAGCAGTCGATCGAGGAGGGTCCCCGTCTCGTCGTAATACTTCTTCAGGTCGGTGACCTCCAAAAGCGGCCGCGTTCCGGTCATTCTTCATCACCTCCGAAGTGGTCGTTCGAAAGGGACTCTGCGGGATCGTAGGATCGATCGACGAGGACGCACTTGGCAGCGTGATCGCTCCCCGTGGCGACCGCCGATTCCTGCGGTTTCGACAGACACGACTCCATGGCGTTCGGACATCGATCGACGAAGTAACACCGATCGCCCATCTCTGCGTCAAACAGGCCCGGAACGTTTCCTTCGATCGGCTGGAGTCGCGGTCGGGGGTCGTCCAGGTCGGGAATCGACCCCAGCAGCCCCTGAGTGTACGGATGGACGGGCTCCTCAAAGACGGATTCGAGCGGCCCCCGTTCGACGACTTCGCCCGCGTACATGACGCACACGCGATCGCACATCTGCGCGACGACACCCAGGTCGTGGGTGATGAGGATGATGCTCATTCCCCGCTCTTGTTGGATCTCGCGCAGGAGATTGAGGATTTGCGCTTGGATGGTGACGTCGAGGGCCGTGGTCGGTTCGTCGGCGATGAGCAGGTCCGGCTCGCCGGCCAACGCCTGTGCGATCATCGCCCGCTGTAACATCCCGCCCGAGAACTGGTTGGGGTATTCGTCGGCCCGTTCTGCGGGGTCTGGGATACCGACCTGTTCGAGCAACTCGATCGCCCGGTCTTTGCTCGATTCGCTCGTGTAGCTCCGACCGGGGACCACCCCGTCGACGAGGAAGTTTGCGAGCCCGTACCCCTGTGTACGCGATCGTGTCGACCGGGGGTTCGCTCTCGCGCGCCGTTGTACCTCAACCGCTTCGGCGATCTGCTCGCCGACGGTGATCGACGGGTTGAAACTGCTCATCGGGTCCTGGAATATCATGCTGAACGACGGGCCTCGGAGCGCCCGCCGCACTGGTTTCGGGACGGTTCGGAGGTCGACGTACTCCCCGTCGACGTCGACGGAGTGATCGGTCCGAAACTCGTCTGCGAGATCGGGGTTTCGATACCACACGTGCCCGCTCGTCACCCGACCCGGCGACTCGATCAGGTCGATGAGCGACAGCGCCGTCACGGATTTGCCCGATCCCGACTCCCCGACGATGCCGAGGATCTCGTTGTCGTGAATGTCGAACGAGACCGACTCGACGGCGTTGATCTGGCCCTCCTCGGTGAAAAACCGCGTCGACAGATCCGATACGGCGAGGAGTTCGGTCCCCGTGGCGGCTCGAGGGAGGGACGCCTCGCGGCTCATGCGCCACCACCTTCCCCTTCGATACCTGGATCCAGTGCGTCGCGCAGCCAGTCGCCGAGGAGGTTGATTCCGATCACTGAGAACATGATCGCAAGGCCGGGCATTGCGGCGATCCACCACTGCCCCGAGGAGATGTAATCACGGCCCTGGGAGATGTCGAATCCCCACGAAAGCGTCGTTCCGGAGAATCCGAGGAACGAAAGGGAACTTTCGAGCAGGATGATCGCTGCGACCTGCACTGTCCCGAGGACGATGATGGGCGTCATCGCGTTGGGGAGTACGTGTTTCCGGATGATTCTGGTATCGTTCGCCCCGAGCGCGCGGGAAGCTTTGACGTACTCCTGGCCGCGTAACGACAGCGCCTCCCCCCGGGCGACCCGGGCGAACCACACCCAGTTTACCAGCCCAACGACGAGCACGACTGTCACCGGCAGGATGAACGATCGCGGCATCCCGGGTGCCAACCCGGCGACGACGAACGGATCCGGGATGGCCAGTGCGGCCCGACCCCACAGCCCGATGAGAGCGATCGCGAGAACGAGCGAGGGAAACGCGAGGCTGACGTCGGCGATCCGCATCAACGCATCGTCGACGGTACCCCGGTGGTACCCGGCCAACAACCCGACGGGGACGCCGATCATCGCGGCGAGTAACGTCCCGAGGATACCGACCATCAGCGAGGTTCGTGCCCCGTAGATGATCCTCGAGAGCATGTCCCGTCCGAGACCGTCGGTCCCGAGCAGATATCTCATGTCGGCTTCGATCGTCACCGTCTCGGTAACCGTTTTGATCTCGCCGTCTACCAGCTCGGAGGACGTCCGTTCTGCGGTTTCGGTGAAGCCGATCGGTGGGAGCTGCCCCTCGTTGAGTTGTTGTGTCGTGGGGTCGTGTGGGGCGACGAACGGGGCGAACAGTGCTACCAGAACGATACCGACGACCAGTACCAACCCGAGCTTAGCGAGAGCGCTGGTGCGGAACTCCTTTTTCAGATTTCGGATGACTCGTGGTGAAAACATTACTCGTGCACAACCTGTGGGTCGAGATACGCGTATAGCGTATCGACGAAAATATTCACAAGTACGAAACTCGTTCCGATGACGATGAGACTCCCCTGCAGGACGGGCCAGTCGCGAAGGTTGATGCTCTGAATGACGAGCGTTCCGATCCCCGGCCACGAGAAGACGGCTTCGGTGATAACGGCCCCCCCGATGAGGGTTCCAAGCTGGAGTCCGAGTACCGTAATCACCGGAATGAGCGTGTTACGGAGCGCGTGTTTGTACCGGACGAGCGTCTCCGGAAGCCCTTTCGCCCGGGTCGCTCGAACGTAGGCTTTGCTCAGTTCGTCGAGCATCCCCGATCGGGTCAGTCGAGTTACTAACGCCATAAAGTACGTTCCAAGCGCGATCGCCGGCAGCGTGATGTACGACAGCCAGCCGACGAGCGTGCCGAAGAACGGCTCGGGGCCGATCAGCGACAGGGCGACGTCCCCCGCGTCCACGCCGCGGCCGCTCGTGTTGAAGATGCTGAACTCCACGGCGAGAACGAGGATCATCATGATCCCCAGCCAGAAGTTCGGCGTGCTGATGCCGGCCAACGAGAACAGCGTCGCGCCGTAATCTACTGGTTCGTTCCGTCGTGTGGCACTGAGGACGCCCAACGGAATCGAAAGCACGATGGCGACGACCGTCGCGGCGACGGCCAGTTCGACCGTCGCTGGAAGTTTCGTGAACACGAGCATCGTGACCTCCTGTCCTCTCACGTACGAATATCCCATGTCGCCTTTGAGCAGGTCGAACAGGTACTGCCCGTATTGTACGTACAGCGGCTGATCGAGGCCGAGCTCGGCGGCGATCGCCGCCCTGGTCTCCTGGGAGGCGTCGAGCGGTGCGACCGCGTTGATTGCGCTCCCTGGCGTGATAAACCGAAGGGCGAACACGACGGTGATGACGCCCCAGATGACGCCGAGTCCCTGGAGCGATCTCTTTATAACGAATCTACCAAGTGACATTAGTGAGTGGTCCGGGGGAGGTATGTACCCGCTACCGTCTGGTAGCCGTGTCGGGGTCTATAAACTCGTCGTTGCGCGGTTCCCACTCGATATCGCTGGAGACGCCGTACACGCTGAACTGCTGGTGCATGAAGACCCACGGTGCCAGGTCGTGGACGAGCTGGTTCGCCTCCATGAGGATCTCCTCGCGGGCGTCCGGGTCGCTTTCGTTGCTCGCGTCGGCCATGAGCTGATCCACATCTTCGTTCTCCAGCATGGTCAACGCCCCGCTGGTTGCCAATAGCGGAATGATCGTCTGGCTCCCGTCGAACTCGGCGTTGCCCCATCCGAGGAGGTTGAAGTGTGGCTTGTCTTCAAGATTCCCCGTTGTCAGATCCTGGACGAGCGAGGAGAATTCGCGTTGTTCGAGTTCGCACGTCACGTTCGATAGCTCGTTGATCTGGCTGGCTGCCGCCTGGGCTATCTCGACGTCTTTCAGATATCGGCCGATCGGCGTCTCAAGGGTGATCTCTGCGCCCGCAAAGCCGGATTCCTCGACGAGCCGCTCGGCCTCTTCGGGGTCGTACGGGTACGGGTCGATGTCCGGATTGTATCCCGTGTGCTCCTGGAGCGTCGGTTGCCCCGTGATCTCGCCGAAGCCGTTGAGAACGTTCTCGATGATGCCTTCGACGTCGACTGCGTAGTTCATCGCCTGTCGGAACTCCTGGCTCGAAAACGGCTCGACGTCGTAGCGCATCTGCAGGAAGATGATTCGCGCACTCGGCACCGCGCTGATCGTTGCGACGTCGGACTCTTCCACACGCGAGACTTCCTGTGGCGGAACGTTGGTCACGATGTCGCTCTCTTCGGCGAGTAACTGATTCACTCTCGTACTCGATTCGCTCGAGGCGGTCATCGTCAGGCCGTCGATTGGCACGTCGCCGTCCCAGTAGTCGTCGTTCTTCTCGTAGACGACCTCGTTTCCGGAGTCGTACTCGGTGACTTTGAACGGTCCCGTTCCGTTCGTGTTCTGGTTGATGTAATCGTTGCTGTTCTCTTCGACCCACGATTGCTGGACGATCTCCCCGTTGGTCGCAAACAGCTGGAAGACGATCGGATTGAGTCCCTCGAACGTGACTGTCACCTCGCCATCTCCAGGCTCGACTTCCTCGACAACGCCCAGGTCGTTCGCCTGGGGGCTCGAGATGTCGACGTCGTCGAAGACGATACGGCGGATGCTGAACGCCACGTCCTCGGCCGTGAGCGGATCGCCGTTGTGGAAACTCACACCGTCACGAAGCGTGAATCGAACCGTTCCTTCCTCGAGTCGTTCCCAGTCGGTCGCGAGTCCCTCGATGATGCCGCCTTGTTTGTCGCGGTCCAACAGCCCTTCGTAAACCTGGCCGACGATGATCTCCGTATTGGTTTCGGCGTGATCCTGCGGATCGAGACCGGAGTCCATCTGCCCCATCGTCACCGTTATCTCGAACGGATCGTCCGATCCGTCGCCCCCATCGTTTCCGTCGCTTTCGGTTCCGTCACCCTCGTTTCCGTCCGAGGTGTCCTCTGGCGTCCCGTCCGAAGGGTCCGACTCCCCATCGTCGTCCCCGGTACACCCCGCAACACTCACCGCCGCAGCGGCACCCCCGGCGTATTTCAGCAGCGTTCGCCGCTTCATTCTACCAGTATTGTCGATAGACATAGAGTGGTAATTACCACCGACTGTCTTGAAGCTAACGACGGCCTGTGATTCGATCTGCCACTTTGCTATTTCAAAGTAGTATCCTGACATGTAGCGCCTGTGAGCGACCTGATCGGGAACCCGATCGAACACTATCGGCCGATCGACCCGGGTTCGTAACCTATTATTGGGCACCCGGGAGATATCCGACGTGTCCCGGTATCGGAACCTCACGTTGTTTCTCGTTTTGGCTGCGGTCTGGGGATCGGCGTTCATGGCCATCAACCTCGGATTGGAGTACTTTCCGCCGGTGCTTTTCGCGGCGATCCGCTACGACGTCGCCGGCGTGATCATGCTCGCGTACGCCGTCTGGGCGGTCGACGATCCGATCCCGCGTACGCGAGGGGAGTGGACGCTCGTTGCGATCGGCGCGGTGTTTCTCATCGCGGGGTATCACACCTTCCTGTTCATCGGACAGACCGATCCGCTTGTCACGAGCGCGATCGCCGCGGTAATCGTCAGTCTCAGTCCCGTGTTGACCACGGCGTTCGCCCGGCTGTTACTCCCGAGCGAGCGACTGACGTTGCTTGGAATCGGCGGTCTACTCATGGGGCTTGCGGGAGTCGTCGTCCTGGCGAATCCCGATCCGGGAAACCTCACCGGCGACGGGGCGATCCCGAAACTGTTCGTGTTAGCCGCCGCGACCGCCTTCGCGTTCGGGAGCGTGCTCACGCGGCGCGTCGAGGCGACCTTGCGGATCGAGACGATGGAGGCGTGGGCGATGCTTCTGGGCGGCCTGTTGATGCACGTCGTCGCGTTCGGCCTGGGCGAGTCGATGGCGGCCATTCAGTGGACGTCTGACGCGCTCTTTGCGCTGGCGTATCTCTCCGTTGCGGCCAGCGCGATCGGGTTTTTGATCTACTTCGATTTGCTGGATCGACTCGGCCCGATCGAGATCAACCTCGTCTCCTACGTCGCGCCGGCGTTCGCCGCGATCGCCGGATTCTTGTTCCTCTCGGAGGGGCTGACTCTCACGACCGTCGTTGGATTCGGGCTCATCTTCGGCGGGTTCGTTCTCATAAAACGCGACGCGATTCGATCGGAGATCGCCCGCCGTCGATCGGCCCCCTGAAAAGGTCGACCTCGGGCGATACCGTCGATCGACGACGAGTTGGAGCCGGTCGACATCCGATCGAGTGTGCTATCGACAGCCGATCAGGCATGCTACTTTGAGGCGCGTGCGTCGACGACCTCGCCGACCATCGTCCATCCGTCGTCTGCCGATCCCTTTCGGCCCAACAGGATCGACTCGGTGTCCTCGCTTGATATCAGTCGATAGGCAGCGTCGTCGTCCTCGCGGACGCCTTCGGCCTGAAACTCCGCTTGGAAAAACTCCGTCCACGACAGTCGAAAGACGGCTTCGGTGTCGTCTTCGAGGGTGAGCACGACCGGCTCTGGTGAGACGTTGTGTATACGTTTCGCGACTGGATGTAACGCTGCCATGTGCTGGGTTCGAGGCTCGCCGATAAATTCTGTTTGGCTCGGTCCTCCGGCGGCGTCACTCCGGCGGCGTCACTCCGGCGGCGTCACTCCGGTGGCGTCACTCCGGCGACGTCATTCCGGCGGCGTCACTCCGGCGACGTCATTCCGGCGGCGTCACTCCGGAGCCGGTAGTCTGGCTGTGTCACTTCGACGGTGTCAGTACACTCCGAATTGCGATCGTTTCGTGATGGCGATCGACGGTTGCATCGGGTAACACCATCATACCAGAACGTTTCAATCGTTGCACCCACCCGCCTACCAATTCAGTCACCTACCAATCCATTCACTCACACCCATTTGTCCGCGGCATTTGAACGCGAACGGGTAGCCGCTCGAGTGTCGATTTAAATCGAATCGTGCGGCTTTGTACCCATCCGAAACGATCGATCGAAGCGATGTCGAACTCGAGCGAAATAATAACGTACCGATTCGAAATACTATCGTAATCGTTCCGAATCCGCGGCTGGTCGATCGTAAGCGGATCGTAGGCACGCACGACCGTCGTAAACTGTCCTGAACGCTCGCACGGGTATTTGAACGTCCAGAGCAACGTTTCGGTAAGAACAATCGATGTCCACATCCTCTGTCCCCGTGCGGCTCCGCCGCGTCCTGACCCGCTTCGCCACGATCCTCAACCATACCCGAGCGATCGCCTTCTGGCTTGCGATCGCGCTCCCGTTCGGGTACTTGCCGCTGTTGGCGATCGACTCGGTCACCCTCCATCCGCTCGTCCTCGTGGCGCTGATCGGCCTCCACGTCGTTACCCTCGTCCTCGGCCACGATTACGCGCAGTGAGCGTCGCCCCGAACGGCGCGAACGCCGGTCACAGCACTCGGTGCGCGTCGGGACGGCTGGTGATCTCCGATCCGATCGCGGTCCGTACCGACTCGCTTTTGCCGACTGCGGCACGTACCGACTCGCGTTCTCCGACTGCGGTCCGTACCGACTCGCTTTAGCCGATCGACTGTGAATGACCGATATGTCGCTGGATACAGTTTCGATGGGTCCGACCGGGCTTTCGGTCTCCGAAATCGCCTTCGGGACCTGGCGGTTCGGTCGCGAGAACGATCAGGGGACGATCGAAATCACCGAGTCGCAAGCGCACGAGCTGCTCGACGCGTACGCCGAGTCCGGTGGGCGGTTCATCGACACGGCAGACATGTACGGCGACGGTCGCGCCGAGAAGTACATCGGCAACTGGCTGGCCGACCGCGATCGCGAGGCGTTCGTCATCGCCTCGAAGATCTACTGGCCGACCAGAGAGGATCCGAACGGGCGCGGGTTGAACCGAAAACACCTCCGTCGGAACGTCGAGTTGATCTGCGATCGGCTCGGCACTGACTACCTCGACATTCTCTACATACACCGCTGGGACGACGACACTCCGCCGGCGGAGTTCATGCGAACGCTCGACGGGTTCGTCCGCGACGGCCGGGTCAACTACCTCGGTGCGTCGACGTTCGAACCGAACGCGTGGCAGGTGACGCTGGCAAACGAGATCGCCGAGCGCCGCGGGTACGAACCGTTCACGGTGACGCAACCGCGCTATAACGCGGTCAACCGCGAGATCGAGGGGAACTACCTCGAAATGTGCGATCACTACGGACTTGGTGTCGTCCCCTGGTCCCCGCTGGCGGGCGGATTTCTCACCGGAAAGTACCGTCGAAACGAGCCCGCACCGCCGAATTCGCGCGGTGCGACAGACGAACGGTTCGCAGAGTCGTACCTTACGGAG
This sequence comes from Halobacteriota archaeon, assembly GCA_051747145.1. Taxonomy (GTDB): domain Archaea; phylum Halobacteriota; class Halobacteria; order Halobacteriales; family Haloferacaceae; genus JBNJFV01. Next base: position 10,813 of record JBNJFV010000044.1, read on the forward strand.
GCGAACTTCGACGCGATCGAGACGATCGAAGCGGTCGCCGCTGAGGTGGACGCCACGCCCGCGCAGGTCAGCCTGGCGTGGCTCGTCGCCCATCCGCAGGTGACCGCCCCGATCATCGGCGCTCGAACGGTCGAACAGATCGAGGAGGATCTCGCTGCCGCGTCGATCGACCTCTCGACCGATCAGTTCGATCGAATATCGGCCGCGAAGTCGAACTGACCGATCGTCGAACGGACCACCTGACCGATCGTCGAATGGACCGCATGCGTCGTCCCCGTACCGTCCGATCGGTTCCCGACGCAACCGACGACGAGCGGATCAATCGTCCGAATGAGCCAGATCGAACGGGTGCGGCGGGAGCCGGAGTTCGTCGAGGTCGGGCATGTACTTTACGTTGAAGACGACAGACATCTCCGCGGTCGTCGGGGTTCCGTTGCACGACAGGCGTATCCCACGATCGACGATCTCCGATGGGAGGATGTGGTCGATCGGCTGGGTCATCGCTCCCTGAATGACCGCCACCGCACAGTTGGCACACGCCCCTCCGCGACAGGCGTACGGCCAGGCGAACCCGTTTGATTCGGCCGCCTCCAGGAGTGATTCGTCTCGACCGGCCGAAAACCGTCCGAACTGTTCTGTGGTCAGGGATTCGGCGGCCGCTTTCTCGAACAGGTCCTCGTCGTCGAGTTCCCAGCCGTAGTCGTCGAGTACCTCGTAGTCCAGATACGTTACGCGCGTGTCCGTTTGCTCGTCCGGCTCCGTAGATTGCGCGCCGAACGCTTCGTCCGATCGGACTCCCCCCGATTTGATCTGCTCGTAGGCCCATCTGACCTCCTGGAACGCCTCGATTGTCCCGCCGTGGTCGGGGTGGGCGCGTTTTACTTTCCGTCGGTACGCCAGTTGGATCGCCCGTTCGTCCGCGTCCGGATCGACCTCGAGCACGTCGAACGGGGAAGGCATTGCTATGTGTAACCGCCTCGGAGGAATAAATCTCTTCGATCGATATCCAAGTACTGCAGGTCAGCAGATCGCGACCGCCGAACCGTGGCTGCTTACCGGAACCGTTTGAGAAGGCGTGCAACGGGACTTTCTGTCGCCTGCAGATCGGCGGCCCGCGGGCTGAATTTCAACGAGAGGTCTGTGCGACCGTTTTGAATCGATTTTACTGTCATCGTGAAATATTGTAGTGGCTGTAGACATATAAGGTCACGGATTCTTATGGACGTACGTCCGAAAATTTAGCGGTAATCTACATGAATGTTGTAGTACTTGTTCTAACAATAAGGAAAATAAACGATCGTTATCGATACAGAGTGGCATACTCACGACTGCCACAGTTTTTGCACGTCTACACACCGGGGAGAAATGTGCATCGTTTCACATCGAGTCCATTGCGAAGACACGTTTGAGCTGGCTCGATTGTGGTCGCGCTCGATCGGAAAGGGAATCCTCATTATCCGCCAGTTCCCAGCGGTCTGTATGGCAATCCTTCCACAGCAAACCTTCGTCGGCATCACGCTAATGTTGATCGCGACTATCCTCTTCGTACCGGGGCTCGCCAGTGGCACGACGACGCTCGGCGTCATCGGCCTCGTCGCGGCGGCACTGTTGCTCACGGTCGGGACGCTCCTCGTCGGAACGAGCGAAGGCGGTCGTCCGGTCTGATCGCTCGGTGCGCCGGTGTCCCCGATTGGGTCGTGATTTTCATCCGATCGAGTCGTGGCTTACACCCGATCGATCCAGTGGGTGATCTGACCGTTCGATTGATCGGACGATCGATCGTGGTCCCGTGGGCCGATGGCAGACTCACTCGAGGAAGTCCCCACAGCCGGACTTATTATCACGTGGGCGAAGTCACAACGTACACCTCCGTCACCGATGAAAACGTACGTTGACTGGCGTCAAAGCCTCACACTCACCGGTTCGGTCCTCAAGTGGCTTGCCGTACCGCTGTGTTTCCCGCTGGTGGTGGCGCTGTACTACCGCGAATCGGTGTTTCCATTTCTCCTTACGATCGCGATAACCTTGATTCTCGGAGTGCTCTTCGAACGGTTCGAAAGCGACTCGAAACTCGGTGCACACGAGGCGTTCCTCATGGTTTCGCTCACCTGGCTGTTGGTCGCGCTCATCGGTGCGATCCCGTTCGTGCTTGCCGGTCGCGGAACGATCGCCCATCCAGTCAACGCCACGTTCGAGTCCATGAGCGGCCTCACCACGACCGGTGCGACGGTGTTGCGGAACTTTTCCATCCACGATCGCTCGATCATGATGTGGCGGCAGGTCATCCAGTGGATCGGCGGGCTCGGGATTCTCATCCTCGCGACGGCTGTTCTCTCGCGTCTTTCGGTTGCGGGTGCGCAGCTGATGGAAAGCGAGACGCAGTACGAGAACGTGAACAAGCTCACGCCGCACATCGAGGACACCGCTCGGTTGATCTGGCGGCTGTACGCCGGACTCACGATCGCGGCCATTCTCGTTCTCTACGGGTTGCATCTGGCGGGACTGGCCCCGAACATGACGCTGTACAACGCGATCGCCCACGCGTTCACGAGCGTCGCGACGGCGGGGTTCTCGCCGGAACCGTTGAGCATCGAAGCCTTCGAGCCGATCGTCCACTGGGCGCTCATCCCGTTCATGTTTCTGGGTTCGACGAGCTTCGTGCTCATGTACTTCGTCCTGCAGGGGAACGTCGATCGGCTTCGGGAGAGCGAGGAGTTTCGGTTTTATCTGGGTACTGTGGTCGTCTTTACGGGACTGGTGTTCACCGTGTTGACCGTCTCGGAAAACCCGACAGGAAGCGGGTTCGCGGACGCGCTCCGTCAGTCGCTATTCAACGTCGTGTCGATCGTCACGACGACTGGGTATGCAAACGCCGATTACAACCTGTGGTCGCCGTTCGCGAAACACCTGCTGTTTATGGGTATGTTCCTCGGTGGGATGGCGGGATCGACGACCTGCTCGATAAAATCCCTGCGCTGGTTGGTTATCTTCAAAGCGTTCCGCAGGGATCTTTTCACCGCCGTTCATCCGGAGGCGATTCGGCCGGTCCGACTGAGCGGGAATCCGATCGACGAGGAGACCATCCGCGACATCTACGCGTACACGCTCGTCGCGATCATCGGCGTGTTTTTCGTCACCGTGTTCATCGTGGTCGACGGTGCACGGACCGGACTCTACGACATCGGTGGCTTCGGCGAGTTCGACGCCCTCGGAGCCGCCGCCTCGACGTTCCTCAACATCGGCCCCGCGTTCGGTCCCGCGGGTCCATACGGTACGTACGACGTCTTCCCGATGACGACAAAGCTGATGATGATCGTCGTGATGTGGATCGGTCGGATCGAGATCATCCCCGTGCTCGTGCTGTTTACGGCGTCGTTTTGGCGACGGTGAACGCGGGTTCGCGATCGATATCGGCGCGTACCGACGCTGGGGTGCTCTGTGACGTGAGACCACTGCCGCCCGATCGACCCTCCGGTTTCGGGGGTGGCGGCTCGATCGATCACTGTTGTGCGTGTTTCGATCGGCCGACCACCGTTGGGTGCGTCTCGATCGGCCGAGCAGCGTTGGGTGCGTCTCGATCGGTCGACCACCGTTGGGTGCGTCTCGATCGGCCGACCACCGTTGGGTGCGTCTCGATCGGTCGACCACCGTTGGGTGCGTCTCGAACGGCCGAGCAGCGTCGCTGTCGATCGCCTACCGAGTAACCAAAACTACAAGTCGATTACAACCAATCACATTCCAGATGGGTATCGTTCGACGTACCGACCTCGTCTTGCTAGCGCTTGCTGACTCCGTGGTCGACAGGACGTCGGCCGCGGAGTCGTATTCGATGTCGGATCTCGCCGAGGCACTCGATTTTCCGCCCGACAACCTCAGCCAGCAGATGGCGCTCGTCGGCGCGATACACGACCTTCGCGATGAACGAGCGATCGAAGCAGACGTTTCCGGGCCGGAGTTGGCCATTCGCGTGACAGCGGTGGGCGCCACACGAGCGCGTGAGATTCGCGACCGCGTCGCGGGCATGCAGATCGAGATCGTCGGTGACGATCGACGACAACGCACCGTCGACGCGGCTGCCGCCGAGTTGGGGTATTCGATCCCGAAACTCCTGGCGAACCTGACGGACGACGGCGTCTATCACGACTCGGCGCGTGTCGAAACCCGAGTCGTCGGTCGGGACCCCGAGCGCCAACGCTGTCGGAACGCGTTCGAGGCGGTCCGTGAAACCGGCCGCGGGCGTGCGCTCTTTCTGACTGGTCCCGGTGGGATCGGAAAATCGACGCTCGCAGCGGACGTGTTGGATACCGCTCGCGCGTCTGGTGACGCTGTTTTCAGTACACGGGCCCGGAGCACGGCGAGTGCGCCGTTCCACCCGATCGGTGACCTGCTCGATCAGGTCGATTCCCCCTCGGCAATCTCCGCCGACGGCGGCGTGGAAATCGACGATCCAGACCGGTTCGAAACCCGACAGGCAGCGCAGTTTTTCGAGTTCACGCGGTCGCTGTCACCGCCCGAAGACGAGCCGCCACGGGTGCTCTACATCGACGACGTTCACCTCGCCGATCCGGGGACGATCGCGTATCTGAACCATCTCGCCGCTACGTTGCATACCCACCGAATCTGTCTCGTGGCAAGCTATCGGCCCGCAGCGTTCGATTCGTCCGGGGATCTGGAGACGGCATTCGAAGCGGCGGACTGTCACTTCTCTCGGCTTCACCTGTCGCCGCTCGATCGCGCCGCGACGCGGGCTGTCATCGAGCAGACGATGGATACCCGCGGCGTCCCCGACGGGTTCGTCGACGTCCTTCACGAACGGACCGGCGGCAATCCACTGTTCGTCGAGGAGACTGTCACTGCCCTTCTTGAGTCCAACCAGCTCGATCCGGGATTCGAGTGGTATCCGACGGACGCCGACAGCGTCGCGCTCCCCACTGCCGTTCACGAATCGATAGCGAGCCAGATCGACGCGCTCGACGACGAGGCGACCGATCTCCTCTCGTGGGCAGCACTGATCGGCTATCGGTTTCCGGTATCCGTCCTCGAACGGGTCCTCGACCCGGACCCCGTTCGGGTGACGACACTGATTGACGCGCTGGTCGAAGCCGGTCTCTTCGAGCGGGATCGGGACCGTTCCGTGGTCACGTTTCGGAGCGAAGTCGTCGCGAACGCGATTCGTTCGGACGCCCCCGATGACACTGCTCGTCATGCTGCGATCGCCGATGCGTTCGAATCCGAGTACGGTCCCGTGGGTGTGCACGACGGTCGTACTCGGTCGGACACGAGTTGGTCTGCGGCACTCGCCACGCACCACGAGCAAGCGGGCAACGTCGCGGCTGCGATCGGCTGGTACAGCCGTGCGGGTGAAGAGGCGATGGACGTGTACGCACACGAAAGCGCGCTCGAACACTACTACAGCGCGCTCGGGTTGGCACGCGAAGCCGACGACGAAGGGGCTATTTTGGACGCGAACGAACAGCTTGCGACGATATCGATCGTGACGGCCGCGTTCGACCGCGCCCAGCGGCACATCGAATTCGCCCGGGAACGGGCCGAACGTCCCGTTCGTCTCCAACGGCTCGCCGCGCTGGCCTGTTCGCTCGACAATACTCGCGGTCGGTACGACGCCGCGATCGCCCACGCCTCCGACGGGCTCGCGATCGACAGTGGTGACAGCCGACAGCGGTGTCGACTGTTGCTGGGACGAGCCGCCGGCGAGGACAACCTCGGCGACTTCGATCGGGCAATCGAGACGACTCGGGCGGCCCTCGACATCGCGGTGGACGTCGACGACCCCGGCCTCGTGATGAAGGCCCGGTATCGATTGGGCGAAATCGACGTGAAACGGGACCGATACGAGACTGCCCAGTCGAACCTCCGAGAGGCGCTCGCTGTCGC
>JBNJFV010000045.1:0-16696 GCA_051747145.1 Halobacteriota archaeon
CCGTCCGACGAGCGCCCGAAGTTCGCCGTCGGTGACCTCCTCAACGTCGCCGGCACGTACTTTCGATACGACCTCCCGGAGATCGATCTCGCCGACCGGCTCCACGGAAAATTCGACCTCGACGGTCCGGTAATCGGTGCCTGATCGTTTCGTCTCGGCTTTTCGCACACCGGCGGACAACAGGTCTCCAAACGGCGTGTGGTACCCATCTGCACCGAGGTACAGAAATGCGAGCGTGTCCGTCACCCCTCGAGTGTACGCCTGGCTTTCGGCTTTCGATCGATCGAACAGCGTCCGTCGATCGCGTTCCTGGAGGTGCTCGAATAGGAGGGTAAAATCGACGATCGCGTTGTGGACGCGCTGGCGGATTCGGTTTCGTTTCTGCCGTCTCGAATGGTCGGTGTAATCGGTCTTGCGTCCGAGCAGGAAGTCCCGATCTGAAGGGGTGAGTATCCCACGCGGCCTGTCGGGATCGATCGCACCGCCCTCTCCCAGTCGATCTTTGCCGTCGTCCCCCGTCCGATCTTTGCCGTCGTCCCCCGTCCGATCTTTGCCGTCGTCCCCCGTCCGACTTGTGCCGTTATCCATACACGATTTCTGTAGATGATTGCAATTAATTGTTGTGGATATATTGTGAAGTTGGCCGACAATCAGGGCGATACCTCCCTTTTGATCAGGTATAGTTGCAAACGTTACTCGGGTGCCCAACCAATCGTTCTCGCACACGACACAATAAACAAATATTGAATATGTGGGGAATTGATACGTTTGGGTTGCGAACGGTGATCCGAAGGTGTTCGATCTGACGGTATTCGATTCGGTTTGATTCGATGCTACTCACCCACCGACTGTCGGCCACCGAGTCATCGAACGTCGACGTCTCTGAGATCGACGGACGTCGATTGCCCCAGAGGGCACCTTTTTACCACGTGATTGTCGTGGTAGTTCGTATGCGTGCAGTCCGGTATCACGAACACGGGGACAGGGACGTGTTGCAACTGGAAACGATCGACAGACCGGAGCCAGGTCCCGATGCGGTGTCGATCGACATCCGGGCAGCGAGCGTCAATCCGATCGACACGTACCTCAGGGCCGGCGGCGTCTCCCCCGCGGGTGGGCTGCCACACGTCGGGGGGTCCGACTGTGCCGGCGTCGTCGAGGCGGTCGGTGACGACGTGGAGACGTTCGCCCCCGGCGATCGAGTGTACGCGACCGGGCTGGGTGTCTTCTCGCCAGGAACGTACGCCGAAGCGACTGTCGCACCGGCGCACATGGTCGCACCGCTCCCGGCCGAGGTCTCATTCGTCGAGGGGGCTGCCGCGGCGATGGCGTTCGCGACCGCATGGCGAGCGCTCGTCGATCGTGGCGGCCTCTCGCTTGGCGACACCGCGCTCGTCCACGGGGCCTCCGGCGGGGTGGGCCACGCCGCCGTACAGGTCGCCGCCGCGGCCGGTGCGTTCGTGGTCGGAACGGCCCGAGAGGGTGCGCCTGCTTCCTTCGCTCGATCACTCGGTGCGGATGCGGTCGTCGATTATCGCGACGAGGCGATCGTCGAGGCCGTTCGGGAGGCGACGGGCGGCGACGGCGTCGACGTGATCCTCGAGAGCCACGCCGATGCGAACCTCGAGGCGGACCTCGAACTGTTGAACGACGACGGGGCGATCGTCGTCATCGGTGAGGACGGCCCCATTCGCCTGTCGCCGTCGACGGCGATGACGGGCAAACAGGCCGACGCGGACGTTCGGTTCATGTCGATCGTCGCCTCACCGGCGGCGCAGGCACCGATACTCGAGCGGGTTGGCCCCCGCCTGGCCGACGGGACGTTCGAGGTGGCGATCGACTCGACGTACCCGCTTTCTGCGGCACGCGAGGCGCAGGCGAGACTGTTCGAATCCGGCGTTCTCGGCAAAGTCGTTCTCGATCCGACTGCCTGACGATGGCAGGCGTCGAACGGCGACCCTGGGGACTGCTCGCCGCGTGTTTCCTCGCGTCGGTGGGCTACAACGCGTACCTGATCGCGCCGGCGAGCCTGCTCCCGTTGCTCGCCTCCGAGTACGGTATCAGCTCGGCCGCGGCGGGGTGGGCGATTAGTGCCACCTATCTGGGCTGGTTGTGTTTGCAGTTGCCGAGCGGGATACTCCTCGATCGGATCGACAATCGACACCTGATTGCGCTGGGAAGCGCCGTGCTCCTGGTCGCCGCGATCGGCGGGTGGATCGCGACGAGCTACTGGGGGTTTCTCGCCTGGCGGATCGTCGGCGGTGCGACTGCCGTCTTCCTGTTCACCGGCGGGGTGAACGTCGTCTCGGCCTCCTTTTCCGCCGCGGAACGCGGCTTTGCCAGCGCCGTCTTCGTCGCGAGCGCCCCGATCGGGTTCGCCGTCGCACAGTTTGGGAGCCCGCAGATCGCTGCGAGCGCCGGGCTGCCGATCGCCCTGTTGGCGTACCCGATCGTCTCGGTGCTTTCGGTGCCGGGCGTATACTACGCCCGAAGCGATCCGATTCGAGCCGAGACGTCCCTTTCGAGCCACGAGTATCGCAGGGTCCTCACCGATCGACCGACGGTCCTCGTGTCGGCTGCAAGCGGCGGCACCTTCGCGTTCTTCGTCTTCCTCAACTCGTGGATGCCGACCTACGGAACGGACGTGCTCGCGACCTCGCTCGTCGGTGCGGGCGCAGCCGCCGCGCTGTTACCGCTTTCGGGGGTCGCCGGACGGCCGATCGGTGGGTGGCTCTCCGATCGGATCGGGCGACGACGAAAACCCATCGTCCTCCTGTCGCTGCTGTTGTCGCTGCCCGCGCTCGCGGCGCTGACGATCACCCGTTCGTACGGTACCTTCGCAGTCCTCCTCGTCGCCGCCGGCTTTTGCATCCAGTTGAGCGTCGGTGTCTACTTCGTCTACGTTCGCGAACTGGCGGTAGAGGGGGCTGCTGGCACGAGCCTCGCGATCTTGATGACGTTCTCGATCGGTGGCGCGCTCGTCGCTCCAGTCGGCGGGGGGTGGCTAATCGATCAGTTCGGCTGGCAGACGGCGTTCGTCGCGATCGGTGCCGCAGCCACGGCAAGTATCGGCTGCGTCCTCGCCGCTCCGGATTCGGATGGGTGAGCACCCCGGCTACTCACGCGGTGGAATCGGCGGTTCCAGGCTGGTCGGTTCCGTTTCGGCATCGTACGTCAGATACAGTACGGCGAGAACGGTCGCCGTCAGGAGCTCTAAGACCTTCGAGACGAGCGCGGTCGTCTCTACGCGGAGGTGTGAGACGACGAGTTCGATCGGCCCTTCGCCGTGGCTGGTAAAGCCGGCGTGTGCCCACGGCCAGAACCCACCGTGGCCCAAGGCGGTGTGCCAGAGCACGTACCCTATCAGGTACGCCCCCATCAGCCCGATCCCGAGCAGATAGATCGGTCGTGGATCGCGGCCGTCCAGAATCAGCGTGATTCCGAAGATGATCGCGACCCCCGAAAGCACGAACGTTGCCGCTCTGGGATCGTGGAATACTCCAGCCTGGATCTGGGATACGAGACGTGGAAATCCCCAGTATATGTGGATTGCGGCCACGCCCAACGCCAGCGCGCCACCGAGGTACTGGAGCCCGGTTCGGTTCATCGACGCTACGTCGGGGGTGGAGACACCTGAGCCTTTCTTTTCGGAAGCGAGCCCGTGACGGCGCGGTGTTTTTGTTCGCCGTTTTGTCGGGCGATTTGCGGCGGGTCGATCGGTCTGCCGATCGTTCGCACCCTGATAGTGTTCGTCGGCCAGTGGAGGCGGGGACCGATCGTCGGCCAGTGGAGGCGGGGACCGATCGTCGGCCAGTGGAGGTGAGGATCGATCGTCGGCCAGTGGAGGTGAGGATCGATCGTCGGCCAGTGGAGGTGAGGATCGATCGTCGGCCAGTGGAGGTGAGGGCCGACTTTTTACCGCCCCCCGGAAGTATCGGTGTCGTCGACACTCGAACGAGGCGAATGGTGTGTCATAACTGACCAAACTGATTTGAACATCGACCTGAAATACACCCTCATGCAACCAAACTCGGTGGGTACTACATTTAGTATCCGTGAGGACCCGTCGATCGCGACGAACTGTACGGGGTGGGAATGTGAACTCTCGGCGATGGCGTTCGATCCGCTCGTGATCGCGACCGTCGTCTTTCTGGCACTGACCGCCTTTTTCGCGTTCGCATACATCTCCGACGCGCGATCGTGTTGTCGAACCGAACGTCGGATCGTAAGCGACGAACGGGACGCGTTCGAGGAGTTCGAACACCGCGTCGCCGGGCTCACCACCGTCGGGACCGAAACGAGCCCTGGCTCGACGACTGGTCAGGTCGTCGGTTTCAACACCAGCCACGTCGCCGCATCCGGCGGAACGGGACTTGCGGACGTAATCGACGCGTACCGACGGACGGTCATGTCGCTTCCGCATTACGACGACGAGTACAACGAAACCGTCACACAAAGCCTCTCGGAGGAGTTCAGTCACGAAGCCGCCGTTGCGGTCACCTCTCGATCGACGCTCTCGCCAGCGCTCAAATCGACGCTCGTCTCCCAGAGCCGACAGGCACGCAAGATCCGCGCGGAGTTCATCGACGCTATCGACGAGGAGATGGCGGCGCTGGACGACGCGGAGTCGACGCTTTCGAGGATCGATCGCAATCGGCGCGCGCTCCTCGGTCACCTCGACGGTATCCCGCCGCAATTTCGGTTCGACGCGGGATACGACGTGTGGCACCGGCTTCACGAGTTGCGCACTCAGTGTGAACATCCGATCGAGGAGCGCCAATCGCACCTGCGCAACCCACCGCTACAGGGGGGCTCGTACGTCCCGTCGTTCTACGAGTACCTCTACGACCCGATCGACGACACCTCACACCCCGTACTGTCGGCGTTTCTCGATCTCGTCGGGACGATCGAGGACGATATCGTGACGGTCGAACGCGAGTTTCTCGCGAACAGACGCGGGCCCTCGTCTGCCTAGGGGACTGCCAACATTTGTCGGTCTAGCAGGTCTCTGAGTATCGTCGGCAACGCATACCTCCGATCATCGTCGGCAGAGCGAGGCTCGACACTCGCCCAACGATCGATGCGAGTCCAACAATCAATGCGAGTCCATCCATTGTTCGACGATCGAATACCCGTGGTTCGCAGCCGGCGAATTCAATCGAATGCTTTCATTTTCTCGAGCGCCTCGGGATTTTCCATCGACGAGAGGTCGCCGGGGTCCTCGTCGTTGTACACCGCTTCGATCGCACGCCGAATGATCTTCCCTGACTGCGTCTTGGGGAATGCATCCACGAAACGGATCTCGCGCGGTCGGAACGGCTTGCCGTGTTCCGTGCCGACGAGCGTCCGAAGCTCCTCGCGAAGCTCCTCGCTCGGTTCGATTCCCTCCTCCAGAATGACGTATGAGACGACCGCGGTTCCGGTCGTCTCGTCGGGGACGCCGATCGTCGTCGCCTGATTGACCGCGTCGTGGTCGATGAGGACGCCCTCGATTTCGGCGGGACCGACCTTGCGACCGGCGACGTTGAGCGCCTCGTCCGCACGGCCGTGGAGGAACCAGAACCCGTCTTCGTCCTTCTGTGCAAAATCGCCGTGATCCCACAGGTCATCGAAAGTCGACCAGTACTCTCTGAGGTAGCGTTCGTCGCCCGACCACAGGCTCTTCGTCATCGACGGGCAGGAGTCGCGCGCGACGAGGTATCCGCGCTCGTGGTCGTCTTTCACCGAGGTCCCGGTTTCGTCGACGATGTCGATGTCCATCCCGAGTCCGGGGCCGCCGAGCGTACACGGCTTGAGCGGCTGTGTCGGCATCGGCATGAGGAAACACCCGCAGATCTCCGTCCCCCCGGAGATGTTCAGTATCGGGCACCGACCGCCGCCGACCGCCTCGTAGAACCACAGCCAGGATTCGGGGTCCCACGGCTCGCCGGTCGACCCGAGCAACCGCAGTGACGAGAGGTCGTGCGCGTCGACCCACTCGTCGCCGTGTTTCCTGAGCGCCCGGATCGCCGTCGGCGAGATGCCGAACACCGACAGCTTGTGCCGATCGATCATCTCCCAGAACCGATCGGGCTCGGGATGGTCCGGCGCGCCCTCGTACATGAAGACGGTCCCGCCGAAGGTGTGGTTGCCGACGAGCGTCCACGGCCCCATCATCCAGCCGATGTCGGACACCCAAAAGAAGCGATCGTGGTCCTTGTGGTCGAACCCGAAGTAGATCTCCTTTGCACACTGCATTTGAATGCCGGCGTGCGTGTGGACGATCCCCTTCGGTTTCCCGGTCGTCCCCGAGGAGTACAGCAGCATCGACTCCTGGTCGGACGGGAGTGATTTCGTGTCGTATGCAGCCGACTGCGTCTCGATCGCGTCCGCCCACGTCGCGTCCCGCGTGTCGTCCCACGGCACCGTCGTCGCCGGCGACCTCCCTTCGGTCGATGGTGACTCCCCTTCGGTCGTGGGTGTCTCCCCTTCGGTCGTGGGTGTCTCCCCTTCGGTCGCCGGCGTCAACCCGAGCCGATCGAACACGACGACGTGTTCGACGTGACCGGCGGCGTCGATCGCGGCGTCGCAGTCTCTCTTTAGTCGGATCTCTCCGCCTCGGCGGTAGAATCCGTCTCCGGTGAAAAGCACCGAACACTCGCTGTCTTCGATCCGGGTGGCCGTCGCCTCGGTACCGAACCCCGAAAAGATCGGGACGGCTATCGCGCCCACCTTCAGACAGCCATAGAGGATCGACACCACCTCCGGCACCATCGGCATGTACATGCCGACCGTATCGCCGGTTTCGATACCCACGGATTCGAGGTAGTTGGCGACGCGGTTCGACTGGCGATACAGGTCGTGGAACGTCAACTCCCGGACGTCGCCGGGTTCGCCCTCCCAGATGATCGCGACGCTGTTTCGGTTCGGCGACTCGATCGCCGCGTGGCGATCGACGACGTTGTGCGCGATGTTGAGCTCGCCGCCGACGTACCACTCGGAGAACTGCGGGCCGTCGCTGTCGTCACGAACGGCGTCGTATGGCTCGTAGAAGTCGATCCCGAGGTAGTCGACGAGTTCGTCGTAAAACCACTCGACGCCGCGTTCGGGGTCGCCGTCGATCGATCGCGTCGTTCGATCGATGAGCCCGTCGTAGTCGTCGATGTCGTACTCGGACATGAACTCGAACACGTTCGTCGACTCGACGAACGCCCGGCTCGGTTCGTGAACAATCTCGTCTGCGCGATCGAATGTGTCCATCTCTACTGCAGGATTCGTGCGATGAGGTATGTAACTTTTTTCGGACGTGGACACCCGATCCGAATCGGTCTTCGTTCGATGCGGTGATCGATCGGCCAATAATCTTCGCGTAGAGCGTCGGTGGGTGCTGGGTAATCTTCGTGTAGAGCGTCGGTGGATGCTGGGTAATCTTCGTGTAGTGCGTCGGTGGGTGCTGGGTAATCTTCGTGTAGTGCGTCGGTGGGTGCTGGGTAATCTTCGCGTAGAACGTTGGTGATTACTGGAACGTCACACAGTATAAATAGGTTCTCGACGAATCTGTCTATTATGTCCCGTACTACCACACTCCTTGGGGTGGCGGTGATCGTCGTCGCAGCCGTAGTGCTCGCGCCGATCGTCCTCATGCTCTTCGCGTGGCCGATGATGGGCATGTGGGGCGGTGGTCACATGTGGGACAGCGGACCGTGGAATGGCGGTATGTGGAACGGCGGGCTGTGGGGTATGGGTCCTGCGTGGCCGTGGTTTTTGCTGTGGATCGTGTTCCTGTTCGTGGTGCTCGGTGTCGTGTATCTCCTCTTCAGGGCGATGCGCACCACTGGTGGGGATGGGACGGACGTCGCGATCGAAGAGCTTCGGATGGCCTACGCGCGGGGAGACCTCTCCGAGGGGGAGTTCGAATCCCGTCTCGATCGGCTTCGTGAGGAGTCGTGAGCGACCGTTTCGATCGATCGACCGCGTCGATCGCTCCGATCGCACGCTCGGTTCCCCGTCGCTCACACCGATCGATCAGTGCGCGAGATTGGATACGAATCGATTGCCCCCCGCTACGCTCGGTGTCCGTGTGATAGTGGAGGGATGTCTCGCTTGGGAGGTGTTTTTACCTCACGGCTTCGATTGGATCGGTATGTACGACCGGATTCTGTTCCCGACCGACGGTGGTGAGGGTTCGATGGCGGTGTTCGATCATGTCCTCGACGTTGCTGCGGCAGCGGACGCGACACTTCACGTCCTCACCGTTGCCGATACAACGAAGCCCAGTGTCACGCGAATTCAAGCAGACGTCATTGACGTGCTCGAACGGGAGGGCGAACAGATCATCGAAACGGCCCTCGAGAGCGCATCGAATCGAGGCGTACCGACTGTTACAGCCGTTCTCCAGGGGAAAGTCCCGGACACGATCGCGACCTACGCTGAAGCACACGAAATCGATCTGATCGCCATGGCGACGCAGGGGCGAATCGGACTCGAACAGCAGTTCCTCGGGAGCACGACCGAACGTGTCCTCCGCCGGGCGACCGTGCCGGTGCTCACGCTCCGTCCAGACGATGAACCAATACGGTTCCCGTATCGAACCGTGGTTGTTCCGACCGACGGTAGCGACTGTGCGATCGGAGCGATCGATTACGCAACGGATATCGCCGCTACCGTCGGTGCAACACTGCACGTCCTCTCGGTCGTGGACGTGACGATGCTCGGCACCGACGATCCAGATGGTCAGCAACTCAATGTCCTTGAAGAAACGGCAGAGCAAATCGTCGAGGAGGCAACGACACGCGTCGAAGACGCGTCCATCGACACGGTTATTGGTGCCGTCGATTTCGGCTCTTCCGTCTCACAGACGCTTCACTCGTACGTCAGCGAGCACGATATCGACCTCGTGGTGATGGGAACGCACGGTCGGCGCGGTCTCGATCGCTACCTGCTTGGTAGTGTCGCCGAACGAACCGTCAGAAATGCGTCGGTTCCCGTTCTGATCGTCCCTCCGTCGTCCTCGACGTGAGTCGTCTCAGTGCCCGGTGTCGGCGTTTGCTCGGCCCCCGAAGTATTGTGAGTCTCGCCCACGAGATTACACTCGATGGGACGAATCGTCTGCGACGCACTAGCGAGGATCGCCGTACTCGGTGAGCTATGACGGGAGACGAAGACGAGTTCGGGACGCCGTGGTCGAGTTCTGTTAGCGACGTTCTCGAAAGACTCGACGTATCGCCCGCAGACGGATTGTCCGAAACTGCTGTCGAGCGCCGCCGAGAGCGGTTCGGGCCAAACGAGTTACGTGAGGCAGAACGAAAACACTGGACTGTCGTTCTGGCAGATCAGTTCAAAAGCTTCATCGTCCTCTTGCTCGCAGCTGCAGCCCTCGCGGCGTTCCTACTCGGGGATGTCGTCGAGAGTATCGCAATCGTTGCCGTTCTCGGCATCAACGGGTCGATCGGGTTCGTCACCGAGATGCGCGCCATCAAATCGATGGAGAGCCTCCAGGAGATCGCAGAGATTCACGCTCGCGTTCGTCGAGCGGGTGAGGAACGAGCGATTCCGGCGGAAGCGTTGGTTCCGGGTGATATCGTCGTACTCCAGGCCGGCGATCTCGTCCCGGCCGACCTGCGGATCATCGACCCGTCGACGCTGCAGATCGACGAGTCAGCGCTCACCGGCGAATCGGTTCCCGTCGGGAAGACGAGCGACCCTCTCGATGAAGACGTGCCACTGGCAGAGCGTGAGAACATGCTCTACAAGGGGACGTACGTAACACGCGGCGCCGCGGAAGCGGTGGTCGTGACGACAGGCCCGGACACAGAGCTAGGACACATCTCGGCTTCGCTCCAGGGAGCGGCCGAGGAGCAGACGCCGCTGCAGGAGAAACTCGATGATCTCGGCCAGATGCTCGTTCCATTCTTGCTCGTGGTTGCGACGATCGTCTTCGTCTCTGGGTGGCTCCGGGGGCAGGACCTGTTTTTGATGGTCGAGACGGCGATCGCCCTGGCGATCGCAACCGTGCCGGAAGGACTCCCGATCGTCGCTACGCTGGTTCTGGCCAGAGGAATGTGGCGGATGGCAGACCGTAACGCGCTGATCACCAACCTCGCGTCAGTCGAGACGCTCGGTTCCACCACCGTCATCTGCACCGACAAGACGGGGACGCTGACGGAAAACCGGATGACTGTCGCCGAGTACGAGGTTGCGAACGGGACTGTCGAGGTCACTGGAGTCGGACTCGAAACGGAAGGGACGTTCAGACACGGCAACGAAGAACTGGACGAACCGGTGGACCCGATCGTGCTGGATGCACTTGA
This sequence comes from Halobacteriota archaeon, assembly GCA_051747145.1. Taxonomy (GTDB): domain Archaea; phylum Halobacteriota; class Halobacteria; order Halobacteriales; family Haloferacaceae; genus JBNJFV01. The sequence continues at coordinate 10,290 of JBNJFV010000045.1, forward strand.
AGTGGGCGTGCTGTGCAACAACGCCTCCCTGACCGAACGGGACGGTGAGCCCGAAACGGCGGGCGATCCGATGGAGGCAGCACTCCTGATTGCGGGGCTGAAAGGCGGAATCGATCGGGACAAACTTCTCGACTCGATGCCGGAAGCCCGCGAGGTTTCGTTCGATCCGTCGACGAAGATGATGGCGACCTATCACGAACTGAACGGTACCTACCAGGTCGCCGTGAAAGGCGCTCCGGAGGTCGTTATTGACTCGGCCACGCAGGTCGCGACGGACGGTGACACCGAAGCATTGCCGGAGCGTGCACAAGAAGAGTGGCTACGAAAGAGTGATCGGATGGCCGATGACGGATTACGGGTCCTCGCGCTCGCCCGGAAAGAGGTAGATACCACGGACGAGCCACCCTACGAGGATCTGGAATTACTCGGGTTGGTCGGGTTCATCGACCCGCCGCGCGAGGAGGTTACATCGACTATCCAGCGGTGTCAGGATGCCGGCATACGGGTCGTCATGGTGACTGGCGATCATGCTGGAACCGCGAGAAACATCGCCTACAGCGTCGGACTGGTAGACTCCGCCGATGCCGAAGTGATAGAAGGCCGCCAGCTTGAGGATCCTGAAGCCCTCTCGGAGGCGCAGCGAAATCGATTCCTCGATGCATCAATCTTCGCACGTGTCAGCCCGGAGAACAAGCTCGATTTGATCGACCTGCACCAGCTGGCCGGTTCGATCGTCGCCATGACCGGTGACGGGGTCAACGACGCGCCGGCGTTGAAAAGCGCCGACATCGGTGTCGCGATGGGTCAGCGAGGCACGCAGGTTGCCCAGGAAGCCTCGGACATGATCCTTAGAGATGACAACTTTCAGAGCATCTACCACGCGGTCAGAGAAGGTCGAATCATCTTCAGTAACATCCGGAAGTTCGTGTTGTATCTCATGTCGTGTAACTTCAGCGAACTGTTGGTGATACTGATCGCTTCGCTACTCGGGTTTCCGCTTCCTTTGCTCCCCCTGCAAATCCTCTTTCTCAACGTCGTGACAGACATCTTCCCGGCGTTCGCACTCGGCGCTTGCGGGGGAAGTACGGACGTCATGGATCGCCCGCCGAGAGATCCTGACGAACCTATTATGACTCGAACCCATTGGTCTGAACTGGGGTTCTACGGTGTGATAATTTCGCTCAGCACAGTCGGCGCGTTCGTGATCGGTGCACGCATGTACCCCGGTGGGATGACAACGGAAGAAGCGGTCACGATCTCGTTTCTCACGCTCGCGTTCGCCCAACTGTGGCACGTGTTTAACGTCCGGGAGGTCACGTCCGCTATCTTGCGAAACGAGGTCACGGAAAATCCGTACGTGTGGGCTGCGATCGGCTTGTCAACCCTAATTCTCGTTGGTGCGGTCTATCTGCCCGGAATCTCGTTAGCGCTGTCCACCGCTCCGATCGGGTTCGAGGGGTGGGTCGTCGTGTTCGGAATGAGTTTGCTCCCCCTCGGTGTCGGACAACTGGAGCGTGAAATTCGGCGGCGGTACGAGATCGCTCCGCTCGAGAAACTCACTGACTATCTACTCGACGTCTGATCTTCGCTCGTCAAAGATACCGCGGGCCGTCGCGTACCGAAACTGCTCGCGAAACGGGATCTCCGCCTGTTGGCTTACGTCGAAGCGGAGGACGAACCGAATTCCGTGCTCAATAGCGGTGCCCCGACGACCATCCCGGCCGATGCGGCAGCTCCGAGAAACGTGACCGAGAGTGGCGGTTCGATCGCGGTGAGTCCGCCGAAGAGAGCGGCTGCGGCGCCGAAAATGAGAACCCCGCGAAGAACGTCTCGTCGGTTCGCCGGCTGTGCGGGCGTCGTTTCGGCGACGACTCGCCAGGCGATCCAGCCGCCGACTGCTCCGCCGCATGCGGCCACGCTGTCGAAGGTGATCCCGACGAGTAGACCGGCCACTCCGAATCCGACTGCGACGAGGAGAACCGCCCCCGGTTTGGTGCCGTTGTCGGCCACCCAGTAGAGGAACCCGAGGACGACCGCCCCGAGGGTGATCCCTGCGACGACGTCGACGACGTAGTGGAGACCGAGCACAAGTCGTGACGCGGCGATGAGTAGAATCAATCCCGAAGCGAACCCGAACCGCTTCGTGGCCGGTTCCCGCTCAAGAACGAGCGCCAGACCGCCCCAGACCATGGTGCTACCGAGCGCGTGGCCACTCGGAAATCCATGGCTTTCGGCTGTCGTCATGTTTTCGATCAAGACGGCCAGGAACGAGGGAACCCACGACAGATCGGGCGGCGTCCCGGCTCCCGGTGGTCGCGGAAGCTGAAAAACCGCTTTGACGGTTCCAATGAGGGAAATATACGTGAGTACGAGTGCAAAGACGAACAGTCCCCGTCTGCGATCGATCCCTATCCTGGGGAGTGTGGTGCCCCCGATGTACAACACCCCGGCGATGAGCAACAAAAACCAGACGTCACCTAGTTGTGTAATCAGTCCGAACAAAACGATGACCGGCCATTCAGCGGCGTTGTGCAGAGCGTCCGTAACTCCCATCCCACGGTCTACTCCAACCAACATCATCTATTCGGTGTGTGGTCTGTGGTCCTGTGCATTCAAAGCTTCTATGACCTGTGAGTCACTCTGGGGCAGGCTCGAGTTGGATGACACAGCGATCGTATTTTTCTGCTGTCGTGTTTTCGAACACAACCAAACCAACGGGGTGCGCAAGCGAGGGACGTGCGTGGGACCGGATTTGAACCGAATGAAACCCCGATCTGCTCGGTTACCAGCGTTCAAATCGCGGTCCTACTCCTTCGCTCACTGACGATCGCGCAGTGCGTGGGACCGGATTTGAACCGGCGGACTCCTACGAGACAGCGTCCTAAGCGCTGCGCCGTTTCCTGGCTTGGCTACCCACGCGCAGCTATACGTAGGGCACAACCCCGGTAAGTAGCTTGCGCTACTGGCCGATCGATCGCACCGCCGCAATCGTTTCCTCCCGAAGCTCTTCGCGGGTTCGGTGGCTCCGCTCGGCGTCGGAATCGACCGCGATCACGTCCGTCCCGGGCGTCGTGACCGATTCGGCGTACACCGAACGGAACGGATCCGAACCGTCGACGCGCGTGAACTCGAGGTCGTACAGCGCACCGGTCGGCTCGAAATCGATCCCGTGGGGCGTTTTGAACTGCGAGGTGAACGGCGGATCGAACGCTTCGATCGGCAGCATGTGGAAGATCCCGCCGCCGTCGTTGTCGACGAGGACGATCGTCGCATCGACGTCACACCGCGACGCGGCGAGCAGGCCGTTCATGTCGTGATAGTACGCCAGATCCCCGATCACGAGCGTCACGTGATCGGTCGTCGCGCTCGAGGCGCCGAGTGCCGTCGACGTAATGCCGTCGATTCCAGACGCGCCGCGGTTCCCGAGCACCGTGATCGACGTCGCCGTCGGCGCGGCGAACCGATCGAGGTCCCGAACGGGCATGCTGTTGGAGACGACGAGCGTCGACGGATCCGGCGACTCGTCGATCACGTCCGCCAGGAGTTGGCCTTCGAACGACGTCGACGCCGACCCCGTCGCCGACTCGACGACGTTCCAGTGGGCGGTGTCGGCGGCTTCCCAGCGCGATCGCCAGGCTGCGGAGCCGCCGGTTTCGACGAGCCGTGCGAGCCGCCCGCAGAGCCGCGAGGGATCGGCGACGACGAGATCGGTCGCGGTGAACGCCGCTTCCCGCCACTCGCCAGCGGGATCGACGAGCAACTGCCGCGCGTCGACCGTCGCGAGGTAGTTCCGTAGCGCTTTCGACGTCGGCGACGCGCCAAGGCGGATGACGACGTCCGGATCGGGCCACCCATCGGTCGCCCCGGTGTTGACGTACGCGTCGTATCCACCGATCACCGACGAGACCCGGGTGTGGCCTCCGAACCGCAACCCCGAGAGCGGGTCGGCGAGGATCGGAAAGCCGCTCGCGTGTGCGAGCGCGACGATCGACTCCGTGTCGTACCCCGGCGGGTCCGCGGGGCCGGCCACGATCAGCCCGCGATCGACCGAGACGGCCTGGGCGATCCTCCGCAGCTGTCGCTCGTCGAGTTCCATCGCGCCCGCGGTCGTCGTGACGTACGGGGTGGTTCCGTCCGCGCGCCCGAATGCTGCCGCAGGCGGAAGGTTCTGGGGGACGTCACCGTCGACGCGCACCGGTTCCAACGGTTTTTTGAACGGCACGTTCAGGTGAACCGGTCCCGCGGGCGTCCCCTCGGCGGTCGCGATCGCCCGTCCGACGTCGGTTCGCATCGATCGGAGCGTTCGATCCGTCGGCTGCGGCTCCGGGAGGTCCTTGTACCATCGCACGGCGTCCCCGTAGAGCTTCTCCTGATCGATCGTCTGATTCGCCCCCGAGTCTCTGCATTCCGGCGGGCGATCGGCCGTCAACAGGAGCATCGGCACGCGAGCCCGCGACGCCTCGATCACCGCGGGGTGGTAGTTCGCCGCGGCGGTTCCGGAGGTACACACGAGCGGCGTCACGCGGCCGGTTCTTCGGGCCCTCCCGAGTGCGAAGTACGCCGCCGAGCGCTCGTCGAGTACCGAAAAGACGTGCACGTCCTCGTGTTCTTCGAAGGCGATCGTCAACGGCGTCGATCGACTCCCGGGAGAAATACAGACCGCGGGGACGCCCGCGCGAGCGATCTCGTCGACGATCGCACGTGCCCACAGGGTGTTCCGGTTCGGCGCAGACATGGGACGTTGTTCGGACCGGTCCTATTATAGCCCGGCGGAACCGCCTCGGCGGGCGGGTCACGGATCACTCGTCGGCTTCGAGTTCGTCGAGTATCGGGCGGTATTTCAGTTCGACCTCGTCCCACTCGGCGTCGGGATCGCTGTCGCCTACGATCCCGACCCCGGCGAAAAGCGTTGCCGTCCGCTGGGTCGCGACAGCCGACCGGAGTGCGACTGCGAACGTCCCGTTACCGACCGCGTCGATCCAGCCGACCGGCGCAGCGTACCACCCTCGATCGAACGGTTCGGTCCGCTTTATCGTTTCCAACGCCGTCCCCGGCGGGAGACCGCCGACAGCGGGCGTCGGATGGAGGGCCTCGACGAGCGAGAGGACGTGGTCGTCGTCGGCTAACTCCGCAGTGATCGGCGTGTGCAGGTGTTGTACCGTCGCGAGGCGTTTGATATTCCGTTCGCCGACCGATATCGATGCCGCGTACGGCTCCAGCTGGGTGCGAATGGTGTCGGCGACGAGTTCGTGCTCGTGGACGTTCTTCGGATCGGACATGAGTTCTTCGGCCAGCCACTCGTCTTCCGCCGGCGTCTCGCCGCGGCCGGTCGTCCCTGCGAGCGCGTGGGTTTCGACGGTCCGCCCGCGAACCGACACGAGACGCTCCGGACTCGCGCCGAAGAAACTCCCTCGTTGTGGACCCGCCGGCTCGACAAGAAATCGATGGCAGTCCGGATACTTCGCTGCGAGCCTGACGAGGACGTCACTCACCGAAAGTTCTCCCGCGAGTGTCGCCTCGAGCGCCTGTGCGAGGACCACCTTACGAAGCTCACCGGCGGCGATCCTGTCGGTCGATTCGGTGACGCTCCGTTTCCACGCCGATCGCGTCGTCGTCCGATGCGTTTCGACGATTCCCGGTCTGTCACCCGGCGACGTGGTCGGTGGGAGCGATGCGAGCCGTTCGCGTTCGGCCTCGAGCGTCGACGCGACCGAGTCGGGCGTCGCCTCCGGACCGACCGCGTTCACTGTTAGCCACGCTCCTGGCTCAGTGAGCGTTACTTGCACGCGGGGGAACACGAACCGCGCATTGGGGAACGAATCCCACGGCACTCCGTCGCCCGCGTCGTCGTGAAACGCGAATCCGCCGAACAGTCGCGGCCGGGCGGCTTCGGTTCCCGCGTGAACGTCGCCCGACGAAAACAGCTGCGTTGCGGCCTCGCGGATCCGATCGACGCGTTCCGGACCGGTTGCGGTGAGTGTCGCTGCCGCCCCCCACCCGACGACCGTTGCCTCGTCTGGGGCGCTCCAGACCGTTCTGGGTGTCGTCGCCGCCCGCAGAACCGCACCGACGTCCGGGACCTCGATCGGTATCGACCGACTCACGAGAGCCGGTCGATCGGTGCAGTGTGGCGGTTTCATCCACCCTATTTCAGGACCCCGCACTCTTTAGCGTGACTATTGCAAATCGCGCGTGCCGTCGCTCGCGGTCCGCGAAGTCGATCGACAGGAAGCGTGGTGATGTCGATCGACAGGAAGCGTGGTGATGTCGATCGACCAATTATTCGAATCGTCTTTCGATTAACTGTACCTCGATTCCTCCCACGGGTTTGCCGTGTTCGAATAGCCACGCAGCTCCCAGTACCCCCGTTCCGGTTCGGTCAAAAATTCGACGCCGGTCACCCACTT
>JBNJFV010000046.1:0-15087 GCA_051747145.1 Halobacteriota archaeon
CCGAGACACAGACTCAAGCGCAGACTCAGACACCAACGCATACTCACACACCAACGCCTACGCAGACTCCAACGCCGACACCGACGCAGACACCGACGCCTACCGATACCCCCGAACCCACACCTCCCGGGACACAAACGGAGGTCGGCGGCGATCTCCCGCCGATCGGGGGCTCAAACGGCAGCGGAGGATCAGGGTTGGCCCTCCTCGCAGCGGCGGCCGCAGGAGCAGCCGGGGTCGCCACGGCGTTGTGGTGGGGACTCAGCGGTCAGGAAGGAGCCGACGGTGCGGGGGCCGACTCGTCTGTCGGGCCCACAGACGGCTCCGCTGGTAGCGAACCCGCCGACGAGGCAGGGACGAACGGACCGCAGGGAACAGCCGGCGGCCGGGATCCCACCCCATCGGAGACGGATCCACTGGCCGAATCCGGGCCGAAAAGCGGCACGGAGGATCGATCGTAACCGGACAGAACCTCGACGCTCCACCAGCTGCCGTCCCGCGCCGATCGGCCGCGACCGATCGGCGAACATGAGCTTCATACGTGATGCCGACGTAGTACCGTCTCAATGGCCCAGGCGGGAAATCAAGAACTAACCGAACGGTTCATCCAGTTTTACCGCGGGTATTATCGGGACGCGATCGGCGATCTCGCCCAGCATTACCCCAACGAACAGCGATCGCTGTTCGTCGATTACGACGACCTGTATCGGTTCGATCCCAACCTCGCCGAGGACTACAGATCCAAGCCCGACCAGCTTCGCGAGTACGCCGAGGAGGGGCTCAGGCTGTTCGATCTCCCCGCCGACGTCAAACTCGGGAACGCACACGTTCGGGTCGAGAACCTCCCGCAAACCGTCGACATCCGGGACATCCGCGTTCACGACGATCACATCGGAAAGCTGGTAGCGGTCCAGGGGATCGTCAGAAAGGCGACCGACGTCCGCCCGAAGATCACCCAGGCCGCCTTCGAATGTCAACGCTGCGGGACGATGACGTACATCCCCCAGACGGAGGGGAGCTTCCAGGAACCCCACGAGTGTCAGGGCTGTGAACGGCAGGGGCCGTTCCGAATCAACTTCGACCAATCGGAGTTCATCGACGCCCAGAAAGTCCGCGTGCAGGAAAGCCCCGAGGGACTTCGCGGCGGGGAGACTCCACAGAGCATCGACGTGAACGTCGAAGACGACATCACCGGCAACGTGACGCCGGGCGACCACGTCACCGTAACGGGCGTGTTACACATCGAACAGATGTCAAGCGGGCAGGAAAAATCGTCACTGTTCGACCTCTACATGGACGGCGTCTCGATCACACTCGAGGACGAGGAGTTCGAGAACATGGACATCACGGCCGAAGACGTCGAAGAGATCGTCGAACTCTCCTCGGATCCCGACATCTACCAGCGAATGGTCGACTCGGTCGCCCCCTCGATCTACGGGTACGACGAGGAGAAGCTCGCGATGATCCTCCAGCTGTTTTCGGGCGTGACAAAGCACCTGCCGGACGGCTCGCGCATCCGCGGTGACTTACACATGCTGTTGATAGGGGATCCGGGTACAGGAAAGTGCGTGTCGGGAGACACCACGGTCACGCTTGCGGACGGGAGCGAGGTTCCGATTCGAGAACTCGTCGAAGCAAATTTGGACGACCCGAAGCCGATCGACGACGGCGTCTGGGACGAGGTGGATTTCGAGGTGCCGTCGCTTCGGCGAGACGGATCCGTTGGTCCGCAACGTGCGGTAAAAGTCTGGAAACGCCAAGCGCCCGAGAAGATGTACCGTGTGCGAACGTCGACCGGCTACGAAGTCGAAGTCACCCCGTCTCACCCGTTGTTTATACAATCCGATGGTCGATTCGAACCAGTCGCGACGGAGAATCTGTCGGAGGGAGATTTCATTGCGGTTCCCCGAATGCTCCCGATTGAGGGGGAGGACGCACTCGACAACCGATATCGACACGCCGAAGCGTCCAACGCGGGACGCCTGTCCCTCCCGGAGCGGTGGACACCGCGTTTGGCCCGTCTCCTTGGCTATATCGTCGCCGAGGGCTACGTCGACAGCCGGGAGGACCACACCGGCGTCGTCTCGATACCGAACAACGACGAAGCAACGCTACGCGATGCAGCAGCCGCATTCGACGAATTGGGCGTAGATTGCACGACCCGAGTAGCCCATCCCGGAACCGACGCGACTGAGTTGATGTGTTCGTCGGGCGAGTTCGTCAGCTTCCTCGTAGAGCTCGACCATCGGCTCCTCGAACCGTCCACCGAACGGAGCGTGCCACCTGCGTTGCTTCGGGCATCACCACGAATCAAAGCTGCGTTCCTCAAAGCCTACATCGAAAGGGCGGGCCACGTCTCCGCGAGCCAACGGGAGATCTCGATCGCATCGATGCGTCGCGAACTACCCGAGAACGTTCGGAGTTTGTTACTTTCGCTCGGGATATCCTCGCAGCTTTCGGAACGACACAACGGTAGATATCGCCTCCGAATCAGCGGAGAACAGTTCGAGCGCTACCGGGAACGCGTCGGATTCGTCACCGGACGAAAGTCGAAGGCGAAATCGACACACGATGGAACGTCCGTGAACACGACCCCGGATGTCGTTTCCGACGGCGGCGTCGACTCGCTCGCATCCGGTTTGCAGGCGTCCAGACAACTCACAGAGGGTGCGATCGGGTGGGATAGGATCGAGACGATAGAACCGTTCGAACCCGACGAGGAGTGGGTATACGATCTAGAGATCGAGGACACCCACAACTATCTCACAAACAATATCGTCTCGCACAACTCGCAAATGCTATCGTACATCAGACACATCGCACCGCGATCGGTCTACACCTCGGGGAAGGGGTCGTCCTCGGCGGGGCTGACGGCCGCTGCGGTCCGCGACGACTTCGGTGACGGTCAACAGTGGACGCTCGAGGCCGGGGCGCTCGTGCTCGCCGACAAAGGGATCGCCGCGGTCGACGAGCTGGACAAGATGCGCTGTGTCACCGGTGACACGCTGGTTCATCTCGGAGACGGGCGGATCAAGCGAATCGAAGATATCGCCCGCGAGGCGGCATTAGACGGGACAATAGAGGAACTACCGAACGGCCGAACAATTCGCGACGTCGACCTCGAAGCGTGGACAATGACGAAACGCGGTCGACTCGTGCGGCAACCGATCACAGCAGTTCACCAGTACGACGCCCCGGCGGAACTCACCGAGGTCTCGGTAGAAACCGGTGAGTCTCTCACGTCGACTCACGATCATCCGTTCTTCGTATTCGAAGACGGCGAGTTGGTCGAACGACCCGCAGCGGAGTTGCGACCCGGAGATTGGGTATACGTACCCCGGCGGCTACCGTCTCCTGCAACCGACGGCGGGTCCGTCACAACAACCGGCCCAGCCGAGGCACCGACCGCGCGAGATCCCGAAATCGCTCTCGGTTCCGTCCTCGGGTATCTGTCGGGTGTCGGGAACGTCGACTACAATCGCGAAGCGGGTAGCTACGAGGTCCGGTTCACCAATAAAGAAGCGTCGGTGCGCTCGGATTTCGAACGGGCGTGTCGGATCGCTTTCGGGGTCGATCCCGTTCGGCATCCGAGCGATCGCCGTGACGACGGCGTCGAAACGGTACGACTCCGCGGACAGAGGGTCGCTGACACGGTGATAGCGGCGGGGATGAACCGCGAACCGTACGACACCACGACGTTCCCCGACGGCGTCACCGACCTGTCGAGACCCGCCAAAGCCGCCTTCGTCCGGGCGTTTGTCGACAGCGGGGGGTGCGTCGACACGGCGAGGGGGAACGTGAAACTATTCTCGGCGAGTTACGAACTCTTGCTCGGAACGAAGAGTTTACTGCTCGAGTTTGGAGTGTCCAGTCAGATCCAACACCGAGAACGGGCGGAAAAACGGGATCTGTACGCGTTAGCGATCACAAGCGCCGAATCTCTCGATGCGTTCCGGACGCACATCGGATGTACGCTCGATCGAAATCGGCGCGCGCTCGAGACGGTTTGTGACGGTGCATTCGGCGATCGAACGACCATCGACGTGAGTCCGTCGATCGGACCTGCACTAGCGAGCCTTCGGCAGTCACTTCGCCTGCGTCAATCCGAATGTGGCCTCGACGTCGTAACCGACGGTGACTTCGAACGTGGCAAAGCCAACCGTTCGATCCACAGCGCACAGATCGTTTTAGCCGCGTTCGAAGCACGAAAACGCGACGCGCGAAAAGACCGCGATAGTCTCTCGACGAACGACTCCTGGAACGCGCTAGAAAGGCTCAAAGACAAGTATCACGTCTCACAGGCCGAACTAGCCGAGGGAACGAAACACACCCAACAGGAGATTTCGCGCGAGTGGGGTGACTCTGAGAAGCTCCGACAACTCGTGCGTGATCGATTGAAGGCGATCGTAGAAGACGTTGCAGAGACGGACATATCTGCGCTTCGAGAACTGATCCGAGGTGACGTAACGTGGCGATGCGTCGAATCGGTCACCTCGGTGAGCGCGTCGAGTTCAGACGATCGAATTGCGGTGTTGCAGGGCGAACTCGCGGCCCTCACCGGAACGACCGAGAGCGACGCGGTTAACGCAGCTCGTCGAATGCTCTCGAGAGATATCGAACCCGACTCGTGGGACACCCTCCGAGACGAGTTGACCCGCTACAATATCCCGTTGCAGACGCTCGCGAATGATCTGCACGTTGCCGGAGCAACCGTCTCTCGATGGTTCAACGGCATCGACGAGACCGCTCGATTCGATGCGGTTCGGAACGCAGCGGTGGATCGAATCACGGAACGTCGTCGGCGGATTGCGTCGCTCGTCGACGAGATCGAGGCCCGAGGCGAGACGAACGTCTACGACCTCACCGTCGATGGGACGCACAACTTCGTCGCGAACGGAATGGTCGTGCACAACTCAGAGGATCGATCGGCGATGCACCAGGCGCTCGAACAACAGCAGATCAGCGTCAACAAGGCCGGCATCAACGCGACGCTCAAATCGCGGTGTTCGCTGCTCGGGGCGGCGAACCCCAAATACGGCCGGTTCGATCAGTACGAGCCGATCGGCGAGCAGATCGACTTAGAACCCGCGCTCATCTCGCGGTTCGACCTCATCTTCACGGTGACCGACCAGCCCGATCCCGACCACGACAGCAAGCTGGCCGAACACATCCTGAAGACGAACTACGCCGGCGAACTCAACACCCAACGGGAACGCCTTGCGACCTCGGAGTTCACCAAAGAACAGGTCGACGACGTCACCGAAGAGGTCGCCCCGGACATCGACGCGGAACTCCTCCGGAAGTACATCGCCCACGCGAAACGAAGCTGTTACCCGACGATGACTGACGAAGCCAAACAGGCGATCAGGGACTTCTACGTCGACCTCCGATCCAAGGGAGCCGACGAGGACGCACCCGTTCCGGTCACGGCGCGGAAGCTCGAAGGACTCGTGCGGCTCGCAGAAGCGAGTGCACGGATCCGCCTGTCAGATCAGGTCGAGGCAGTCGACGCCGAACGCGTGATCGAGATCGTCAGATCCTCCCTGCAGGACATCGGAATCGACCCCGAAACCGGCGAGTTCGACGCCGACGTGGTCGAAACCGGTACGTCGAAGAGCCAGCGCGATCGGATCAAGAACCTCAAAGGGCTGATCGCAGAGATCGAAACCGAGTACGAGGACGGCGCGCCGATCGACGAGATCTTAGAGCGCGCAAGCGAGATCGGGTTGAATCCGACGAAGGCCGAAGGAGAGATCGAAAAACTCCGACGGAAGGGAGAAGTGTACGAACCCAGACAGGATCACCTTCGAACGACGTAACGATCCCACACCGGACACCACCGACGGGGGACTCGGGGCGAATGGCACGACTGCGACGCCTCGATCGAGAGAATCGTGGTAGTTTTATCACTAACCACCGATTGGATCTATACCGTAGAGTTGGAGATATGTTGCTAGTTGTTGCATATGCAAAGCGGGCCCGTGAGGACCTTCGAAACACGTGTCGACGGTACGAAAGCGAAGTCGTCGATACCCACGGGCGGATTGCATTGTTCGAAGAGACCGAACTGGCCGCGTTTTTGCTCCTCAGGTTGCGAACGAAACACGGCGACGCAATCCAGGTACAGGAGACGCAGACGTTCAACGAGTTCGAGCGCGTCCCCGAACGGATCATCGAGGCGGTGCAGGAGTACGAGCGGCGACAGAACAAGTATACGCCGTACCACGCCTTCGCATCGGCAACCGATTTTCCGTCGCTGGAGGAACTTGCGGGTCGTCGATTATGAGGGTCGCGTACGTCCCCGACCCTGACGCAAAAACGGTGCGCGAAGAATCGGTCGATGCCGAACGGATCGACGAACTCTGGGAGGGACTCGTGTCGGGTCGATACCCCCAATTTGGACAGGGAGAATCGGACCCGGCAGTCGGGTACGACAGGATCGGACGACTTACAGACACACCCCGGTGGTCGGTGAAAACCCTCATCGCTGCGGGGGCACGCTCTCGGGAGGACGATCCGGTACCGACACCCACCGAACGCCGATCGGACACAGCCGACGAGCAGGTGCCCTCCACCGTCGGAGATCGACGGAGGCTACGCAAACGCGTCGCGGAGTTATCCCGACGACAGGACCGCCTCGAAGCGCGCGAGGCAACGCTCAGAACGGCGATTGCCGATGCCGCGCGATCGGGCTATCGATCGACCGCGCAGAAACAGGAACTCGATTCGGTGCTAAAGCGGTTGACGGAGGTAGAGACGAGTAAAATTGCAGCTCAACAGCGACAGGAAGCGTTGGAAAAACGCGCCCAGTGCAGACGAGAAACACAGCTTGCAGGCATGCGAAAACACGACCGGCTCTCGAATCGCGAACGCGACGTCAGAAGGCGGGTAGCGACGAAGTGGTATCCTGCGTTTCGAGCCGCCGTACAGGCAGTATCAGACGAGGCAGTTCCCGGTAACCACCCGTCCGGGTACGTCGGCGATAGGTTTACCGCACAGTGTGCGGCGCTGAAAATCAGCGCGTTCGAATCGCCGATCCTTCTGGAGACCGATCGGTTCGACGATCCAACCGAGGCGGCAACGACGATGGACGTTTCGATCGTCCGACCGATCGATGCGACGCGAGGCCCCTGACAGTCAGCCGCTGAGTTCGCGGTACGTGTTTCTGATCGTCACCGGCGAGACGTTCGCCACGTCGGCCGCATCTCGTTGGGTCACGTTCAGATCGGCCGCGACCGCAGCCGTGTACAGACACGCCGCGGCGATGCCGGAGGGGTTTCGACCGTTCACGAGTCCACGGTCGGTACATTCAGAGAGGAGTTCTCTGGCGCGTCGTTCGATCGTCGAATCGACACCGAGTTGACTGGCGTATCGCGGCAGATATTCGGCCGGGGCAGGCGGGCCGATCGGAACGTCTAGCTCGCGGTTGATCGCCGAAAAGGCCGCTCGAAACTCGTTCTCGTCGGCGGTCGAGTTGGCAAGTACTTCCTCGGCCGTGCGAGAGACCGAGGCGATCCGGCAGGCTGAATAGACGCTCGCTGCCGTAAACCCCTCCAGAGAGCGACCCTGCAAGAGGTCGTCGTCCTGTGCGGTTTGAAAGACGGTACAGGCGGTATCCCGCACCGAATCGGGCAGCGAGAGCGACGAAACGTGTCTTCGAATCTCGATGAACGAATACATGCGATTGCGATCGCGTTTCGAGGCGGTTCGGGCGCGTCTGTGATGCCGTCTGAGTCTGGCCATCCGCCGTCGGCGTCTCGGAGAGATCGATCGCGATCGACCGATTTCCGTCGAGAGACCGCGATCGTGACGGGACGGCGTAAGCGGCGCGCCGGTCCGTTCGGGGTTTTCGGTGTCGTCCGGAAACGATCGCCATTCGGGCCCCCGATCGATTCGGTTTTCGGAAACGACAAGGCCGCACTCGGTGCAAACGGTTTCACTGTTCACAGTTCGAATTCGACCCCCGCATTCGGGACAGACATGTCCGCTATCTACACACATGTATGCGAAACTCTTCGAAACATCATATTTAAACGATCGGCCAAATAGCAAGGTACAGCGCGTTTACGGCGATATCACCGACCAATTATCGGTATGTGGTTTTGTGAAAATTTCGGAATATCGGAGGGAATATTACGGACCGACGCGCGGGAGGAACTGATGGCTCTGGAGGATATTGCAGACGGCATCGAGGTGACAGAGAAACAACGCCCCCGGCGACTGACAGTCGTAGACACGGGGGCGACGTCACTTTCGACCATCCTCCAGCGACGTGTTGACGATCTGCCAGCCGATCCAGATACCGTCGAGCGAATCATCGAGGCCGCCCTCGACGGCGATCGACCGCGGACGATCGCCACCCGACTCGACGTGGCACCGATGGTCGTCGCGAAGACGCTGCACAGGTGTGGAGTTGTCGACACGACACCGCTTTCGGCGGTCGAAGCACGGTTGATTCGATCGTGGCTCGACGGCCACCGACGCTGGTCAGAGGTGTGTTCGTTGCTGGACGTGCCAGCCGACGACATCGCACTCGCCCGGTACGTCCTCACACATCCGCCGATCGAGGAGATCGAATCGATCGTCAACGGGCTGCGGCTCGATCCTGAGGGGTCGAACGAGGACCTCGGGTAGCCGATAGACGCGAAAATGTCGGTTACGATCGGATCGCCGCGGCGATCTCGTCCAGTTCGGTCTCCGAAAGGTCCGGCGACCGGCCGGCGACGGCGTGAATCGGTCCACCCCCGTCGCCGTCGAATCGGGGAACGACGTGGACGTGGACGTGTGGTACCTCCTGGCCAGCCGCGGGACCGTTGTTGATGCCGATCGTCGTCGCGTCCGCGTCGACCGCGTTTTCGACGACCGGAGTCAACTCGCTGACGGCGTCGAAAAGCGACGAGGCGAGATCCGCGGGGAGGTCGTTGAGCCGTTCGTGGTGTGCTTTCGAGATCACGAGCGTGTGTCCTCGGGCGAGCGGATTGACGTCCAGGAAGGCAAACACGTCGTCGTTCTCGTAGACGGTTCGACTCGGGATCTCGCCGTCGGCGATTTTACAAAATATACAGTCGTCGGACATACGCGAACCATCGCGTGCCGATTGTAAGAAGGTTACCCGCGAGCGATTACTCCTCACCCGCGAGCACTGCGGCGATCGCATCGCGATACCCAGCCGAATCGAATCCGAGTCGGCTCCGCCAGACGTCCTGGTAGGACGGGTGGAGAATCGGGACGATCCGTGCGTCGAACGTCCTCGCGTCGATCGGCGCGAGAACGACGTCGAGAAAGCCGTCCATTCGCTGTCCGTCGAGGTCGAATATCGCCTGCGTCGCGTGTTTTCCCGTGGGGACGATCGTCTCGGGATTCACGCGGTCGATCTCCGTGCGGAGGTGCGTCGAACAGTTCCTCCGCTCGCAGGCAGTCGGTTCGCGGTTCGACCCCGAGCCGTCTGCGGGGAAACACTTCACCGCGTTCGTGTAGTAGGTGTCGGCTGCGTAGCCGAGGTCGGCGACGAGCCGCCGAATGCGCCGACCGGAGTGTCGAGACGTGTACGCCGCCCCGGTGTGATTCCCACCCTGCCATCGTTTCGCAGTCGGATCGCCGGCAGCGGGAGCCTCGCCGACGACGAGAAGCCTCGCGTCTGCCGCCCCACACCCCCACGAGATGTTCGTTCTGGTCGCGACGAGTTCGGGGCACCGCTTGCAGTTCGGTTCGATCGGATAGGTCGTCGTCGGATAGACCGGATCGGCGGTCATTCCACGAGCGGCAGCGCAATCCCGAAGACGAAAACCGAGATCAACACGGCGAGAATGCCGCCGACTTCGAACGACAAGAGGAGTGCGTCGCCCCACCCGGGGAGGTCGCCGTACACGCCACGTGAACCGATCTCTCCGAGAGCACCGATCACGAAGAGGGCGACGCCGAACATCACACCACGTTTTGCGAGCGCTGGGTAGTCGAAACCGCTGTACTGTCCGGGCATACTACACTGTCACACGGGTCCGATCAAATCCGTTTCGGTGTCGAGCCGCGGGGAAAGACTCACAACCATCGACCGCCCAGACAGCGGTATGGAGATGACAGCCGAATACGTCACCGGGCTCGTCGAGCTGGGCGCGTATCTCGTCGGAATGGGATTGTTTTCGGGGCTCGGCCTGTACATGGAACTGCTCGCGTACGGCTCGTGGCTCACGGGAGAAATACACGTCGCGGGATGGCTCGCCGCTGCAGGGGCGATCGCGCTCTACGTGGGCGTCTACCTCGTGGGAGTCACGGAAGCCGTCCCACGCCTGAAAGCGTACCGAACCTAAGTCGGTTCTCGGCAGAAAACCGCGACGACGCTGCCGGATTCGGACGTTATCGAAGCGCCCTGGCGATCGACGGCGCGACCGTGACCTCGCTGACTGGACGCTCTACCGTATCGGTCCCGAAGACGTCGGTGACGCCCGCAGCGGAGAGTTTCGTGAGCGCGTTGCCGACGAGGACCGGATGGACGCACACAGCGTAAATACGGTTCGCGCCACGGTCCGTGAGGACGCCGATCGACTCGCTCATCGTCGACCCGGTCGCGATGATGTCGTCGACCACGACGACGTCCCGATCGAGGACTGTCGCGTCGCTCGGCGTGATCTCTATCTCGCCGGTGTCGTAATCGCGATCCTTTTCGAAGTAATCGACCGCCCCCGTGCCGTAGCCGGTCTGGACACTGTCGGCGATGGCTATCGCACCGGCGTCAGGCGACAGAAAGAGCGGATCGACCAGCCCTGTCGGGAGCGGCTCTGCGAGTCGATCGGACGCGTCGACGACGTCGACGGAGACCTCGAAGAAGTCGGCAATAGCCGGTTCGTGCGGCGTCACGAGCACGACGTGATCGGCGGCCGAGCTGATCGCTTTGGCGA
Source organism: Halobacteriota archaeon (assembly GCA_051747145.1). Taxonomy (GTDB): domain Archaea; phylum Halobacteriota; class Halobacteria; order Halobacteriales; family Haloferacaceae; genus JBNJFV01. The sequence goes on from JBNJFV010000046.1 coordinate 10,896, forward strand.
CCGCGCGAGCGGAGATGGGCTGGCCCGCGGCGAACGCCTTGTCCTGTCGAGCGTATCCCATGTACGGGATGACGACGGTGACGTCGGTCGCGCCCGCCTCCCGGACGGCGTCTGCAAGCTGGAACAGTTCGACGTGGGCGTCGTTCGTCGGTGTCGCGGCGACGATCGTCGCCGCGTCGTCGTCGAACGTCGGGACGGCCGCGAGCGTTTCGCCGTCGGGAAACCGGTCGTAGGTCGGAACCGCAAGCGACGCGTCGAGAACGCTGGCTAGTTCTGCGGCGAGCGCTTGCGACCGTGAACCGGGGACGATCGTGGTCATACGGGAGTAATCTGTGCCCGGCTTAAACCCCGTTTCGGTACGACCGGACCGATCGGGTGCTCACGTCCCCGCCGACGTCGGAGCGATCGCCACGCCGGAGACGCCACCGAACCCGAGAAGCTGGTGTCGCCAGCCGTCGCCCGCATCGATTCCGAGCCGGCCGGCGTCGGTGACGACGGCGACGATTCCGCTGCCGTGTGCCAGCTCGATGACGGACTCGTCGACCGGAAACGATCGTTCGGTCCACTCGCCAGCCGATCGCTCGAACAATCCGCGATCGCCGACCGCGTGTGCGCGACCATGGCCGTCCCCCGCGACGCGCGAAAACGGGCCCGGGAGGGCCTCGGTCCACCCGTTAGCGAGCGTATAGAGCCCGTTTGCGGTCGCAGCAAGCGGCGTCCCGCTGCCCAGAACGTCACGGACGTCGGTCAACCCCACAGTGGCCGCCCGTCCATCCACAACCCGGTAGACGCCGTCCGCCGCGGCGACAAGCGGGGCGTCGATCGATCGGACGCCGGCGGTGTCACAGAGCGGCGAGACGGAGCCGTCCGAATCCAGCCGTCGAACGGCCCCGTCGGGCGTCCCAACGAGCAACCCGTCAGCACCGTAGTCGATCGCCACCGCGGGATCGGGATCGATCAGATCGAACGACGGCGAGGCGGAGTCGTCGATCGGAGCGGTCAGAACGCCGTCGTCGGTCGCGATCGCGACGGCTTCGGCTGACGTCGCCACGTCCGAAACCCTCCCGCGGTACGAGAGGCCGAACTCGCCGATCTGATCGGCCGAGACTGTGACCGCAACGAGCCCCAGTTCGGTCCCGACGAAGACGGCGGTCGTTTCGAACTTCTCGCCGAAGACCCGCTTTTCCGAGAGGGTTTGCATACGGGTAGCTCCTGGCGGCGAGGAGAAAAACGATGCGACCACGATCGGTCACCCATACCGAGACGATCTCCCACACCGAGACGATCTCCCACACTGAGACGACCACGAACTACCATCGAAAACACGCCGTTTTAGGGGCCTCCCCGTCGTTGAACGAGTGTGATCGAACTTCTCCTCCTCGTCGGCCTCCTCGTCGCGATGTTCGTCGGCTACAACATCGGCGGTGCGACGACCGGACCCGCCTTCGGCCCGGCAGTCGGTGCCGACGTCATCTCCAAGACGGTGGCCGCGGGATTGATGTCGATATTCTTCTTCGTCGGCGCGTGGACGATCGGCCGTCGCGTCGTCGACACGCTCGGCAAGGAACTCGTCTACGACCCCGCCATCTTCACGCTCGAGGCCAGCATTACGGTGTTGTTTTTCATCGGACTCGCGCTGTTCGTCGGGAACGTCTTCGGCGTCCCGGCGTCGACGTCGATGACGGCCGTCGGTGCGATCGCCGGATTGGGACTTGCGAGCAACGAACTCAACTGGGCCGTGATGGGCGAAATCGTCGCCTGGTGGCTCGTCGCGCCGGTAATCGGGTTTTGGGTGTCCGGTGTCATCGGACGCTACTTCTACGCGGAGTTGAACCGGCGTGTCGCACTCGTCCAGAGCGAGGGATCGTTACTAGACGTCGATCGGTCCGGCACGGTACCGTCGATCCGACTCGGACCGGACACGACGAGACGTGAACTCGTCGGGACGACGACCGTCATCGCGATCGGCTGCGTCATGGCGTTCAGTTCGGGGACGAGCAACGTCGCGAACGCGATCGCACCGCTTGTCGGCAGCGGCGCGATCGAGATGGATCCCGCGATCGTCATCGCGTGCGTCGCCGTGGCGATCGGCGCGTTCACGATCGCGCGACGGACGCTAGACACGCTCGGCAACGACATCACGGCGCTCCCGCTCACGGCGGCGATCGTCGTCGCGTCGGTGAGCGCGGCCCTCGTCGTGGCGTTGTCGTGGCTCGGGATTCCCGCCAGTTTCGTCGTCATCGCGACGATGTCGATCGTCGGCCTCGGGTGGGGACGAGCGACGCGTACGACCACCGTGTCGGACGTCCGCCGCGGAGACGGCGAACAGACCCGCGTGTCCATCGGTGCCCTCGCCGCCGACGAGGCGGGCGAAAAACTCCCGGCGATGGGCGAGGAGAGCCCCGAAGACATACCGAGCGCCGCCGACCTGTTCGACCCTTCGACCACCGCGCGGGTGATCATCATGCAGAACGTCGTCCCGCTGATCTCGACGATCGGCGCGTTCCTCGTCTTCCGGTTCGTGCCGGTGTTCGGGTGGTGACCCGCCGAGTGCAGCCAGCCCCACCATACCGCTCACAGGAGCACGAAGGCGGCGACGCCGATCGCGCCGCCACCGACGATCAGATACGCGGCGTGCACCCCCCGGACGAACAGCCAGTAGGTCCCCGCCGCGAGCGCGATCGCGAACCCATCGAGGAGTGTCCCGCCGATCGCGATCGGGGCGAGTGGATCGTCGACGACGAACGACTCGCTGGCCAGCGCGACCGTCGCGCCCAGTATCGCGCCGACGACTGCCGCGTTGACCCCGATCAGCGCGGTCTGGACGATCTCGTCGTCTCGGATCCGCACGAAGTGCGGAAAGAACGCGACGATGAAAAGAAACGACGGCCCGAACGCGCCGACCATCGCCACGAACGCGCCGAGGATGGCGATCGCGACCACGCCGCCGGAAACGTCCAGCATGAGCGCGTAGCCGACGAACGCGGTGGTCATCACGACCGGTCCCGGTGACAGTTGGCCGATCGCGATCCCGTCGACGAACTCCCGACCGGTGAGCCAGCCGAACTCGCTGACGACGTATATCTCGATGAACGGGATGAGCACGAGCCCGCCCCCGTAGATAAACGAGCCGGTGTACACCATAAACGCGAAGAGCTTGACCCACTCGTTCGCCCAGATCGCGATCGCATACCCCCACAGCGGGCTGGCGACGATCGCCTCGCGGATCGAGGGGCCGACCAGTTCGACGAACCGATCGCCGAGCGCGTAGCCGGCGGCGGCCAGCGCACCGGCGATCGCCCAGATGGACGACCGCCGAGCGTTCTCGCGGATCCACTCGAACCGGTAGACGGCCACCGCGAGGACGGCGGCGAGCACGAAGAGGACGACCGGGTTCGGATTGACGATCGCGACCACCGCAGTCGCGGCGAGGAACACGACGAGCAAGACGTAGTCGATCGACCACGTCTGCGAACCGATGGCAAACTCCCGATCGGTCCGTCCCTCCGCGAAGGCGCTGTGGGCCATCGAGTAACACGCACCCACGATGAGGCCGATCACGACCGGATTGATCCCATAAAAGAACGCGTCGACGGCCGGCACGGCCTGATAGGCGAAGTAGAGCCACGAAAAAAACACCACGATGAGAAAGGTCGGCAGCATGAACGCGCCGCCAGCTACGATCGCGCCGGGGATACCGGCTCGCACCCACCCCATGAAGATACCCAGTTGCGTCGAGGCGGGGCCCGGAAGCGTGTTACAGATCGCCAGCCCCTCCATGAACGTCGACTGGTCGACCCAGCCGTCGTCCCCGTCGCCGACCAGATCGTCTTGCATCATCGCGATGTGTACGAGCGGGCCGCCGAAGCCGACGATTCCGATGAACAGGAAGTACCGCGCGATTTCGATCAGCGTGCGCGGTGACGGGGTCCCCCGATACGACGCGTCCCGACGATCGGGACCGTCGATCCGCGGGGCAGTCATCGGCAATCGTCCAGCCGACAGGTCGGTTTCGAACCGCGGTGAAGCGTGGGTCGGTCCGTTCGATACATAGGTCCGCATTCGACGACGAGGGTAAATAGTGAATTGGCGACTCGGCGATCGAACGACGGTGGCTCGGCGATCGAACGACGGTGGCTCGGCGATCGAACGACGGTGGCTCGGCGATCGAACGACGGTGGCTCGGCGATCG
>JBNJFV010000046.1:15187-16416 GCA_051747145.1 Halobacteriota archaeon
ACGGTGGCTCGGCGATCGAACGACGGTGGCTCGGCGATCGAACGACGGTGGCTCGGCGATCGAACGACGGTGGCTCGGCGATCGAACGACGGTGGCTCGGCGATCGAACGACGGTGGCTCGACGATAGAACGACGGTGGTTTGACGATCAAATGACGGTGGTTTGACGATCGAATGACGGTGGTTTGACGATCGAATGACGGTGGTTTGACGATCGAATGACGGTGGTTTGACGATCGAATGACGGTGGTTTGACGATCGAACGAATGTCACTCAGCGATCGAACGAGCCGACCAAAATGGCCGATCGAACCGCGTCCACGACGGACTGGAAATCAAACGGTACTTCGGTAGCTGTTTTGGACAAACGCGTCTTTGTGTCTACGTCGCTTTTTATACCGATCCCGAAGTCCATCCGGATATGCGACGCAGGACGTTCGTCGCTGCCGTCGGAGGCGTCGGTGCGGCACTCGGATCAGCCGGGTGTACGTCGCTGGCGCAGTCTGAAGCAGCGCCAACGACGCCAACCGGTGCACAGAACGGTGTCGACGGCCACGCCTCGATCACTGAGGCGTCGGTTACCGGCCAATTTATCCACGTCGGTGCCTCGGGCGCGGTCGACTCAGAGCCCGACGAGGCGAGCGTCAGCGTCGCGATCGAAGCGACCGGCGAGGACGCCGAAGGCGTCCGATCGGAACTGGCCGATCGGGCGGAGATCCTCCGAGACGCCCTCCTCGAGTTCGGACTCGACGAAGCGCAGATAACGACCGGCCGGTACGCGATCCGCGAGGACCATCGCGACGAGGGGCGCTATCGCGGAACGACGGAGCTTCGGCTCGAAGTCGACGACATCGACCGTGTCGGTCCCCTCATCGACGCGGCGGTCGCCGGTGGGGCCGATACGGTGGGACGAATCGTCTTCACGGTCTCGGATGCGACCCAGAACGCGCTTCGGGAGGCGGCGATCGAACTCGCGCTCGAAAACGCCCACAGAGAAGCCGAGATCGTCGCGAACGCGAGAGACCTCACGCTCGCGGGCGTACAGGAGATCACGACCGATCGCGGCCGCGTGAGCACGTATCGAACGAGTGGCCCACACGCCGAAGAGGTCGCCGAAGCGGACGCCCCCGCGAGCACGCAGATCGATCGGGGACCCGTGACGGTGTCCGCCAGCGTCGAGGTGACCTACCGATTCGAAGCGTGAGTCCCTCGTTGACGATCGACCCTCCAC
>JBNJFV010000047.1:0-16322 GCA_051747145.1 Halobacteriota archaeon
CCTCGATTCCTCCCACGGGTTTGCCGTGTTCGAATAGCCACGCAGCTCCCAGTACCCCCGTTCCGGTTCGGTCAAAAATTCGACGCCGGTCACCCACTTAGCGCCTTTGTACGCGTACTTGTGCGGCGTGACCACGCGGAGCGGCCCTCCGTGAGCCGTCTGCAGGTCCGATCCGTCGAATCCGTAGACGAACATGACTTCCTCGCGCAGACACGTCTCGAGCGGAAGATTGGTCGTGTACCCGTCCAGCGCGTGGAACATGACGTGTTCCGCCTCGTCGGTGACCCCGGCACGATCGGCGATCTCACGGAAAGGAACGCCCGTGAAGACGCAATCGAACTTGCTCCACCCCGTGACACAATGAAAGTCCTGTTTTTGGGTTTCCGATGGGAGGTCCCGAAACTGCTGGAACGTCAACTGGAGCGGCTCCGAGACGGCCCCCCACACCTCGAATCGCCACTCGTCGGGCGTCCACTTCGGTACTGTCCCTTTCTGGAGGACGGGGAACTCTTCAGTCCGTCGTTGCCCCGGCGGGAGTCGATCGTCCCCGTAGGACCGATACAGATCCGTGACGTCCTTCATGGACCCGACTACGGCGGTGCTGCGGCTAAAAGCTCGTGGTTCACCGCGAGAATTCCGAGGGACGGGCCTCGGCTGCGATCGCAATCGGTAGTCGACTCCGATCGGTTGGGGTATTTGTCCACCTTCGATCGGTTGGCGTCGGTTCGTCGTACCGGACACGCCGGCAGATTTAAATCACGCTCCCGTTAAGCGACGAACGATCAGATGCCGAAAGTCGAGATTACTATCCCCGAACACTTGGAGATGCAGGTCACCCAACTCGTCGAACAGGGGGAGTTTTTGAGCCGCGAAGAAGCGATCGAAGACCTCCTTTCGACCGGTCTCAAAGCGTACAAGACGAGTGGACCGATTGACGACGACGGCCCCGAATTCGAGGACGACGGAATGATGGGCCACGAGGACGAGTACGTCTTTTAATGGCGATCGTCGCGACGCGACTGGCAGCACCATTGTGAGAGCCCCTCTCCTCGGATTTGCGAGTGACACCCACATAACCCTTAAAGTCTGACCGTCCCTACGAGGTCGTATGCACAAAGACGAACTGCTCGAACTTCACGATGAAATGGTGTCCATTATGGATCACTTCCGGGCACGTGAAGACGTCGACTCGTCGCTTTTCGAGCCCTACGAACAGCTTACTGTGGACCCCTCGCACGTCCACAAATCCAAAAGCGAACACAAACACGCCGTGTTCGTGCTCGGCAACGCGCTGGCGGCGGCGATGAGCGAGGACGAATTCTCGAGCGCGGGTCGAGTCGGCAAGCGGATGAAGGAACTGGCCGAGGACGCCGAAAACAAACTCTGAGGTCGATCGGTCTACCGGTGGCTATTCCATCGCATTCGTAACCGATCGGCGATATCAGCGCATTCGTAACCGATCGGCGATCTCAACGCGTTCGTTCCTGTTCGGCGATATCAGCGCATTCTTAACTGTTCCGCGGATTGTACGGGTATGCGTGGCGGAGTGATCGGAGCGGTACTCGAGTTGGAACACCCTCGTGTCTGGGCTGCAATCGGCCAGTCGGCACCGCCGTCACTTGCGGTCCCCGAGTGGCTGCCGATCCATCGACTCGTCCTCCTTTTTGCGATCGTCGGTTCGTTGTATCTCGTGTACCGGTTGGACGCTCCCCGTGGTTCGTGGGGGCACGCCCTCCGATCGCGGTTTCTGCTGGGGGTACCGTGGGGGACGCTCACCTCGATGGCGCTCGTGATCGGCGTGTATCTGTTCGTACAGGGCGGGATCGACAATCTCTACGGGCCGACCGTAATTCCGTTCCGGGCGTGGAGTTACTTCGATCCGCTCGGCGTGGTCGTCTCGGGGTTCGCACACGCGAACTTCAGTCACCTGCGCGGGAATATGGTCGGCACGTTGGCGCTGGCGCCGCTCGCCGAGTACGCATTCGGCCACTATCCGCGATCGCGCGGTTCGTCGTCGTTCGGATCGGTTCGGACGAATCCCTACGTCCGCGCGTTCGTGATTTTCCCGGCCGGTGTCGGGGTCGTCGGTCTCTTTGCGGGCGTCTTTTCGCTCGGCCCCTCGATCGGATTTTCGAGCGTGGTGTACGCGTTCGCCGGGTTCGCGCTCGTGTTTTACCCGCTCGGCACCGTCGTGGCGCTTTCGGCTCGGCAGGTGATACAGAGTCTGTATTTCGCCTCGCGATACCCCGAGCAGGTCTCGATGGCCGAACCCGCCTACAGCACGCCGTGGTTCGCCGGGACGGCCGTACAGGGCCACGCGCTCGGGTTGGTCCTCGGGGTGTTACTGGGGATCGCGGTGCTTCGGTATCGCGATTCGGTACCGACGTCGGCCCTTCGGTTGTGGGTCGGCGCGCTGGTCTACGCGGTGAGCCAATCGCTGTGGGCGATCTACTGGTATCGGGGCGAGGAGACGTACGTCCTCTATCGGGCGTTCGGACTGGCGCTCGTGTTCGCCTTGGCGACCATCGTCGCCGCGGCCGTCGCCGCTCGCGATCGACCGTTCGTCCCCGAACTGGCGCGATCTGCCCCGCGATCGATCACCGAATCGATCCGCTCTGCGACGCCCCAACGCGTCGCCATGTTGGCGTTGTTGCTCACCGCATCGGTGCTCATCGGGCCGACGTTACCGGTGAGTCTCAACACGGCGGACACAGGCGAGTTGCCGGGCGAACCGATCGAGATACGGGGGTACGAGATCACCTACGGCGAGGACGTCCCTGATGGGATGATCGGCGTCGTCGACGTCGAAGCCTTCGGCGAATCGACGCAGGTGAACACGTCGGGGGTGATCGTCCGGAACACGGACAGACACATCTGGGCGACCGAAACGACGACGGGGCAGCTCGCGTTCGACGGTCGATCGACCGTCAGAGTCGGTGGTATCGGCTGGCAGGAGACCGTCGTCGTCGAGCGAGAGGGCTGGACAGCCACGAACAGCGACACGGCGTACCGCATTTCGATGCAGTACGCCGACCAGCGGCAGGTTGCATACCTGTCGGAGCCAGCGACGGCGGAACCGTTGATCGCCGGACGAGACGTCATCATCAGCGCCGAGGCGGACGCATTTTTGATCACCGTTTCCGGCGAAGACGAGCGGGTCACCGAGCCGATTCCGGACGCCGGCGAGAACGTTACGGTCGGCGATCTCGTAATCTATCACGAACAGGGGGCGTTATTCGCCGTCCACGAGGAGTCACGGACGGCTCTCAGAGTTGCGGACAAAGAACGCTACGGTGCCGAACGAGAACAGTCAGTGGGGAACTGATTAAGGTAGCCCCACGGCGAGCATTTGTAAGCCGACGCGAATCCGTCCGACTCTGCACCGCATTCACTCGTCAGTCCACTCGATGCGGTACACTTCCGTGTCGAGTTCGCGGGTTTGCTCGGAGTGGTGTTCGAACTGTCGATCGACGTCGAACGCCGCCTCGAACGCGTGCGTCACCTCCCCGCCGTGGTCGGCGACGAACGACTCGATGAACGACTGGCTGCCCGTGTTGTGCACCGAGTAGGAGACGTCCGCGAACGCAGCGGTGTTCAGGAGAAACCGTTTGTCGGCCCCGCTGGAACCGGCCTGTGCGCCGAAGGGGGGATTCATCACTACCGTCGTGGGTTCGGTGAGACACAGCGGGACCTGCCCACCGTCGCCCTGGATCCAGTGGATCGGCGTGGTCGTCCCGACGCGCTTTCGGTTGGTCGTCGCCGTCTGAAGCGCCGCTCGATCGAGTTCGACGCCGATCACTCGAGCCGGCCCGCGCAACGCCGCACCCAAAGCGAGCATCCCCGTTCCGCTCCCCAGATCGACAACAGTTCTACCGGCGATGTCGCCCTGCAGGTCCGCCAGGTGGATCACGTGCGCGGCAAGTTCCGGCGGCGTCGGGTACTGCTCGAGTTCGACTCGTGGATGGTCGAACCCCGCGACGACCGACAGTTGGCCGGCGAGCGCTCGTTTCGTCGCCATGGTCAGGCTGAGCGATCGAGCGTGACGTCCTCGGCACCGCTGCCGGTTAGTTCCAGGCAGACTCCGTCCTGTCGGGATCGTTCCGCGAGCGCTTCGAGTGCGGGGGTGGTTTTTTCGACCGAGGCGACCGATTCGACGGCGATCGAAAGCGTCGTGACGCCGAGGAACGCCGCCGCCCTGACGTATTCGCGAAGCCGCTCGGCTTCTCGCTGCGTTTCGATCGAACAGTCCGCATCGAATTGGCCACTCACGCGAAGCGTCGTCGGCTGGTATCCCGACGCCGCAAGCGTCGCTTTCAACTCCCGGAGGGCACCCGGTGCCGTCGATCGCAGTTCGTCTCCATCGATCTCTACCGGCGTTACGTCCCGCCGTCGACACGGCGTCACCGCGGTATCGAGATCCGAAATGCTGGTCGTGCTCATACGAACTCATATTCTTTGGTTATACAAAAGTGTTTGTAAATGCCCTATAGTAATAATCGAAAACGGATTCTAGTTCGTTGTGGCATCGGAACGTGAGGGCGATCGCATCTCGAAGCGTACGATACTCGGATCGGCGGCGTGTCGGCTTCCGGCTATGCCCCTCTGTGCTATATTGGTTGTAGAGCCCACCTAACCTTTGAATTCGAGATTCTTTCACACAAAATGAATCCGATTGAATGCGTCGACTGGCACAAAGATTTAAATACGTCCCGGACCACAAACCTTATAATGGAACGTCCGAGTAGGCAGCGCCAACAGGAGCGGGAATCGGAAACGCAGTCGGACGAAACCTTACAATGCCCGGAGTGTAGTTCCGATGAGATCATCACGGACGCCGATCAGGGTGAACTCGTCTGCGACGACTGTGGGCTCGTTCTCGACGAAGTACAGATCGATCGCGGACCCGAATGGCGAGCGTTCAACCACTCGGAACGACAGAGCAAATCCCGGGTGGGAGCACCGATCACCGAAACGATGCACGATCGTGGGCTCACGACGACGATCGACTGGAAGGACAAAGACGCCTACGGTCGATCGCTTTCCTCGGAGAAACGAAGCCAGATGCACCGGCTGCGAAAGTGGCAAGAGCGGATTCGGACGAAAGACGCCGGCGAGCGGAACCTGCAGTTCGCGCTCAGCGAGATCGACCGCATGGCGTCGGCGCTCGGCGTTCCGCGATCGGTCCGGGAGGTCGCTTCGGTGATTTATCGGCGCGCGCTCAACGAGGACCTCATCCGCGGGCGATCGATCGAAGGGGTCGCAACCGCCGCGCTGTATGCGGCCTGCCGACAGGAGGGCATCCCGCGATCGCTCGACGAGGTCGCGGAGGTATCGCGCGTTCCCCAAAAGGAGATCGGCCGGACGTATCGGTACATTTCCCAGGAACTTGGCCTCGAACTCAAACCGGTCGATCCGAAACAGTTCGTCCCGCGCTTTGCCTCTTCGCTCGGCCTTTCCGAGGAGGTCCAGGCGAAAGCGACAGAGATCATCGACGTCTCCGCAGAGCAGGGGTTGCTCTCGGGGAAGTCCCCGACGGGATTCGCCGCGGCGGCGATCTACGCGGCCTCGTTGCTCTGCAACGAGAAGAAAACCCAACGTGAAGTCGCAGACGTCGCTCAGGTGACGGAGGTTACGATCCGCAATCGGTATCAAGAACAGATCGAAGCGATGGGCTTTCGCTGAGCTGCCGATCGGGGGCCCGCGACGCCAATTCGAATACGGTCGTTCTCCGCCCGTTCCGACCCGGTAGCGTTGAGCACGCAACCACCGCGTTCGGGTTCGTACGTTCACGTCGGTCGCCGCCGCAACCGCCTCGCCTCGGTCGAATCGTTGGGCCAACAGCAACGTTTTTCGTCGTCGCCGATCCCAACCCATCATGAACGTCTGTGTGCTTGGCGCCGGAACGATGGGCCGTTCGATCGCCTACGTCGCAGCACTGGCCGGCAACGACGTGGTGATTCGCGACATCGACGATGCGGTGCTTGCGGACGCGATCGAGTCGATCGAGTCGCTCGTCGACGGCGGCGTCGACCGCGGGCGGTTCGATCGCGAGACGGCAACCGCCGTGCTGGAGCGCCTGTCGACGGCGACCGACCTGCAAGGGGCACTCGAGTCCGCCGATCTGGTGATCGAGGCGGTTCCGGAAGATCTCGACCTCAAACGCGACGTGCTCTCGGAGGCCGCTGGGATCGCCGAGACGGCGACGATCGCGACCAATACGTCCTCGCTGTCGGTAACGGCGGTCGCAAGCGCGATCGACGATCCGACTCGCGTCGTGGGGCTTCACTTTTTCAATCCGGCGTACGCGATGGATCTCGTGGAGGTGGTCGTGGCCGAACAGACGGCCGAATCGACGCGGTCGTTCGCCGAATCGTTCGTCGAGGAGCTGGGCAAAACCCCGATCGTCGTCTCGGACACGCCCGGGTTCGCCACTTCGCGGCTCGGGGTGACCCTGGGCGTGGAAGCGATCAGAATGGTCGAAACCGGTGTCGGTTCGCCGCGGGACATCGACGAGGCGATGAAACTCGGCTACGGACATCCCATGGGACCGCTGGAACTGACCGACGTCGTCGGCCTCGACGTTCGGCTGGACATCCTCGAACATCTCCGATCGGAACTCGGCGAGCGGTTTCGACCGCCGTCGCTGCTGCGGCGAAAGGTTCGTGCGGGCGCCCTCGGTCGGAAAAGCGGAGAAGGGTTTTACGTGTGGGAGGACGGCGAGATCGTCGGCGTCTCCGGGGCTGATCGACGATGACCGACTCGGCGGCACCGTTCGAGGAGACGGCGGCGGCGTGTACCCTCGTCCGTGGCGAACTCGGCGACCGTGGTGGTGGGATCGCGACGGTGACGATCGATCGGCCCGACGCTCGAAACGCGTTGAACGCCACCGTCCGCTCGGAACTCACGTCGCTGATCGAGGCGGCAGGAGGTGACGATCGCGTCACCGTCGTCGTCCTCACCGGTTCGGCGGACGCCTCCGCGTTCGTCGCGGGTGCGGACGTCCGGGAACTCCGCGATCGATCCCCCCAGCAACAGCGTGCGGTGAGCGAGTTGCCGCGCGTCTACGAAACGGTCGCCTCCTGTGACGTTCCCGTGATTGCGCGGGTCAACGGACACGCCCTCGGGGGCGGCTGTGAACTCGCGCTCGCCTGTGACGTTCGGATCGCCCGGGAGGACGCAAAGCTCGGGCAACCCGAAATCTCGCTCGGGTTGATTCCTGGCGGCGGCGGGACCCAACGGCTCACCAACCTCGTCGGTCCCGGTCAGGCGAGGCGGCTGGTCCTGTCGGGGGAACTGATCGACGGGCGGGAGGCGGCGCGGATCGGTCTCGTCGAACGGGCCGTGCCGGCGTCCAATCTCGACGACGCCGTGGACGGCCTTGCCACGTCGATCGCAGCGAAAAGTCCGCTCGCGTTGGCTCGGGCGCTCGAGGCGCTCCGGGCCGGGAGCGAACTCCCGATCGACGACGGGCTCAAATACGAGCGCGAACTGTTCGTGAGTCTTTTCGACAGCCACGACATGCGCGAAGGGATCGACGCGTTTCTGGAAGACCGCACCCCGGAGTGGCGCGGTCGGTGAGCACGTCCCATCTAGCCGACGTTCGAGATCCATTGTGAAGGTCGATCGAGGTTTGTCGCGGCGGTCGATCGAGGGTTGTCGCGGCGGTTTTCACAGACCGCCGGGCGCGACCACACGGTTTATCCTGACTGGTTGCTTACCGGGTGAGTATCATGTACTCACGACGGGGGATGATGGCTGTGGGTGGTGGATTACTCGCGTCGACGAGCGGCTGTCTCGGATTCGTCCTCGGCGACGAACCGCTGGCGTTCGAGGCCGAGCGGGCCGACGTTCCGGAGGGCGTGGTTTCGGAGACCGGCTACGAACTCGAGCGACAGGACGCACAGACTGTCACCGAGGACGTTTCCGTGGGTGGACAGACGCGGGAGGTCGCGGTGACGAACCAGCTTACGATCTTTCGAAAGGCGATCGAACTCCCGGTGATCGGTGCCACCGAAACCGGCGTGTTCGCGATCGTGTCGACCCCGACAGTCGAGATCGCCGGCCAGAAATTCAACCCCGTATCCGAGTACGACGACCGGGAACTGCTCGATCTTTTGACGAGCGAGTACGGTGAGTTCGGGGACATTGAACGGATCGGGTCGGACGTCGTGTCGTTCATCGGCGAGCAAGTGTCGATCTCGACGTTCCGCGCGGAAACGACTGTTGACGGCCAGTCCGTCGAGGTCCTCGCCCACGTCGGGGCCACACAGAGTGGCGACGACGTCGTCGTCGGTGCCGGTATCTATCCGGAGGCAGTCCGCCGCGAGGAGGAGTCGAACGTCAGCCGCCTCTTCGAAGCGGTCGAACACCCCGTCTAGTGGCTCAAACGTCTCCGTCCGTAACACGACCGTCCCCGCACGTCGATCGCGGCGATCACTCGCCGAGATGGAGCACGTCGATCGCGTGTTCGCCTGCGGGCGTTTCGATCGCAACCGAATCGACGAGACTGCCGCTGGCCGCACGCCGCCACGCTTCGATACGAGCCACGTGTCGATCATGTCGGGACGCGATACTGGCGTTCGGTTCGAGGTCGTCGGCCGTCTCGTCGACCTCCGGATACGGCGGGACATCCTCGACGAGCGTCTCCGGGTCGACGTGGATCGGCTCGGGACCGTCACCGTAGTTGGTGTCCCCATCCGCCATGTGAATCCTCCCACGCATGCGCCCGTTGAACGGTGGCGTGATCCGTATCACCGCCTCCCTGCTCGTCCGTCTGCTCGCTTCGAGGGCGGTCACGATGTCCTCGACGGTGACGGCGATCGATCGGATCACCGTCGGATCGTCGCTGGTGATCGGACCTCGTGGTGACATTACTCCACCTAACGACTCGCATCGGCATCAATCGCTCGCAACGTCGGGTGGTGGGGATCTCCCCCAATTACTATGGTTAACGATCATTGAAGATCGGCACGCTTTTTCACGCTCCGTTGCGATCGCCATCGTATGTCCTACAGTTACGAACCCCACTACTTCGAGGACTTCGAGGTCGGACAGACGTTCGAAAGTGCCGGACGGACCGTGACAGAGGCGGATTTCACGTTCCACTCGATGTTCACCGGCGACTGGACAGAACTCCACAGCAACCGACACTACGCCGCCGAGGAGTACTTCGGCGAGCGAGTCGCCCACGGGCCGATGACGTTCACCCTCGCGACGGGGTTCGTCTACCGGTGTGGATTCCTCGAGCGGACCGTCGTCGCCTTCCTCGGCATGAACTACATGGACATCCCCGCGCCGGTTCGGATGGGCGAGACGATCTCGCTCGACATGGAGGTCACCGAGACGAAGCCGTTCTCCAGCCGGGACGACGCCGGACTCGTCGTGATCGACTCGACGATGACGACGCAGGCCGACGAGGTGGTCTTCGAGGGCGACATGAAGTTCATGATCAAACGACGGTCGTAAGTTCGATCGACAGCCCTCGGTTCGATCGGCGCATTTTGGTTCGATCGGCGCACTTCGGTTCGAATGGCGAACTTCGATTCGATCGTGCGGAGTCGGGTCTCCTCAATCTTGGACTGCCGCGTCGTACCGTCTGGCGATCGCCTCGATCCACCCGAACTTCAGCGCGATCGCGAGCCCGTAGCTGACTGCGGCGCGGAGCGGTCGTCTCGTATACGCCGCATAGACCGCGTAGGCGAATACGGGGACGTTCACCGTGTTGAGCACGTTCGGCCACCCGGTTCCGAAGCTACCGCGTTCGCCCGTTATCCACCACTGTTCTGCACGGACCGCGCGAGTCATCCAACTGTCCTGTCCGGCCTGCGGTGGAGCGAACGCGATCGGATTGAGCGCGAGGGCGAGAAGGGTCGCCACGAGGAGTCGCAGATCACGCCGATAGATCGCCGCGATCAGCACGAATCCCAGCGCGACCCTGGACCAGCCGCTTTTCGGATTGCTGTGTCGCTCCCAGAACGTGGCTTCTAGCTCCGCTACGTCGATCCGATCGGCGATACCATCCGGGGCTCTCATAGGACAGCTACGGGCGGGAGCGCAAAAACGATTGGTTGGGTCGCGACTCGCCGCGCCACCGTCGACTGATCCGTCGACGCCCGGTTACTCGTCGCCAAACACGTCCTCGAGTAACCCACGTTGGCCCCGTCGAAGCCGTTCGAGAAACGCGGTCTTGCTGATCCCCAGCGATTCGGCGACGTCGCTCGCAGTCGATCGTTTGGGCACCTCGAAGTATCCCATCGCCAGCGCCGTTTTCAGCGCCTCTCCCTGTGCGGGCGTGACGTCGAACCGGCCGACAACGCCGCCGTTCTCGCTGTGTAGTGGATATACGTGTTCGAGTGAGACGCCGCCGTTCTCGCCTGCGACGTCGAGCACGCCGCGGAGGACGTCGTGGCCGACGACCGCCCCCCGAAAGCGTTCCGACCCGCGCTCGTACCGAAGTGTCTCCGCCAGAAAGCCCACGTCAGTCAGCCTGTGGACGACACATCGCTGTTTGCTCAGACAGCGGTATTCGTCCCGACTCTCGCCGCTCGATCGATGAAGGTATCTAATCCGATCGTCGGCGTCCAACGTTGCGGCCAACCGATCGCTTCTCGGCGCGGTGAAACGCAACAGTGCGTAGTCGTCCGCCCTGCGCTGTGGGGGTTCGCAGTCGATGGCGACGCCGACGCTGTCGGCAGCGTCTGCCAGCGGGCACTCGTCGCCTGTCACCCGAAATTCGACGGCCAGACATTCCTCGATCATGGGGTTCTGGAGTATATAATGCCAGTCTATACACGGGCTAATAGGTATACACTCCAAAACGGTACCGATTTATAATGCACATTGAGGCAGTCAAACAGCGGGCTGGCCCACGACAGTTCAGTCCGAAAGACGATCTCCCGATCGAATACCGGGAGGCGGCGACGCGGATGATCCAGTTTCACGCCAACAGCGAAGTGATGGGCGGGTATCTGGACAAACAGTTCACGCGGTTGGCCCCCAGCATCGACCGAAAACTCGCCTGTACAGCGAAGATACAGGACGAGATCGGCCACGCGCAGTTGCTGTATCGTGCCGCGGAGACGCTGGGAGTGAAAACTCGTTCGGAAATGCTCACAGAACTTGCAACAGGAGCGGGAAAATTCCTCAACTGCTTTCACTATCCGGTCGATTCGTGGTACGAAGCGCCGATGATCGACTTTTTCGTCGACGGCGCGGCGATGCGACGACAGGCGACTCTCAAATCGACGAGCTGGGAGCCCTACGCCCACGCCATGGACAAAGTGTGTTTCGAGGAGGGGTTTCACGTCAAACACGGCGAGTCGATCCTTCGATCGTTGATGGGTGGTTCGAAGGCGACCCAACAGCGCGTTCAGGAGGCGTTCGAAACGTGGTGGCCCCGGATCATCCAGTTTTTCGGACCGCCGGATTCAGACAGCAAACACGACGACTTCGCCCAGGACGTCGGATTGAAAACCGCGTCGAACGATTACCTCAGACAGTCGTTTCTCGACATGTACATCCCGAAAGCGCGCACGTACGGCCTCGAGATTCCCGACTATCCGCGGATCGAGTACGACGAGGCGGCGGGCCGGTACGAACTGACGTACGACGACCTCGATTGGGAGGAGTTCTGGTCGATCGCGAAAAACGACTCCGAGGGGAGTCACCACCAGATCGACTCGCGAGCCCGCCGGCAGGAGGCAGTCGAGTGGGTGCGATCGACCCTGGAGACAGTCGAAACGGACGCGACCGCTGCACAGGCGGCTGATTGAACATGATCTGGGAAGTGTTTCGACAGGAGGAACCCGGCGCGTATCACACCCACTGCGGAAACGTCCACGCGCCCGATCGGGAACTGGCGTTGGCGTTTGCACAGGTTCAACACGCCCGCCGGATGAACGCGAACAGCCTCTGGGTCGTCCCGAGAGCGGAGATCGGCGAAGTCGACGCCGAAACGGCCGCATTCGGTGGCACGACCGACAAAGCGTATCGCTGGGCGATGACTTACACCGACGTCGACGCGAGCTTCGCCGAGGAGGTCGAAGCGTCCGAGCGCGAGCAGGCCGAGACAGCGGACGCCCCGGAGGCGCACCGATGAGCGAATCGACTCAGTCGGCGGCCGATCCGATCGCCACGCCCGGAGAGCTGACCGATCGGGAACGGGCCGCACTCGAGGCGCTGTTGTTTCGGCTCGCAGACGACGAGTTCGTCCTCGCCGAACGGTACACCGAGTGGCAGATATACGCGCCGACGCTGGAGGCGGATCTCGCGTTGGCGAACGTCGCCCAGGACGAATTCGGCCACGCGCGACTGTGGTACGATCTGCTTTGCGAACTCGGATACAGCGAAGCCGAACTCGTCTGGGAACGTCCGCCCGAGGCGTGGCACCATTCGACGCTCGTCGAACGGCCGTTTCCCGAGGGCGACTGGGCCGACGTGATCGTCCGAAGCTACCTGTACGACACGGCCGAACGGATCAGGCTCGCCGCCCTCGAAGACTCGGCGTACCTGCCGCTCGCCGATCGAATCCGGAAGGTGCAACAGGAAGAACGCTACCACCGCGAACACACCGAAACCTGGCTCGAACGACTGACCGTCGGCGAAGGTCGCGACCGGGTCGCAGCCGCCGTCGATCGGCTGTTCCCCCACGCGCTGAGCCTCTTTGCGCCTGGCCCACGCCGCGCTGACATCGAGGCGCTCGGATTGCGGACCGAGCCAATCGCCGAGCAGCGACGCTCGTGGCTGGACACGGTCGTCTCCGTCCTCGAATCGCTCGACGTGTCGGTTCCGGAGCCGGCGGACGCGTCGCCTTCCGAAGCGATCGGTCGAAACGGTTGCCACACCGACGCGTGGGACGAGTTGCACGACGCGTTCACGCGCACCTACCACGAACTCGGCGGGCCCGATCCCGTCTCGTTGCGGGCCGGCGGGGGAGGTCGCGGGCGATGACCGCCGACCGATCGGCCGGTTCAGACGCGTGTCCGCACACCGAGTACACGGACGGACGCGCTCCCGACGCGTATCCGAAGACGGGTGCTGGCGCGACCGGCGTCGAAGGAGCGATCTGGGACGCGCTCGCGACGGTACAGGACCCGGAGATGCCGGTGAGTGTCGTCGACCTGGGGCTCATTTACGACGTGTCCGTCGATCGATCCGACGGGGAGGGCCGCGACCTCCGGGCAACGATCGAAATGACGCTCACCTACTCGGGGTGTCCGGCACGCGACGTACTCGTACACGACGTCGAACGTGCCGCGG
Organism: Halobacteriota archaeon; assembly: GCA_051747145.1. Classification (GTDB taxonomy): domain Archaea; phylum Halobacteriota; class Halobacteria; order Halobacteriales; family Haloferacaceae; genus JBNJFV01. The sequence goes on from JBNJFV010000047.1 coordinate 13,258, forward strand.
CGACTGTCCCGTCCGTTGCGGACGTCGACGTACGGCTCCGGTACTCCCCACCGTGGAACGTGGAGATGGTCACCGAAGACGGCCGGGACGCGCTACGGAGATTCGGGGTGAGCGTGTGAGAATGGGATCTGATCCGAGTACGATCCCCGACGGCGACGATCGGGCTGCCGACGCTGCCTGCCCGTACTGTGGATCGACAGATACCGTCCTCGATCACCCAAAGGGGACCGGACTGTGCCGATCGCAGCACTTCTGTCGCACGTGTCAACAGCCGTTCGAACGCTTCGGCTGACGGTTTTCGCCCGATCGATGCGGGAAGGTCTCGCCCGATTGGTGCGGGAAGGTCTCGGCCGATCGGTGCGGAAGATCACATGCAGAGGCGATCCCCGCTAGCACGTCGATTCGATCGGCCCGTCCCACGCGGTGAGGCTTTCTTCGTAGACGCACACGTTCTGAAAGCCGATCGAACGCAACACGACGTACGTGTGACTCAGCCGTCGGGCAGTGTTGCAGTACAGCACGATCGGCCGTGTTCTGTCCGTTTCGACGCCACGCTCTCGCAGGATCGATTCGATCGCCGGTTCGGCTTTCACCCCGCGGGTGTCTGGATCGACGAGTTCCATCCAATCGAGTCGCACGGCTCCCGGAAGGTGGCCCTCCTCGTACTCCCACGCCTCGCGCGTATCGACGATCGTGACGTCGCCGTCTTCGAGACGGGCCCGCACGTCGTCGGTGCCGACGATCGGTGATTCGGTCGGCTCGAGCGGGTCGGCGACGTAGTCGGTCGGCTCGATCGTCGGCTCCTCTTCGCGTACGCGGTGGCTCTGTCGCCACGCGCTGAAATCGCCATCCAGGAGGAACACGTCCGCGTGGCCGTATACGATCGCCGTCAGGACGAACCGCGCGGCGAACACGCCGTGGGTGTCGTCGTAGGCGACGATCCTGTCGTCGGGATCGATCCCCGCCTCACCGAGCAGGGACGCGAACGTCTCCGCGCCGGGGAGGGTTCCCGGATCCGGGCTGCCTTCGACTCTGAATCGATCGAACGGGACGTTCACCGCGCCCGGGACGTGACCGATCGCATCGTACGCCCACCGCTCGCGAACGTCGACGACGCGGACGTCGGGGGAGTCGAGCCACTCGGAGAGGGTTGCCGTGGAAACGAGGAGCGATTCGCCCATACTCGAATATCCCCTTCGAGTGTTGAATGCGTACCGCCATCGCCGAAATTACCCTGTGCCGAGTGATACCGGATAATATGGCCGCATCTATCACGTCCGATTGCGTTCGGTCCCGTCAAAGCGACCGCCAAACGGACTCGGTGATTCGATCGTACGGGGCGAGTGCCGGGTAAGGCGTCGGTGGCCGTCACAGGTCGGTGCAATGTTTTCCGGCGTTTCGATCGATCGGTCGTATTCACCGTCGAGAACGGACCTATTAGGTACTCAGTCCAACGGCTGTGTGTATGACGGAAACCGAATACGCGAACGACGTGCTCGTCTCGGCCGACTGGGTCGAGTCGAATCTCGAGCAGTTCCGAACCGACGATCCGGCGTATCGACTCGTGGAGGTCGACGTCGACACCGAGGCGTACGACGAGCACCACGCTCCCGGGGCGATCGGCTTCGACTGGGAACGGCAACTGCAGGATCAGACGACGCGCGACGTACTCACAAAGGACGATTTCGAGGCGCTGTTGGGCTCACACGGGATCACCGACGCGTCGACGGTCGTCCTCTACGGGGACAACGCGAACTGGTTCGCCGCCTACGCCTACTGGCAGTTCAAATACTACGGCCACGACGACGTGAAACTGCTCGACGGCGGCCGCGAATACTGGCTCGAACACGACTACCCGACGACCGACGAGGTCCCAGAGTTCACCGAACGCGAATACGCCGCCTCCGGCCCCCGCGAATCTATCCGGGCCTACCGCGAGGACGTCGAGAACGCGATCGAACGCGGGCTGCCGCTGGTCGACGTTCGAAGCCCAGAAGAGTTCACCGGGGAGATATTGGCCCCGCCGGGGCTGCAGGAGACCGCTCAGCGAGGCGGGCACATCCCCGGGGCGAAAAACATCTCGTGGGCCGCGGTCACGAACGACGACGGGACGTTCAAAACCGCCGCGGAGATCCACGATCTGTACGCCAAAGAGGGTATCGACGGTGAGGGGACGACGGTCGCGTACTGCCGGATCGGCGAGCGATCGTCGGTGGCGTGGTTCGCGCTCCACGAGCTGCTCGGGTACGAAGACACGATCAACTACGACGGTTCGTGGACCGAGTGGGGGAACCTCGTCGGCGCGCCGATCGAGACGGGCGAGGCGAACTGATCGGGTCGACCGGCTACCGGTCTCAGTTGCCACCGATTGACTGATACCCAGCCGTCACTCTGAACACCGCTGGCAGTCTTACTTCAGCACATGAATCCGACAACGCTTCTGGACGACGTCACGACCGCAAACAGCACGGCACTCTCCCGACTCGGCTCCTCGAAGGCGCTGTACGCCGAGACGAACGGCGAACTCGACGCGGAGAGGGTTCGCCACGCGGCCGCGATCGCCGAGGACGCCGCGCGCGAGACGTTTCAGGCGTGGGCGAGTGACGAGTCCAACGCCGACGCCGCGGAGGCGTTCGAAACGATCGCCGAACAGGAAGCCGACCACTACGAGACCGTCGCAGAGTCCCTCGAATCGCCGCCCAGCGCGGCGGCCGTCGACGATGTCCCTGCGGTCCAGCTCGCGCTTCGAGACCTCGATGGGACGATCGAACGGGTCGGCGGGCTAATGGGTCGCTGTCTGGTCGCCAAAAAATCCAAAGAACAGTACACCGGCTACTTCGTCGGCGACGCCGATCCACAGACTGCACAGCTCTTTCGGGAACTCGGCGCGGACGTCGACGATCAGCTCGATCGCACGCTCGAACTGCTGGGGGCAGTCTGTGTGACGGACGCCGAGTACGAGCGAGCGGGTGCGGCCGCAACGGCGGCGATCCAGGCGGCTTACGAGGCGTACACCGACACGCTCGAATCGATGGGCGTCAACCCGAAGCCCGTCTGTTGAATCG
>JBNJFV010000048.1:0-16243 GCA_051747145.1 Halobacteriota archaeon
CGATGAGGACGTTGTTGATGCCTCTCGTGGCGTCGAACACTGCCGCGAGGTCGTCACACGGGTTCACTTGCGTCGCAAGCGGCGTGTGTTGGAGGCCCAACCCGGTCACGAACTCCCGGGAGAACGACCGCCAGTCGACGGCCGGATACGCCGCGTGGTGGGCGGCGTACGTCCCCGACGCCCCTGCGAGTTTCCCGCTCAACGTGTCGGTTGCCTCGACGGCCCGGGCGATCGATCGCCCGAGACGGGCCGCAAAGACGGCCATCTCCTTGCCGAACGTGGTGGGTGTCGCCGGCTGGCCGTGGGTCCGTGCGAGCATCGGAAGGTCGCGGTGCGCCCGCGCGAGCGACGTCAGCGCGTCTCGGATCGACCTGACCGACGGGAGGAGGACGTCGGTCATCGCGGCTTTGACGAGGAGTCGATGCGCGAGATTGTTCACGTCCTCGCTCGTCAGCCCGAAGTGAATCCACGGGAAGAGTCGTTCGGCGTCGTCGATCGCCGCCGCGTCAGCGAGGCGGATCCGAAGGTAGTACTCGATCGCCTTGACGTCGTGGTTGGTTGCCGCATACCCCCGTGCACCGGAAACTTCGATCCGTTTGATCAGGTCGGCGTCGTCGCCGTCGAACTCCTCGACGATCGCACGGAGCGCTGTGCGCGCCGCCGAGTCGAGTTCGATCGGCGTCGCCTCCAGATCTGCGAGCGCGAGCAGGTACTCGACTTCCACGTCCGTTCGAGCCCTCATTAATGCGGACTCGCTCGCGTACTCGGAAAGCGGCGCTGTTCGAGTGGCGTACCGGCCGTCGAGGGGTGAAACTGCCGCCAACGGGTCCTCCCGGGGGAGCGTCATGCTCGAATCTGGAGACGAGATCCGCAAAAGGATGTCGATCCGTCCGTTGAACGGGGCTCACCTGTCGGATGGATACGCACAATGTTGCATCGTATACCGCGATACTCCGGCACAGATCCGGAGGCGTGATACAGTAACGTGGATATCCACCGGTGGTCGACCGCAACTGTTTTTCGCTCGGAGTCGGAGAATCGAGTATGGTCAAGATCGCAGGGCTGGCTAGCAATCGGGGGCGTAACCTGCTTCACCTCGCCGACACGGCACCCGGCGGCGCGGAGCTATCGGTCGTGTTGACGAACGTTGCGGGCGCACCCGCGATCGAATCGGCCGCCAAACGCGGGATTCCGACGGAAGTGGTCGCCCGTGAGGACGGCGAATCTCGCACGTCTCACGAAACGCGGATCCTCGATCGGCTCGAAGGATACGACTTCGATCTCGTCTGTCTGGACGGGTACATGCGCGTGCTGACAGAGACGTTTCTCGAGGCGGCACCGACGACGCTGAACGTCCATCCGTCGCTGTTGCCGGCGTTCCCGGGAATGGACGCACACGAACAGGTGCTCGAAGCCGGCGTTCGGATGAGCGGCTGTACGGTGCACGTCGTCACGCCGGCGGTCGACAGCGGGCCGATCGTGACTCAGGAGGCGGTCCCGGTGTACGAGGACGACGACGCGGACGCGCTGAAATCACGTGTGCTTTACAAGGCGGAGTTCACGGCGTATCCACGAGCGGTACAGTGGTTCGCCGAGGACCGCGTCGCGGTCAATCGCACAGACGGCTCGGTCACGATCGACGGCGACACCGGTGGTGATTTCCCACGACGACGGGTCGTCTCTGACGATCTCGTCACGTCGTTACGGTACGGGGAAAACCCCCATCAGGACGCCGCGGTGTACGCCGACGACGGCTGTACGGAGGCGAACGTCGTGAACGCGGCGCAACTGAACGAAGGGGCCAAGGCGCTGTCGTACAACAACTACAACGACGCCGACGGCGCGTTGAACCTGATAAAGGAGTTCGACGAACCGGCGGCGGCGGTGATCAAACACACGAATCCCGCGGGGGTGGCAACGGCCGACACGATCGCCGACGCGTACGACAGGGCGCTTCGAACCGACGCGAAGAGCGCCTTCGGCGGGATCGTCGCCCTCAACAGGCCGTGTGACGCCGAGACGGCAGCACAGATCGTCGAGTCGTTCAAGGAAGTCGTCGTCGCCCCCGGGTACACCGACGCCGCCGTAGACGTGCTGACGGACACGAAGAACCTCAGGGTGCTGGACGTCGGCGAGCTGGATACGGTCACCGAGACGATGACCGAAAAGCCGATCGTCGGTGGGAGACTGCTCCAAGAGCGCGATCTCGCCGCTCCGAGCGCCGACGACCTCGAAATCGTCACCGAACGCGAACCGACCGCCGAGGAGATCGAAACGATGCTGTTCGCCTGGAAGACGCTCAAACACGTCAAATCCAACGGCATCGTCTTTGCGACCGGCACGGAGACAGTCGGACTCGGCGTCGGACAGGTCTCGCGCGTCGACGCTGTCGAACTCGCCGCGAAAAAGGCCGATCGGGACGCCGAGGGCAAGGACGCGGCGGGATCGGTGATGGCCTCCGACGCGTTCTTCCCGTTCCCCGACGGCGTCGAAGCGGCCGCGGCAGCCGGCGTCGAAGCGGTCGTCCAGCCCGGCGGGTCGGTGAACGACGAGGACGTGATCGCGGCGGCCGACGAGCACGGGATGGCGATGGCCTTTACCGGCATGCGGTGTTTTAGACACGACTGACCGATCGATCGAATCAATCCTCCGCGATCGCGCGATCGAATCCGAACAAACGGAATCGACAGCAACCGCTTACCGCGAGAAGATGGTGTCTGCCGTCGCCGCCCCGACGACGCTGAAAATCGATCCCACGCATACGGCTTTGAAGGTAGTCACCGCCGTCGCGGTCGTTGTGACGGACGCGCCGAGGAACGTGTCGGGTGCGTCGAATAACAGCGCCAGTATCGTGACCGATCCGAACGAAACGCACATCAGCGAGATGAACCGCGTCGGGACGCGTCCGATCCGTCGTTCCGCGTCGGGATCGCGATTCGTGTCAGCCGTGTAGAGCGTCGCGTACCCGATCGCGAACACGACCGCGATCGTCGCGAGCGCGTGATAGAGGCCCATGTTGGCGGCGAGTACCCAGACCTCCTCGGTCACGACGAACGGGCCAGCCAGGAGAAACCCGCCGACGACCTGTTGGGCTGCGTCTGCGAGCCGAAACTTCGAGGGGCGACGCGGCCGGCGTACGTTCATGGCCGCGTATATCGCGTCCCGCGGGAAATACCAATTGATCCATGGACCACCGACGGCATCGATGGACAAACCGATGGGGCCGAATGTACCGATCGGCCGCTCACCGACGCTCGTGGAGGCGGACCGAGACGTCCGCCGTCGGATGAAGAGTCGCGCCGGGAGACAGTTCCGGATCGGGATCGCTCACCAGTTCGAACTCGAATCGACGCAACAACGTCGAGAGGATGACCTTCAGTTCCAACGTGGCAAACCGCATTCCGATGCAGTGTCGCGGGCCCCCGCCGAACGGGAAGTACGCGTACTCGGGCAGCTGGGCTTCGAATTCGTCGGTCCATCGGTCCGGACGGAACGCCGCCGGATCGTCGTAGAATCGATCGTCGCGGTGAATTTGATACTGAGGCAGGGTGAGGATCGAACCCGCAGGGATCCGATACCCACCGATGACGGTCGCTTCGGTCGCCTTTCGGAAGATCATGTACGCGGGCGGATACAGCCGCATCGCCTCCGTGATGACCCGATCGGTGTACTCGAGTCGCCGGACGGCAGCGAAATCCAGCTGCGATCTGCCGAGCACCCGTTCGTATTCGGCGTCCAAATTCTCCCGGACGTGCTCGTGCGTTGCGATCAACAGGACGGCGTACGTGAGCGCGAGCGACGTCGTCTCGTGGCCTGCGAAGCCAAACGTGATCAGGGTATCTCTGATCTCAGACTCCGAAAGCGTCGTTCCGTCCGGTCCCTCCGCCTCCAAGAGTATCGACAACAGGTCGTCGCCGTCGGTGCCGTTCGATCTGCGCGCCGTGATCAACGAGTCGATCCGATCGCGATACGCAGAAAGCACGCGACGGTACCGGCGGTTCGAAGGCGTCGGAACCCACGTGGGGAGAAACGATGCGACGGTCCGCGAGGAACTTTGCTCGTTGATCGTGCGTGCGGCTCGCACGATGATCTCGTCGTCGGCGTCGGGATCGGCCTCGACGTCGAACAGGGCTTTCGAGAGGATCCGAAGCGTCAGGGCCGAAAACTCCCTGTTCAACGCGACCACCTCGCCGTCGTCCCACCCCGCGGCCGTGTCCTCGGCGTACGAGCGCATCGTCTCGGTGTACGATCGGATCCGATCGATCGTGAACGCCGGTTGCACGATCTGCCGTTGCGTGCGCCACTGCTCGCGCTCTGCGAAGAGGAGTCCTTCGGGGGCGAAGTTGAACCCCCGGTCCGAAAAGAGATACCGCTCGAACCGATCGGGTTCGCCGACGAGGACTCGCTGGACGTGGTCGGGATGCAACAACGCCGTCATCGTGTTGCCGGCGATCCGATATCGAACGACGTCACCGTACTGTGTGAGATCGGACAGAAACTCGAACGGCCTGGAGAGGATCTGAAACGTATTCCCGACGAGGGGATACCCGTCGGGACCGGGCGGATCGGCCGGATCGGTCTCGCTGTCCGTCCGTAACGAACTGGACGAACCGCCTTCGGGGTCGCCGAAGCGGTCGTCTCCGGTGGCTTCCTGTGGCATGATCGTACATCGGGTTGGCACACTGTTCGGTATTGTGCCTATCCTGCTAGCCCATTTATATTTGGGCGGGGAGTGTGTCTTCTGATCGATGAAATATCTGAACGCGCGGTTTCGTCTCCCCGATCGAATGCACCACCCGATGCACGCGTTCGCTCGGGACGAAGACGCGGTCGACCGCGTGGAGCTTCTCGCCTGGAACCGCCATCGCGATCGGAACGTGGAATCGGAACTGTTCTACGTTCGAGCCGATCCCGAACGGTATCGTGCGGCGCTCGATCGCGTGGAATCGATACAGACGTACGCGATGACGTCGATCGACGAGCGGTCGTTTCACCTCTTCGTTTGCGAAGAACCGACCGCTGGCGTGACCCGATGGCGCGAGGCGTTCTTCGAGTTGGATCTGGTCGTCGTCCCGCCGATTCGGTTCGACGAGGAGGGGGTAGTGGGTCTCACGCTCGTGGGAAACGCCGACGACATCCAGCGATTGCTAGGGGACGTGCCGGTGTCGATCGACGTCTCGATCGACGAGATCGGAACGTACGATCACCGGGACAACACGCCAGCCGGTGTCCTGACCGATCGACAACGGGAGGCGATCGAGGTAGCACTCGAATGGGGGTACTACGACGTCCCGCGATCGGCCCCACTTTCGGCGGTCGCCGACGCACTCGACGTTGCCGAAAGCAGCGCCTCGCTGTTGCTCCGTCGAGCCGAACGACGCGTCTTCACCGAGTTGATCGCCGGACGCGGCACGGATCGGTGAAGCGATCGACGAGATACGAACCGCTGGACCGATCGAGGTAGTGCAGATACCTACGGCGACAAACGCACGTGGTCGGCCGAGCCACCCGTACGGGTGCGTGCGAGTCCGAGCGTCACTCAGTCGTCGATCCGCGATCGGAGATCGGCGACGACGTCGGTCGTGGTCGCGTCCCCGCCGATGTCCGGCGTTCTGGGGGCGTCAGGATCGGCCAGCTGGGCGGCGACCATGTTCCAGAGGTCGGCTGCGATCGCAGCCTCCCCGAGATGATCGAAGAGCATGCCGATCGACAGGACGGTCGCGATCGGGTTCGCAATCTCCTCGCCCATGATGTCGAACGCGCTCCCGTGGACCGGTTCGAACATCGAGGGGTACGCCCCAGTCGGGTTGATGTTCGACGAGGGGGCGATGCCGAGACTCCCCGATATCGCCCCGCCGATGTCAGTGAGGATGTCGCCAAAGAGGTTCGAGGCGACGACGACGTCGAACTCGTGTGGCCGTCTGACGAAATCCATGCTCGCAGCGTCGACCAGCAACCGCTCGACCTCGACGTCGGGGTACTCGGCGGCCACCTCGTCGACTACCTCGTCCCAGAAGACCATTCCGTACGCCTGCGCGTTCGATTTGGTCACGTTCGTGAGCTTGCCGTCCCGCTCCGTGGCCGCCTCGAATGCAGCCCGGACGATCCCCTCGGTTCCTTCGCGCGTGAATACGGCCGATTGGATCGCAAGTTCGTTGTCGAACCCGACGTGTTCGCGACCGCCGATGTCGGCGTACTCGCCTTCGGTGTTCTGCCTGTAGACGACAAAATCGATATCGCCCGCGTCGTACCCCCTGAGCGGGCTCTGTACGCCCTCGAACAGGTACGTCGGCCGTTTGCAAACGTACTGGTTGAAGCCTTTCGTGATGACGAGCCGGAGTCCACGCAGCGTCACGTGGTCCGGAACGTCCGGATGGCCGACCGCCCCAAGAAGGATCGAATCGTACCCAGACAGTGTCTCGAGACCGTCGTCGGGCATCATCGAACCGGTTTCGAGGTACCGATCGCTTCCCCACCCAAAGTGGGTCGTTTCCACGTCGACGCCGCGGGCGGCAGCGATTTCGAAAAGAAGCGGCTCGGTCGCTTCGATAACGGGCTTTCCGATCCCGTCGCCAGGGATGACGGCGATGTCGTACGTCATGTGAGGACCTGATCGTCGCCTCGGTTAACGGTTGTGTATGGACTCACAACTGCCGGATGCGAGCCGACCGCGACCGGATCAGCACCCTAATGCATCCCGGGTCGGTTGTTGCTGTATGCACTACCACGAGTCGGTCGAGTTCCTGGTGGATCTCGGGCGGGTTCCCGATCGGCGTGGAACCGACGAGGTAGCGGGGTTGTTGTCGGAACTCGGCGCTCCCCAAACGGAGGTGGCGTTCGTGCAGGTCGCCGGGTCGAACGGGAAAGGAAGTACCGCCCGCATGACCGAGTCGATCCTTCGGCAAACCGACGATTCGATCGGCCTCTTTACGTCTCCGCACCTGGAGACCCTCCGCGAACGGATCCGCGTCGACGGGCGGATGATCTCGAAAGGGGCGATCGCCGAGTTCACAGACCGCGTACAATCGTATCTGTTGGATCGATCGGCTCGTGGAACCCCGCTGACGTTCTTCGAAGTGGTCACCGCGATGGGCATCTGGTATTTCGCCCGCGAGGGCGTCGACGTGGCTGTACTCGAAGTCGGTATCGGCGGGGAGGACGACGCGACGAGCGTCGTCGAGCCGATCGCCGGCTGTGTCACCAACGTGACGTGCGAACACACCGACGTCCTCGGCGGTTCGATCGAGGAGATCGCGAGGGCGAAAGCCAAAATCGCACCCCGCGGAAAGCCGTTGGTGACGGGCGCAACCGGTGCGGCGCTCGACGTCGTCGAAACGATCGTCGACGAGGTCGACGGGACAGTGCTGACCGTCGGCGGAAGGGACGCTGACGTCACCGCCAGGTACGTCGATCGAGTCACCCACCGCGAATCTCGGGTGTCGATCGACGCCGACGAGTGGTCGATCGACGCTACGATTCCACACCTGGGACGATATCAGGCCGACAATGCGGGGATCGCGACGACGCTTGCCCGCGCCGTCGTGAACGATCGCGACGGTGACCTCGATGACCGATCGATCGAACGCGGGCTAGCGCGAGCGGATTGGCCGGGACGATTCGACGTCGTCTCGACGGACCCGCTCGTCGTGCTCGATGGGGCACACAATCGGGACGCGTGTCGACGGCTCGCCGAGACGCTTTCGACGTTCGAGTACGAACGCCTGCACCTCGTCTTCGGCGCGATGAGCCGAAAGGATCACCGGGCGATGGTCGAGGCCCTCCCGCCGGTGGACACGGCGGTCACCTGTGCGCCAGCTCTCGATCGTGCTGCGGACGCGGACGTGTTACACTCGGTCGTGGTCGACGTCGGTGTTCCCGACGTCACCGCGGCCGAATCGGTCGCCGAGGCCGTCTCGATCGTCCGTCGACGCGCCGCGCCAGCCGACTGCATCCTCCTTGCGGGATCGTTATTTTTAATCGCAGAAGCCAGACCGGCGGCGCTGCGCCTGAACGCTCCGAAACGCGTGTGAGACGAAAAAGCCTGCTGGCCGAGTAGGACGGTCGACGAAGGCCCAAAAGAAGGACGCACACCAGGCTGGCGCAGACGTCGGTCAGACGTGCAGAACGCCTCGCCGGTTCAGATTCCACTCACAGCTACGAAACGAAAACTGGACCACGTGTAAGGAGTCGTGGCCAGCGATCGTTGCCAGGGGGACAGCAGATAAAATATTGTGATTAATCAATATAATTCTATTGATATAGATTTCCGGTGGGTGCCCATACGGTCACAACCGGCGGCGATGCCGAGGAGATACGTAACAAAATCATCGAGACACTCACGCAACCGACCACCACTGCCACGGAAACTATCGGAGTGTGTACTTCGAACCGATAGTACACTAATTAGTTTGATATAACTCAGGAAATATCATTTAGACACATATGTCTCCGAAGGTCGACCTCGGGGTACGTTTCGAGCCACTCCGACCCGGTCGTCGAGGCGACCTCGTGGAGCCTGTGCAACTCCGTCACTGCGTCAGAATGCTCGTCGACTCGCAAGTCGTGTTCGAGGCGGCGTCCGTGCGGATCGAAGACGCACAGCGCCGCACTCTGGGCGTGTTCACCGCGCTTGTCTCCTCCTGCTGCCTCGCCGGCTTCGAGCGCCGCCAAAAGCCGCTCGTCGATCGGTCGGTCGGTGGCGGACGCGAACCCGTCTGCGACCGCCTCGAGCGTCGATTCGTTCGACAGCATGTTGCCCGCGACGGTGAACAGCCCACCACGGCGGTGGCCGGCCCATTCCTCACACTCCCCGCCGGTAACAGCGAGACGGCCACCGCGTCGATCGACGCCGTGTAGCTGCCGGAGCGAGGCGTACTCGTCGTCTGCGAGAAGCGATCGAGCCGCCTCGTCGATGGCTGTGCCCTCACCGACGAGCCGAAGCGTTTCGATTCCAAGCGGCGTGTTGGTCATCGCCTGCGTACACACAGCCCCGTGACGACTGACGAACGGCGCGGTCGATCCGACGCCGATCGCGTTCGTCGCGACTGCGACGCCGTGTGCGTCCCCGTCGACGGCGCAGATCGAAAACGTCACTCTCGATTCGCCTCCGGCGTCTGCGTGGCCCCGTCGTATCGCGACTGGCTCATCTCCTCGATCGAGAGGTGACACGCGATCGTGTGGGTCGAGTCGGTGGGAACCGCCTCCGCTGGTGGGACCGTCTCCTCGCAGACGTCGCCGATTTTCTTCGGGCACCGCGTGTGGAACGGACAGCCGCTCGGCGGATCGATCGGACTCGGAACTGTCCCTTCGAGCAAAATTCGATCGGTCCGCTGTCGCGGATTCGCATGCGGAACCGCAGAGAGCAAACTCTCGGTGTAGGGATGATACGGCGGTGCAAACACCGACTCGACCGACCCGAACTCGGCGATCTTCCCGAGGTACATGACCGCGACCCGATCGCAAATGTGTTGGACGACACTGATATTATGTGAAATAAACAAATACGAAAGTCCGAACTCCTCCTGTATGTCGTCAAGGAGGTTGAGGATCTGCGCTTGCACGCTCACGTCCAGCGCGGATACCGGTTCGTCGCAGACGATGAGCTCCGGTTCGACCGCCAGCGCGTTCGCGATCGCGATCCGCTGTTGTTGGCCGCCCGAGAACTGGTGAGGGTATTTGTCCGCGTCGCTCGCTTGTAATCCAACGCGTTCGAGAAGCGCTTCGATGCGGCGGCGTTTCTCGTTTCCGCTCGCGATGTCGTGTTTCTCCATCCCGCGTCCGATGATCTGTCCGACCGTCTTTCGCGGGTTCAGCGAACTCTTTGGATCCTGAAAGATGATCTGCATTTCGCTGCGGAGTCGCCGCATCTGGGCCGAACCGAGTTCGTGTAGCGGATGGCCGTCGAAGTACACCTCCCCGTCGGTCGGCTGCAGAAGCTGCATGACCGTTCGTGCAACCGTGGACTTCCCGCAGCCGCTTTCGCCGACCAGGCCGACCGTCTCCCCGCGGTTGATCGTGAAGCTCACGTCGTCGACGGCTTTGACGTACCGCCGCCTGAGCGTCAATCCCCCACCGTCCGTCCTGGCGATGGAGAGGTTTCCGAGCAACCCGTCGCCGGCCGAAAAGTGCTTTTTGAGGTTGGACACCTCCAGCAGCGGTTCGGTGTGTCGGGATCGATCGCGGCGGTCTTCGGCCTCCTCCACCGCAGACTCCCGCAGATCGAGTTCGTCAGTTCGGATACACGCCGCGTGTGCGCCGTCGGGAGCGCCCGATACGGGGTTCAATTCCGGATCACCGTCCATCCGACACGCCTCGATCGCGTGGGGACAGCGGGGGGCGAAGTTACACCCCTCCGGGAGCGATTTCAGATCCGGCATCGACCCGTCGAGGGCGTACAGCCGATCGCGATCGGCCCCGACGTCGGGAATCGCGTCGATGAGGGTCCGGGTGTAGGGGTGTCTCGGTCGATCGAAGATGTCTTCGACCCGCCCCGTTTCGACGAGGTTCCCGGCGTACATGACGCCGACCCGATCGCACGTCTGCGCGACGACACCGAGGTTGTGCGTGATCATCAAAATCGACACGTCGCGGTCCTCGCGAAGATCGTTCAGCAGTTCGAGGATCTTCGCCTGGGTCGTCACGTCGAGTGCGGTCGTCGGTTCGTCGGCGATGATCAGGTCCGGCTCGCAGGCGAGTCCGATCGCGATGAGGACCCGCTGTCGCATCCCCCCCGAGAACTCGTGAGGATATTCGTCGATCCGGGAGGCCGGATCGGGAATCTCGACCTCCCGCATCGCCTCTATCGCGATCTCCCTCGCCTCGTCCTCGCCGACGTCCTGATGGAGGCGGATGGTTTCGACGATCTGTTGGCCCACGGTGAGCACGGGGTTCAGCGACGTCATCGGATCCTGCGGAATGAGCGTGATCCGGTTGCCGCGGATGTCGCGCATCTGCGCGCTCGAAAGCGCAAGGAGGTCCTGCCCGTCGAAGACGACCGATCCGGCGACGATCTCGCCCGGATACCCGATCAGCCGCATGATCGATTTGGCGGTCACGCTCTTTCCGGCACCGGACTCGCCGACGATGCCCATCACCTCGCCTCGATCGAGCGAAAAGGAGACGTCGTCGACGGCAGTTACCGTCCCCGATTCGGTTCGAAACTGCGTTCGGAGCGATTCGACTGCCAACAGCGGGTCTGACTCGGTGTCTGTGGTAATGTCTGTCATTCGATGATCTCCCCTTTCGGATCGAGGACGTCGCGCAACCCGTCACCGAGCAGGTTGAACCCGATAACGGCGATCGCGATCGCAAGCGCCGGGAAGAACACCATCCACGGGGCGTCTCCCATGAATGCCCACCCGGAGTTTATCATCAGCCCCCAGGAGGATGTCGGCGGCTGCACGCCCAATCCGAGAAACGAGAGGCTCGCCTCCAACAGCATGGTAAACGCGATGTTGATCGACCCCTGGACGAGCAGCGGCCCGACACAGTTCGGCAACACCTCCTTGAAGATGATGTAGACGTCGCTTTCCCCGCGGGCGACGGCCGCCTCGACGTACGACTCGTTTCGGACCGAAAGTGCCGCACTCCGGGCGACACGTGCGATAAAGGGCGTGTAGACGAACGCCAGCGCGATGATCACGTTGTTCAGACTCGGCTCCATGACGGCGACGATCGTCAGCGCCAACAGTATCGGCGGGAACGACATCATGGCGTCCATCGCCCGCATCAGCGACTCGTCGACGAGCCCCTGATAGTAGCCGGCGAAGATACCGATGATCGTTCCCATTATCATCGCGGCACTGATCGACGTGAACCCGACGTACAGCGAAATCTGCGTCCCCATCAGAACCCGACTGAACACGTCCCGTCCGAGGTCGTCAGTGCCCATCGGATGCTCCAGCGACGGCGCGAGTTCGCGATCCGGGATGTTCGTGTCTGTGGGGTCGTGCGGTACGATGAACGGGGCGAACGCCGCGGTGAGAAACAGGCCAACGATGATGACGAGCCCGAGCATCGCCTTCTGATTGCGCCGGAACTGTCGAACGAACCGCCCGTAGTGGGCCTTCTTCTCGTCGGTCAACCCGAACACGCTCGACGACATTATTCGGACCCCCCGTACCGGATGCGCGGATCGACGTACGCGTAAAACGCGTCCGCCAGGAAGTTCGAAACCATGTATATCATCGCGATGACGATGATACACCCCTGCAGGAGCGGGACGTCACGGTTTTCGATGGCGGTGAGCGTCAACCGACCGATTCCGGGCCAGGAAAACACCTCCTCGAGTACCACGACGCCACCGAACGCGTAGCTGAACTGGAACGCGATGACCGTGATCACCGGGATCGCCGCGTTTTTCAACGCGTGCCGAAGCACGACGGTTCGTTCGTTCAACCCTTTCGATCGGGCGAACTCGATGTAGTCCTCGCTCAGTTCGTCGATCATGCTCGATCGCGTCATCCGCATGATGTACGCCGTGAGGGCGACGCCCATCGCGCTCGCAGGGAGTACGAGGTGGTGTATCGCCGCGACCGGATCCACCCACGGCGACACGTATCCCCGCGTCGGAAAGCCACCGAGGGTGAGCGCAAAGACGTAGATGAACACCAATCCCCACAGGAAGATCGGCATCGAGAGGCCGACGAACGCGATCATCGACGCGGTGAGGTCGGCCGCGGAGTTTTTCTTCACCGCCGCGATGACGCCGAGTGGGATCGACAGGCTCACCGAGATGATCGTCGCCGACACCGCAAGGAGCAGCGATCGCGGGAGCCGTAGTGCGATCTGATCTGCGACTGCGGTGTTGTATCGAAGCGACGTCCCCAGATCACCCTTCGCCATGCCGACGATCCAATCGAGGTACTGGACGTACAGCGGTTGGTTGAGGCCCAGTTGCGCTTCCAGTTGGGCGATCGATTCGGGCGTGGCGTTGGGACCGAGGATCAAAAGTGCCACGTTGCCCGGGAGAATGTTGGTGAGAACGAACGTGATGACGGTCACTAAAAACAGCGTGATCGCCATGAATCCCAGGCGCTTGAACAGATAACTAACGAACGCCATGTGTTAGCGAACCTGTTGTGGGTGTCGGTTATAGTTGCTCCGGTGTACGTCGGGCATCGGTAACGCGTCTCATTCCATCCAGGTGTCTTCGAATCTGAACGTCGAGCCGTCGGGGGACATCACTTCGCCCTCGTAGTCGTTAGTCCGCGCCATGAGCGTCGGCATCCAGTACAGGAGGATGTGACCCGATCGACGCTCCTTGAGGAGTTCGGCGGCGTCGTGGTACAGCGGCGCGCGCTCTCCGATGTCGTAGATGGTCCGCGCCTCGTCGATCAGGTCGTTGTACTCCTCGTCCTCCCACCCCGTGAAGAAAAAGGCCCCTTCGGAGTGGAGCGGTCGGTGGAACCCGGCGTCGGGGAACCACAATCCGAGGTAGGAACTCGTGGTCGCCTGGAAGTTCCGGTCTGTGTACACGTCGCTGAGCCAGTTACTCCAGGTGATAAGCTGGATGTTCAGATCGATACCGACCTCTCGAGCCGAGGATTCGATGACTTCCGCGGCGGTCACCTGATCGCCGTACTGCTCGGGGATCTTGAACGTCGCCTCGAACCCGTCGGGGTAGCCGGCGGCGTCCAGGTGTTCTTGGGCCTTCTGGAAGTCCTGCGAGCGCGGTTCGAGATCGGGGTGTTCCCACTCACTGTCAGGCGCCGCTGGACTCGCTGCGACCTGTCCCTGTCCGTACATGGCCGCCTCCATCACTTCCTGTTTGTCGATCGTGTATTCGAGCGCGAGACGAGCGTCGCGGTCGTCGAACGGTTCCTCGTTGCAGTTTACGCCCAGATACACGAGCGATTTGGGGAACCGCTCGATGTAGTCGACGTCCGGATCGCTGTCGAGGTCCGAGGCGTGTCGTGGCGGCACGTCGTTGATGAAATCGACCTCCCCGGCGCGGAAGGTGTTGAGCCGGTTGTCGTTGTCCGGAATCTCGGTTTTCGTCACCGAATCGAGGTACGGGAGGTCGTCGTCCCAGTAGTCGTCGAACTTCGTCATGACGAACTCCGAGTCGATCTCCATGCTGTCGAACTGGAATGGGCCGGTGCCGATCGGTTCGACGATCGAATCCTGTTCGGCCTGCGAGGCCGGGACGATGTGCATGTGCGAGGTCGCCATCCGCGAGAGCATCGGGGCGAACGGTTCGGTCAGTCGCATCTGGAAGGTGGACTCGTCGGGCGCATCCATCGACTCGACCAGCGACATGTAGTCCGCCGCGAGCCCTTCGTGTTCCTCGATTCGGGTGTAGGACGCCAACACGTCGTCGGCGGTCAGTTCGCTCCCGTCGTGGAACTGTACGCCCTCGCGGATCGAAAACGTAAGCTCGGTGTTGTCCGCCGAACTCTCCCACGACTCGGCTAGCAACGGCTCCAGCTCGTAGTCCCAGTTGACTCTAACGAGCCCCTGGGTGATGTTTTCGAGCACGCGAGCGGTCGCCGCAGCGCTCTCGAAGTGCGGATCGAGGCTCTGGACCGGCACGCTACCGCCCCAGAGTAGATCACCGCCGCTCGATGGATCCCCGTTCCCGTTGCCGTTCCCATTGCCGTTGCCATTTCCGTTGCCGTTGCCGTTGCCGTTGCCGTTGCCATTCCCGTTGCCATTTCCGTTCCCATCGCCGCCGAGACAGCCCGCGAAGGCGATCGGAATCCCCGCCGCTGCCGCTTTCACGAACAGCCGGCGACTCGGACCTGGTGACGACTGGCTAGTCTCTGGACTACTGTTAGGGGTTGTCATACCTACATACCGAGTTGAAAATCACACAATATAAAACTATGTATCTAGCGGTATGTACGAATGAGGATATCGACTAATCACCTAGTACGTGTCCAATGGAGGATATTACGTGTTCAATGAAAGACATTACGTGTCCAACGGAGGATATTACGTGTCCAATGGGGGGTGCTCACTTCTCCGGGTCGATCGACGGGACGTAGTCGTCGATCGGTTGCTGGTGATCGTCGATCGACGGGCATCGGCCGAGTCGCTGAACCCTCACGACTCGGCGAGTCGTGCGATCGATTCGGCGAGTACCGCGGTCGCAGCCGCACAATCGGCCCAGTCGGTCCACTCTCTTGGACTGTGTGAATGCCCCGATCGGGAGGGTGCAAAGAGCAACCCCGCATCGGTGACGCGCGCCACGTTCATCGTGTCGTGTGCGGCCCCCGAGTGCATGAGCGACGTTTCGACGCCGGTCGCCTCGCCTGCCGCGACGAGTGCCTCCCTGCACCGTGGGGCCATCGGTTCAGGTTGGATGTCGTACGGACGCGAGACGGTGACGCTGACGTCGCGTTCGCGCTCCACTCGTCGCGCACTCGATCGCAATCCTTCGACGAGTTCCTCCATCGATTCGGTCGTCACGTCGCGTATGTCCACCCCTAAACGAACCGTTCCGGGGATGACGTTCGTCGCGTTCGGCGTCACCGTCGCTTTGCCGACCGTTCCGACAGCCGACTCGGAGCTGTCTGCGACGATCCGATTGGCGTCAGCTTCGACGTCGAGAACGATCTCGCTGGCTGCCGCGAGCGCGTCGGTCCGATCGGTCATCGGCGTCGATCCGGCGTGATCTGCCTCCCCGGTGATTTCGACGTACAGGTGCGTGATTCCCGTAATGTTCGTGACGATACCGGCGGCGGCCCCCCGCTGTTCGAGGTGGGTCCCCTGTTCGACGTGCAGTTCCACCCACGAGTCCCACGTCGAGGCGTCGATCCGCCCCTCGCCGTGATAGCCGATCCGATCGAGTTCCGCTTCGAGCCGCGTCCCCGACTCGTCGACGAACGACAGCGCCTCCTCGGGGGCCGTCCGGCCGGTCGCGACCGAGGAGCCGAGCAGACCGTTTCCGAACCGCTGGCCCTCTTCCTCGGTGAAACAGACCACGTTGATGGGACGGTTCGGGGTCCGATCGGATTCCTGTATCGCGCGCACCGACTCCAGAGCGGCGTACGTTCCGAGCGGGCCGTCGAAGATGCCCCCGATCGGTACCGAATCGAGATGGCTCCCGGCTGCAACCGGTGCCGCGCCGGGGTCTGCCGTCGGGGCGACCCACCGTCCGACGATGTTCCCGACGCGATCGACAGTCACCTCGAGTCCGGCTGCTTCGAGTCCGCGCACGAACCGATCGCGCGCCCGTCGGTTCGAATCTGTACCAGTCAGTACAGTCCGTCCGCGACCCGAAACGTCGGGTAAAGCGCCG
>JBNJFV010000049.1:0-4435 GCA_051747145.1 Halobacteriota archaeon
TCGTTCGCCGTCCCGACGACCGAAACGACCTCGACCCGATCGCTCACCTGTTCACTCGTTTCCTCACCGGTTGCCTCCGCTTGCGCCTGAAGGAACCCGGCGGTGTTGATCAGGACGCCTGCAGCGATCGCCGCCACGAGTACCATCGCGATGAATACGATGAGGGTACCGATCCCCACCTGACCTCGATTCTCCGACTCTGTGTTGTTTCCGAACATGTGTTTATCTCGCCTGTGGACACTGTGTCCGTACACAGACGTTACCCCAACCAACCCAGAACTCATCCTTAAAGCTGATTTCCAAAATACCAATAGTGATAATGGTTGTAGGGGGCTTGAGAGGGAAGAATTCGGGGTTTTAGATCGAACCGGGATAAATCAACCGATCGATTTTACCCGGACGCGTTCTCACCGTTGATAACCCCCCATCGGCACCGAATCGAGTAATCGCATCCTACTGGACGAACGTGCTGTCCTACTCGCTTGTTACTCGACCGTACGTTGTCCCTGAACGGTGTCGTCGGCCACGATCTGTTCTCCGGAGATACCGCCGCCCGCGTGTCGATCGGCTGTCGGCACGGTCCCGCAGTTGGTCTGGTTCCGCCGTCGGCAGGGCTTCCCCGTGGGTCCGGTTTGCGTTGTCGGCGTATTTCGACTGGATGAACGGTGGCAATTTTCCCAGATCGTCTCTCGATGCGAATACCATGGTTGATAACGCTTGCGTAATTCTTTGCGAATCGTCACCGACACCCTTTTGATATGTAGGAACCGA
This sequence comes from Halobacteriota archaeon, assembly GCA_051747145.1. Lineage (GTDB taxonomy): Archaea > Halobacteriota > Halobacteria > Halobacteriales > Haloferacaceae > JBNJFV01. The sequence continues at coordinate 772 of JBNJFV010000049.1, forward strand.
TTTATCACCGAATGGCAACGGACGAGCTCATCGAGGTGCTCGGTAACAAATACAACACCGACATTCTCGCGGCCACGAGCGAGCCGAAATCCGCCCAGGAGATCAGCGACGAACTCGGCGTCCCGATCGCGACCTGCTATCGGCGGATCAACGAGCTCACGTCTGCAGACCTCCTCGAACTACACGATCGTCCGTTGTCGGACGAACACCGTCGGATCAAGGTGTATCGCCGCAACGTCGACGAGATACAGATAAACTTCAACCGCGGCGTGACGGTCGAGATCTCCGAACGCTCGGAGGTCAAAAACAAACTCGACGAGGTGTGGCGAACGATGTCGGACGCCTGAACAGGGGGTTTTGACCGCGTCGAATCGTCGATCGCTCCGTCGTCGATCTGCGCGTCGATGTCTTCGAACCGTCGTTTTCTGGGTCGATTATTCGGGTACTCGTGTTGCCAGACCGACTTTTCAAAACGACGGGCCGCTGTCGCCGCCCATCATCGAGAAGCCGCCCGCACGCTCGTAGACGGTGATCCCGCCGTCGCCGATCTCCATCGGGAAGATGTCGGTGTTGATGTCCTGTTTTCGCATCTTTGCGACCCAGACGTACCGGTTGACGCCCGAATCGGTCGGCGTCTGGATGAAGTAGATGTTCCCGTCGGTGAGGAAGTTCTCAAGGCCGATCTCCGTTTCCGGAAACACCGCTCCCTGCTCGTTGATCAAAAGCGACGTCAGCCCGTTCTGTTTCAGGATGTCGGAGAACTTCAACAGGTACGTCCGTTTTTCCTTCTCGTCGTCGAAAAACAGCTGGAACATCGTCAGCGAATCCAACACGAGTCGATCGTACTCGGCGTCGGCGAAATCCTCCAGCAACCGATCCATCGTCGAGGTGAAGTCCCCCTCTTTCAGCATCTGACGTTTGTCGTAGACTTTGATCTGCCCGTCTTCGACGAGCGTGGACCATTCGTCCATCCCGACGCTTTCTGCGGCCCGCTGGATGTCGGTCGCGTTCTCCTCGAAGGAGATGTAGATCCCGCGTTGGCCCTCGTCGACAGCACCGCTGTAGAGGTACTGTATCCCGAAAATACTCTTTCCGGTACCGGGATTGCCACTCACGAGGACGGTCGATTGTGCGACGATTCCACCATCGAGTATCGAGTCGAGACCGTCGACCCCTGTTTTGATAACGTTCGACATATCAACGGTTACCGATCGTAAGACCCCCGTCTTAAAGAGCCCACCGGCTCTGAAGACCGACGTCAGCCGTTTACCTTTGGGTGGACGGTCGCTCGCGGTTGGAGCCCGTTCGATACGGCTCGCAGACTCGCCTGCTCGTGGCCGACGGGCGTCCTCACAGTTACGTTTATATTCACGCGGACGAGGAGTAACGTACACATGGGTGGGGGTCAGGCGGCGGTACCGTCGAACGACAGCTACGGATCCCGATCGCGTGGCTGGGTGATCGATCGATGAGTACCCATCGAGTGCTCATTGTCGAGGACGACGAGTCGATCGCAGACCTCTATCGACAGTTTCTCGATGCGACGTACGCGGTCGAAACCGTCCACACGGCGTCGGATGCGATCGACAGGCTCACCGACGAGGATCGTCCGGCCATCGACGGTGTCCTGCTCGATCGGCGGCTCCCCGACGGTCCCGGCGCTGACGTCCTCGAGGAGATCCGCGAAGAAGCGCTCGATTGCCGGGTCGCGATGGTGACCGGCGTCGAACCGGATTTCGACATCGTCGACATGGGATTCGATCTGTACGTCGTCAAACCAGTCGATCGCCAGGAGTTGCTCGATGCGGTCGAAACGCTGCTCGTACGCGCCGAGTACGACGGGCTCTTACAACGAGCGGCGGCGCTTGCATCCACACGGGCGCTGTTGGAGTCGCAAAAATCCAGAACCGAACTAGCGACGAGCGAGGAGTACGCCGAACTTCTGTCGGACATCGACGCGCTGGATTCGGAACTGATCGAGATGGCGGAGGGGCTTACCGCGGAGGATTACCGCGTGATGTTTCGGGACCTCGGCAGGGCCGGGTAATCGCTGTTTCCTTTCTGTCTCACTCGTTTCTCCTTTGGTCCTGTTTTGCTCTCAATCCTCGCCTGCGAGTTGTTCGCCGATCAGCCGATCGGCTCGTTCGACGAACTCGGCTCTCGTCCCGACCGGGATCGTCGCCCCCGCAGCGACGTCGTGGCCACCGCCATCGCCGCCGACGGCCCGGGAGGCCTCGCGCATGACGACCGAGAGATCCAGCCCCGCTCGCGTGAGGAAGTGACTCCCGCGGGCGGACACCTTCACTTCCTCCTCGGATTTCTCGGCGAACGCGAGGATCGGAACGTCGTGCCGGACGCCCTCGGCTCCGACCGCCATTCCGGCGATGATCCCGACGATCGTCTCGCGGATGCGCGTGCCGGCGTCGAACCACTGGACGTTGGTTTCGACCGAAACGCCCTCGGATTTCACCCACTGGAGGCCCTCCGAGAGGTTTCGGCGGTGGTTTCTGAGCAGCGATCGGGCCTCCTCGAGTGCGTCGCCCCGATCGCCCAGACAGACGGCCAACCCGACGTCTGCCCGTTCGTAGCGAGCCGTCGCATTGAGCAGCGTGGAGAACTCGCTCACGTCGCGAAGTTCCGTCCCCGGCGTTTCGGTGGCGAGTTGATAGGTCGTCCCGATCAGCCCGTTGATTCGATCGGCGGGGACACCGCTTGCGACGCTCCGCCGGATCAACGCGGTTACCAGGGTTCGCCGTTCGTCCTCTGTCAGGTCGACCCACCGTCGCCACTCCCCCTTTGATTTCAACTGGAGATCCAGCTCCGAAAGGAACGCGATCGCCCCACCCTCGTCGTTTGTAATTCCCGGAATCCGTGCGTCGCTTGCGTATTCGAGCAGCTTCGGCAACGGCCGCGTCTGTCGCCCGTAGAGCGCCAGATCGGTCCGTTCCTCGATCACGCCCGCTTCGACGCCGTCGTCGACGATCCCCTCGTTCGCGCCGTGGAGGCCGTCGGACCCGTTTTGCATGTCGCCGACCGCTCCGACGACCGCCAGCGCCGCCAGATCCCGATTCGCGCCCGGCTGTGGTTCCAGTGCACGCGCGAGGACGTAACTCGCTCCGGCACCCGACAGTTCGGACGCGCCGTCGATACCGAACAACAACGGGTTGAGGTGGTACTCGGTCGTCGCGTCGGCCGGCTGGTGATGGTCGGCGATGACGGGCGTGAAATCGCCCGATCGCTCGTGCTCGGCGATAACGTCCAGTTGGCCGCTGCCGAAATCGGTGAACAGGACGGTGTCGTACTCCGTGGCGGCGATCGCCGCCACCTCGTCGGCGTCGAGCTGTTTCGAAAACACCGTCTCGAACGGGATCGACGCGCGTTCGAGCGCACTGGCAGCGATCGCCGCGCTCGTCAGTCCGTCCGCGTCGATGTGCGAGGCCAGCATAACGGCGTCGGCGTCGCGGAGCCGATCGGCACACGCCTCGGCGCGATCGGCGAGCGGCGGGACTGGGGCGGCTGTCGACATCATCGAGTGGTCCGTCGTCCTTGGATATAAGCTGCAGGCTCGATCGATCGCGTCGGTATCGAATCGGTCGCTCGTGTCGTTGGCGTATCGGTCGCTCGTGTCGTTGGCGTATCGGTCGCTCGTGTCGTTGGCGTATCG
>JBNJFV010000049.1:4535-15008 GCA_051747145.1 Halobacteriota archaeon
TCGATCGATCGCGTCGGTATCGAATCGGTCGCTCGTGTCGTTGGCGTATCGGTCGCTCGTGTCGTTGGCGTATCGGTCGCTCGTGTCGTTGGCGTATCGTCCGACCGATCCCGATTGTCCCGCGGGGATCGACCGATCTCGATCACTGTTCGTCCTCGATCGCACGCACCACGGCCGCAGCGAGCGCCTCGAACGTCGCTTCTTTGGGCACTACGTCGACGTCGATCCCCGCTGCAGCGGCCGTCTCGCGGGTCGGCGGCCCGATCGCCCCGACTACGCCCTCGTTCAGACCGTCGATCGCCGCCGCCCGGAGTCCCCGCTCGGTCGCGGCGTCCACGAAGTGTTCGACGGTCAGCGAGGAGGTAAACGCCGCGCCGTCGAGCGCCCCCGCCGCAGCCAGTTCGACGGAGTCTCCCGCGTCGGCGGGGCGTTCGAGCCGGTAGAGGACCGTCTCGTTCACGATCGCGCCCGCGTCCACCAGTCCGTCGACGAGCACGTCGCTGCCGTGGTCGCTACGGGCGATTTCGACGGGCTCGCCCTCGACGCGATCGGCGAGTAGGTCGACGAGCCCACTCGAGGTGTACGTTTCCGGGACGAGATCGACGGTCCACCCCGCCGCCTCGGCTGCTTTCGCAGTCTGCGGACCGATACAACACACCGTCTCGTCGGTCGGTTCCCAGCCGGCCTCCGCGAGGAGTTCGACCCCGGTCTTGCTGGTTACGAGCAGGTACGTCGCCCCCGATTCTGGGAGCGCGCCGGTTGGATCGATCTCCAACATCGGATCGGCGACCGGGTCGACGCCCGCGGCGGCCAGCGTCTCTGCGGCCCGATCGATCCGCTCGTCGTCCGGGCGAAAAACCGCCACCGTCGGGCGATCGTCGCCGCTCTCCTCGGGCGTCGTTTCGCCCGCCAGTTCGGTATTTCGGATGAACCGCCTGACGCGCTCTCGGGTGCCCGCAACCGTTCCGATCACCGTCAGGGCGGGCGGTTCGATCCCCGCCTCCTCACAGACATCGACGATCGACTCGAGGGTCCCGGTCGCGACGCGCATGTCCGGCCACGTTGCACGCTCGATCAACGCGACTGGGGTCGCTGGATCCATCCCCGCATCGAGGAGTTCGCCCGTGTACAGCGGGAGCTTTCCGACGCCCATCAACACGACCAGGGTGCCACCCGTCGCCGCGAGTGCCGCCCAGTCGATCGCCGACTCGTCTTTCGTCGGATCCTCGTGTCCCGTGACGAACGAGACGCTGGAGGCGTGCTCGCGATGGGTGACGGGGATTCCGGCGACCCCCGGTCCGGCGATTGCCGACGTGATTCCGGGAACCACCTCGAACGGGACGGCCGCTTCGGCCAGGTACTCCATCTCCTCGCCGCCGCGACCGAAGACGAACGGATCGCCACCTTTCAGTCGGACGACCGTCTTGCCCTCGCGTGCGAGTTCTACCAGCCGCCGGTTCGTGTACTCCTGTGGCGTCCACTCCCCGCCGGCGCGCTTTCCGACGTCCTCGCGTCTGTCCGGCGGGATCGACTCGATGATCTCCGGGCCCGGGAGCGAGTCGTGCAAGACGACGTCAGCCGTATCCAGGAGCCGCCTGGCCTTCATCGTCAGCAGGTCCGGATCGCCCGGCCCGCTGCCGACGAGGTAGACGGTCCCCGGTGTCGATTCGTCTTCGTCGCTCGATGGGTGCTCTTTACGCATCGGCGCTCACTCCGCTCCGTCCTCCATCGCCGATTTCGCCGCGTCGATCAACGTTGCCGCACCCTCCTCGCGGAGGTCGCCTGCGAACGCGGCGGCCTCCTCGGCGTGGTTTCGCACGTCGATGTCGCGCGTCGCCGCCACCGCTTCGGTCCCGTCTCCGGACAGTACGCGTACGCGCGTGTGGACGTATTCGCCGCGCAACATCGCGTTGACGCCGATCGGCGCGATGCAGCCGCCGCCGAGTTCCGAAAGCACCGTTCGTTCGACGGTCGTTTCGATCCGCGTCCGCGGGTGATCGATCGCCGTCCGGATCGTCTCGATCACGTCGGGATCTGCGGCGGTGACCGCGAGCGCGCCCTGTCCGGGTGCGGGGACGAACTCGCTTCTGTCGAGCCGTACCGTCTCGACGCGTTCGAACAACCCGCTCCGACGAAGCCCCGCTTCCGCGAGGACGATCGCATCGAACGTCGTGTCGACGGCTCGACCGAGCGCCTCCCGTTCCAGTTCCGAGAGCGCGTCGAACCACTCGGCGGCGGATTCGTCGATCGACTCCTCGTCGCCGCCTTCGGCGTCCGATTCTAGTCGGCGTTCGTGTTCGCGCTGGAGGGTGGGTGCAAGGAGCTTTTGCACGCGCGTGTCGACGTTTCCGCGGAGCGGTTCGACCTGGAGGTCCGGACGGGCAGCCTTCAACTGGGCGGTCCGGCGGAGCGAGGAGGTCCCGACGACGGCTCCGGGTGGGAGCTGATCGATCGTCGCGCCGTCGGGGGTGACGAGCACGTCACCGGCCGGTGCGCGTTCGGGAACGCCGGCGACGACGAGCTCGTCGGGCATCTCCGTCGGCATGTCCTTCATCGAGTGCACCGCGGCGTCGACTGCCCCCGAAAGGACCTTCTCGTCGAGCGATCGGACGAACGCCCCTGTTTTCCCGAGCCGATGGATGAGTTCGTCGGCCAGTTCGTCGCCCCGCGTCGTCACCTCCGTCAGCGTTACCGTCCGCCGTCGCCCCTCCAGCGACTCGCGGACGAGTCCCGCCTGTCGACGCGCGAGATCGGAGCCACGCGTCGCCAATCGGAGTGTCGCGTCAGTCGTCATACCACAGTCTCGGCGACGGGGAGTGAAAAGGACACCAGTTCCGGGCGCGCCCGACACGGTGACCCCACCGCGCGCTCGCAGTTCAAATCGCTTCTTTGTACGCTTCGAGCGTCGCTTCGACGTCTTCTCTCGTGTGCACGTAGGAGACGAACTGGGATTCGAACTGATTTGCAGTCAGGAATATCCCCCGGTCTTTCATCTCCTGCCAGAAGATGCGCTCCCATCGATCGGTCTCCGCCTGGGCGATGTCTGCGCCCGTTTTCGGACAGCTCTCGTATCGCGGACAGTCGGCGGTTTGTCGACAGCCGGCCGCACACTGGCCGTCTCGATCGGTCGACCCGTGCCGGGTGAAAACCGTCTTGAACATGCTGTCGGTCCCGACGACCGTGTATTCGGGGGCCTGGTCGGCGACGATTTCGGCGATTCCCTTCCGCAGCCGCTCGCCGAGGTCGTCGATGTGGCTGTACACGTCGTTTTCGGCGGCGTATTCGAGGTACGCGAGGCCCGCCGCCATCGTCACCGGATGCCCCGAAAACGTCCCCGACTGGAAGACGTCGCCGGAGGGCGTGAAGTGTTCGATGATCTCCGCGCGTCCGCCGATCGCGCCCACCGGGAATCCCCCGCCGACGATCTTTCCGAAGGTGGTGAGGTCCGGCGTGACGCCGAATTTCGACTGCGCACAGCCGAGTCCACCGACGCGAAAGCCCGTGATCACCTCGTCGAAAACCAAAAGCGAGTCGTACTCGTCACACAGCGTCCTGAGCGTCTCGTGGTAGCCGTCGATCGGCATGACGATCCCCGTGTTCGCGAGGATCGGCTCGACGAGGACGCCGGCGATGTCTTCCCCGTGGGACTGAAAGACCGCTCGGATCGCCTCCTCGTCGTTGAACGGGACGGCGATCGTGTGTTCGGCGAAGCTGTCGGGGATTCCGGCGGTACTCGGATGCACGTTCGTTCCAGAGCCCTCCACGAGTGTGGACTCCTGGGCACCGTGGTACCCCCCCTGCATGACGACGATTTTGTCCCGACCGGTGTACCCCCGTGCGAGCCGAACCGCAGAAACGGTGGCTTCGGTCCCGGAGTTGACGAACCGGATCATCTCGACGCTCGGGACGTGTCTGGCGACGAACTCGGCGTGTTCGACCTCGATCTCGGTGGGTGCGCCGTACATCGGTCCCTCGGCGGCGTACGATTGAACGGCCGACTGGACCGGTTCGGGCGCGTCGTGGCCGTACAGAAGCGGTCCGTACCCCATCACGTAGTCGATGTAGCGGTTCCCGTCCGCGTCGATGACGTGCGCGCCGTCACCGCGGGCGACGAAGAACGGATACGGTTTCGTCGCGCGGATCGAGGAGTTCACCCCGCCCGGAATGACCGATAACGCCCGATCGTACAGCGATCTGGACCGATCGTGGTTCATGCGCAGTGATTTGGACGCCACTGAGAAAGTCGTTCTGGAGACGCGCCGTTAGCGGGGCGGATTGGTATCGCAGGTGCTATCGCCCCAATGGCTCTCTGTCGGAATCGTGTCTGACAGCACCCAGAATGGGGCCCGTTCGCGACGGGCCCTTCCGGGGCGAGCCGATAGCAGGATGTCTGTGGTAGGTGACTCACAGGGTGGGACACCGGCGCGGAGCCGGGAGCCGATGCGATCTGGTAGGGGTGTGACTACACCGGCGCGGAGCCGGGAGTCGATACGACACGCAGGTGGTTGTCGACCCGGCGGTGCTCACCGGATCGGGCCGACGGTTCGGAAACCGGGTGGCGACGACGAGCCGATCGCGTTAGACCGCCTCCGTCCCGGTTTTCCCCGTTCGGACCTGAACGGCGTCCTCGACGGGCAAGACGAATATCTTTCCGTCTCCGGGTTCGCCCGTCTGGGCTGCTTCGCGGATCGCGTCGACGACCGCCGCTGCGGGAACGTCGGCGACGACGCATTCGACTTTCGCCTTCTGGTGGAGGTCGACCGTGTACTCCTCGCCGCGCCAGCTGCCCTTCTTTGCGGGCTGGCTGCCGCGACCGGAGACGTTTGTGACCGTCAGCGAGGGGGCACCCGCTTCCGCGAGCGCCTGTTTGACCGCTCCGAGTTTGTCGGGCCGGACGATCGCCGTGATCATTTTGATCTCGCCGTCCGCCGTGGTAGCCGGGTCACTCATTGGCTTCACCTCCGTCGGTACGGATCGTCGCACCGCCATCGGTCACGGTCTCGGGACGACCGAACTCCGGGTAGGTGTCGACACCGTGTTCGGAGATGTCGAGCCCCTCGTGTTCGTGCTCGGGTGAGACCCGCGCCTGGCCGATCGCTTTGAACGCGCCGAAGACGGCTGCGGTCGCAAGCACCGTCCAGACCGTGATTACCGCGACGCCTGCGACCTGCGCGACGAGCAGATCGACCGAAAAGCCAGCCACGCCCACGAACGGAAGCGCGAGCACGCCGATGACGCCCGCGGAGCCGTGAACCGGAAAGACCGCACAGACGTCGTCGATCTTCATCCGGCTACTGACGAACTCGAAGACGATCGGCAGCTGGAGGCCGCAGATCGCGCCGACCAGCAGCGTTCCCCACCACGTGATCGCGTCGGCGATCCCGGTGACGCCGACGAGCCCCGCGAGGAGCCCGTTTGCGACGTACAGCGTGTCGACCTTCTCGGTGAGCAACAGCGAGGCGGCCGCCGCACCGATCGCGCCGGCTGCCATCCCGACCGTCGTCGCGAAGGCGACGCGACCGACCACTGCGTAGCCGTCGAGGACGAGTTCGCCGCCCTCGATCGCAAAGACGGTCGCAGTCGTCCCGACGTTGAAGCCGTACCAGCCGAACGCGAGGATGAGCGTCCCCAGAACCGCGAAGGTCATCGAGTGACCGGGGATCACGTTCGTGGACCCGTCCTCGGCGTAGCGCCCGAGACGTGGGCCGAGCACGTAGGCTGCGGTGAGCCCGGCGATGCCGCCCATCCCGTGGACGATCATCCCGCCGGCGAAGTCGTGGAATCCAAGCGCGTCGAGGAACCCACCCGCCCACGTGAAGCCGACGACCACCGGGTAGATGATCGCCGCGAGCAGGAAGGTGTAGGTGACGTACGCGCGCAGTTTCGCCCGCCCGGCGACCGCCCCGGAGACGATCGTCGCCGCGGTCATCGCAAACACCGCGCCGAACAGCCAGCCGATCCACGCGTTCGAGTCGGCAGGCGAGATGACGCCGCTGAACGCCTCGCCGATCCCGACTGCCGAACCGCCGGTGAGGTAGCCGACGATCGACTCCATCGCCGCTCCGACGAAGAAGAACGCGATAACACCGACGCTCCACGTCAGGAGGTTCTTCGTCAACTGGTTTGCGACGTTCTTCGAACGCACCTGCCCGGCTTCCAACATCGCGAAGCCGGCGTGCATGAAGAAGATGAGGAAACACGCGAGGGCAACCCAAAGCAGGTTGATCCCTTCGACGAGTACCTCCGGATCGACTTGCAGGAGCGTGCTCATGCGATCACCCCGACCGACGTATGTTTCGATACAATATCTGGACAACCGTTCATGTATTTGCGTGTGTGGAACATGTTTGTGCTCTCTATCACGGTTAGAAGCCATGGAAGGCACACATATAAGGGTAATCGTTTAAATACACAAATATTTGGGAGCATTATTTGACGCCCGTCCTATTTAAGGACAAACATAATGTGTATAAGGGTGTATTCTCCGCAGTTTCGTGACAAACGTTGCCAGATAACCTGACGGACGTTTTGTCAGTTGTTGTATGTGTCCGGTGCGCGGTGGCCGTCTCCGCGCGCGGTCGGTGATCGGCGCGTGGCGTCGAACGGAGCGAACTGCGATCTGCGCCGTCGCTCTCGGCGATCGAGTATCAACTCTCGGCGATCGAACGACGGCTACTCGGCGATCGAGTACGAGAACAGTCCGATCGTGCGCACGGTTCGATCGCGCCGTCAGGTCGACTCGACGCGGTGCGTCGGGCGACCCCTCACTCGGGTTTGAGACCTTCGCCCTTCACGCGCATGATCCCCTCGCCGTCTGCGAGATTCGGCGCGTCGACGAGGCGGACGATTCGTTTGTTGCCTTTCGATTTCCGGAGGTACATCCGGAACGTCGAGGTGTGTCCGAGGATGTTCCCGCCGATCGGCTGGGTCGGGTCGCCGAAGTACGAGTCGGGGTTCGAGGCGACCTGGTTCGTGACGAGCACGCCCGTGTTGAACAGGTCGCCGATCCGCATCAGGTCGTGGAGGTGTTTGTTGAGTTTCTGCTGGCGATCGGCGAGCTGTCCGCGGCCCACGTACTCCGCGCGGAAGTGCGCGGTCAACGAGTCCACGCAGACGATCCGGACCGGCCAGTCGGTGTCCTCGTGCTCGCCGGCCAGCTCCTTTGCCTTCTCGGCGAGCAGGATCTGGTGGTTGGAGTTGAACGCCTTCGCGACGTGGATGTTGTCGAGGAACGCCGCGATCAGTTCCTCCATCGCGTCGTCGTCGTCGGGGGTGCCCTCGATCTCTCGATCGGCCATCGTCGCCTCGATGAGTTCGTCGTCGAGGCCGCGAACCATGTCGTCGATCCGTTCGGGACGGAAGGTGTCTTCCGAATCGATGAAGATGCACGATCCGTGTAACCCGCCGTGTTCCTTCGGAAGCTGCACGTTGACCGCCATCTGGTGGGTCACCTGCGACTTGCCGGCACCGAACTCGCCGTACACTTCCGTGATCGACTGGGTTTCGAGGCCCCCGCCGAGCAGCTCGTCGATCTCGGGGACCTGCCAGGAGAGTTTGCCGATCTGCTCGCGGCGTTCCAACACCGCCGCGCCCGTCTCGAAGCCGCCGACGTCGGCGGTGTCCCGTGCGGCGTTGATGATGTCCGATGCGGTGCTGTCGCCGATGTCGGCTTTGTTCGACAGTTCGCCTGGGCTCGCAACGGCGATGCTTTGATAGCTGTCGTAGCCGTTCTCGACGAGTTTGTCTGCGGTCGCTGGGCCGACACCGGGGAGAGACTCGAGGTCGTCTTCTGCCATGCTATCTGGTCTTTGCTCGCCTCCGTACATAAAACGTCGTTTACCGCGTAGTGAAAGTAAAAACCGCTCGAGAGCGCCCGGTCAAGCGTCGTCGCGATTCGCCGGTGCTCACCGTCGAGGATCGATTCTGAGGGTCGTCACCCGGTCGATCACTCCCAGGGGTAGTCACCCGGTCGATCGGGCCACAGCGGGTACCAGTAGCGCTCGTCGGCTTCGACCTCCAACTCCCCGTCGAGCACCGACTGGAGTTTGAACTCGGTTTTCGTATCCCGCGAGTTCGATCCAGTGGGCACGAACGGGTAGTAACCGCCACGGCGGAACGAGTAGATCCAGTAGGCGTGGTGGTCACCTGTATCGAACGCGAAGATCGCAGCGAGCAGTCGCGATCCGTACCCCTCCTCGATGAAGGTGTCCGCCGCAAAGTGGACGCTCGTCAGCAAATCCTCGGGATCGTCGTCCTCGAGGATGACCCAGTTGTACCCGTGGTGGTCGAGGTGCCGACTGAACGTCGTCCCCGTCTCCTCCTCGCCGGCTTTCAGGATCGCTTCGACCTCCTCGACCATCTCCGTGAAGCTGTGGCTGTCGACAGCCGAGAAACAAAGCGCCGCCACCCCCGCGTTCTCGTAGCCCAGGTCGGCTTGCATCGTCATGTACGCGGTCGACATCCCGAAGAGGTCGTCCGGGTCAGCCTCCCGCGTCGCGTCCGCTTCCGCGCGGATTCCGAGGACCGATCGGATCGTATCAAAGACGCCCATGGCATCGGGTTGGGCCGGAAGCCTAAAAGTCCCGACGGACGGCCCGCCCGAGCCGATCGGGGAACAAAACGCCGTCGATCGGTATCTGCCCTGTTCGGCTCGGGTCCGAATCCGTTTGTCTCGGCCCTCTATCCGTTTGTCACGTGGGCGATCGAGCAACTCGGTTCAGGCGGTTGCGATCTCCCGTTCCATCTCGCGGAGTCGCTCGACGCGCGATTCCATCGGCGGGTGGGTGCTCGCGAGTTTGCCGATGAAACCCGATCGGATCGGGATGATGAAGAAGGCGTTCATCTCCGCCTGGTCGCGCAGGTCCTCCTTCGGGACCCGATCCATCCGGCCGTTGATCGAGCGTAGCGCAGAGGCCAGCGCGGCGGGGTTGCCGGTGATCATCGCCGCGCCCCGATCGGCGCTGTACTCGCGATAGCGGCTGAGCGCGCGGATCAACAGGAACGAGACGATCCACACCACGAGCGAGACGACGATCGCGACCCACACCGGCGGCGCGTTGCGATCGTTCCCCGCGAAGAGCCACCCCCACCTGACGATCAGGAAGGCGATCGAAGAGAGGAACGACGCGATCGTCATCACCATCACGTCGCGATTTTTGATGTGTGCGAGTTCGTGGGCGATGACGCCCTCCAGCTCCTCTTGATCGAGCGTTCGCAAAAGCCCGCTGGTGACGGCGACGGTCGCGTTCTTCTGGTTGCGGCCGGTCGCAAACGCGTTCGGCACCTGCGTGTCGGCGATTGCTACCTGCGGTTTCGGCAGGTCAGCCTGCTGGGAGAGCCGTTCGATCGTTCGGTGAAGCCCCGGGGCCTCCTCCGGGCTCACCTGCGTCGCGCCCATGCTGTACAGCGCGATCCGATCGCTGAAGAAGTACTGTGCGAACGAGAACGCCCCCATCAACAGGACAATGCTGACGAGACCGACACCCATCTGCACCAATACGCCGAGAAAGACGATGTAGAGGGCGAAAAGCAGGAACATCGTGAACGCCATCCGACCACGCAGTCCCCAGTCCGTACTCCATTTCATGCCCGTCAGTAGCCGCTCATCGGCTTAAAGACTACCGGAGACTGTTGGCAACCGGCGGACGATCGAAACACCGGCGCACGGTTCGATCGGTCCGATCGGGATGTCGGCACCGGTCGATCGGTCCGATCGGGACGTCGTCGGCACCGGTCGATCGGTCCGTCCGAAATCGGGGGCCTGTACCGTGAACTAAGTCAGTAGCGCCCGAACGTTCTCTGAGGACGTGATCGACAATGGCATTTCAGAACCGAACGGTCGCCGGTGAACGGCTCGCCGATCGACTCGCCGACCGCGACGTCAGTCCCGACCGCGTCTTTTCGATCCCGCGCGGGGGGCTGCCGGTCGCAAAGCCGATCGCCGATCGATTCGATGTCCCCCTCGACGTCGTCGTCGCCACGAAGCTCGGTGCGCCACACAACCCCGAACTCGCGATCGGCGCGGTCGCGGGCGACGGTAGCGTCTGGCTCAACGAGGAGCTGATCGATCGACTGTCCGTCCCCCAGTCGCACATCGATCGCGTGCGCGAGGAGGAGGAAGCGGTCGCCCGACAGAAGGTGCGCGACTACCGCGAGGGCGAGGACCTCGGGGATCTCTCCGGGGAGGTTGTCGTCCTCGTCGACGACGGCGTCGCGACCGGCGCGACCGCGCGGGCGTGCCTCCGGCAACTTCGGGCGACCGATGCCGAGCGCGTCGTCCTCGCGGTCCCGGTGGCCCCGGCAGACACGATCGCCGAACTCCGCGAGGAGGCCGACGAGGTGATTACCGTCGAGACGCCGCGGCCGTTCGTGGCGGTAGGATCTCATTACCGCGACTTCCGGCAGGTCACAGACGAGGAAGCGATCGGCTATCTCGATCGCGAATGAGTAGGCTATCTCGATCGCGAATGAGTA
>JBNJFV010000049.1:15108-16237 GCA_051747145.1 Halobacteriota archaeon
GGCTATCTCGATCGCGAATGAGTAGGCTATCTCGATCGCGAATGAGTACTAACCCGCCGGCTCTGTCGCGCAGTTACCCGTTTAGTTGATGTACGGGGGAGTCTCGTCGCTTCCGTCGTCGTCCCCAGCGTGATCGTCGATCGGGACGGTTCGAACGGGTGTGAGATACGAGACGCGAAGGTATCCCGGTCGTTCGCTCGGTTCGACGGTCACGTCGCGAGCCCGGTCCGGAACCTCGATACGCTGCCCGGCGTGTCTGAGTTCGGAAATTCGTGTGTAACTCTCCATGTGTCATCCGTTACCTCGCCACGATCGGTGCCCGTGCGGCGGTGTAACGTGGTCCTAAGCAGTATTTGGTATCGGGGCGTATATTAGCGTTTCTCCGAACCGGGATCGATCGATGCCGAAAATCTCCGAAACTATCTTGATCGATTAGGAAAATAAGCAGCGTATACTGCCACCGTCGTGGTCGCGCTGGGACGGTCGCCTTCGAGTGTCGCCTCGGCAGTCACTCGAAGCCGATTGTCCGACGGTTGTCGGGTTCGGCTTTGGGGATCGTGATGCGACAGACGCCGTTTTTGTGCGACGCGGTCGCGTCTTCGCTCGTCGCTCCCGGCGGCAGCTGAACGACGCGTTTGACGTGCGTGGCTCGTTCCTGGTGGACGAGTCTGTGATCCTCCTCCACGTCGAGTTCCCGCTCGGCGGTCACGATGAGCGCGTGGTCATCGGTCTGCAACAGGATGTTATCCTTTTCGAATCCGGGCATGTCGATCGTGACGAGCACGTCCTCGTCGCTTTCGGTGATGTCGATCGCGGGCACGGCGGGCACCGTTTCCGCCGTCTCTCCCGCCGGCGCTGTCTTGGCGGCGGTCATTTGGATCGTCTCACCCGGCGGTGGCGCTTGCGGTCCCTGCGGCTGCACTCCCGGCCCGGCCGACCCGGCCACTGTCGACGTGGCTTCAGCCGGCGTTACGTCGGAGACGGCACGGGCGGGTATCGGTTGTCCGGTGGTCGGATCGATCTGCGCTGGCTGCCACTGGCCGGTCTGTGGATCGACCCGACCGTACCGCGGCGGCGTTGCGGGTCGTTGCACGTACTGTGGATCGAACCGTGGGTCGTACATCGTGCT